>CAIKZE010000474.1 GCA_903831825.1 uncultured Lentisphaeria bacterium | reverse complement strand
GATGAAATGAACGAATAGTAGCCGCCTTGCATTTTTATGCAGGGCGAGTTTTCGACTCCTCCTGTACTCTGCCATGTTGCGCCGGCGCACAGGTACCATCCGGTCGCGCCCGGTTCAAATCCAGGGTTCTTAACCAGATTGCTGATTGTATAATCATAAAAAACATGCTGTCCCGGAGCGACAGCAGGCGATGCAGCCGGAAGGCCAAAAATGGACGGATAATTCACACTCTGTGAAACATTGCCGAGATTACTGATCAAGATTTTGACATCGTTTCCGTTTCTGACGCCAGACCATTGAATACCCGCTACTTTGTCCGTTGCCAGGTTAATAATGCTTTTTACTCCAATGTTCGTCGCGTTATCGTCAAGCGTTTTCCAGGCATCCCTCATATCCATCCGATAATCATCATTATCAGTGTAATTTGGGTTCCAGTTGCCACATAGATTATAGTAACCATCCGCACCTCTTAACCTAAGATGTTGTATCAAGGCCCGACAATCTGACCGGGAAGGGGGCGAACAATCATAAGCATTAGAATCTTCATAAGGAATCCACCCGGCGATCCACGGAATGATTCGGTGACCGCTGAGGAGATTGCGTTTAGCCACGCTATAGTGTTCCAAGGGGGCCCAGAAGATGGCCGACCTGGCATTGGGACAAATAAAATTGGCCCATATATATGTCCACGTATGAACGCAATGCGTTTCGTTAGGATAACAAACCGGCATTGCACAGTTCAAGCCGCTATTCGTATAAAGGGTATCGTAGTACGTTCTGTCGGTGTCCTGCGGCCAGATATACGCCTGATCTTCTACGCCTGAATACCAGTTATAGTTGCCAACATAGGCGGCACGGCAGCTCGGGTTTGCGCTATTGCGCACCTGAGAGACCATCAGGTCAACATCATCTGCGTTTATACGAACAGGCGGGACGTCACCCTCAAAGTCTGCGAAAACATAATCAAGACGCTCCACATACCCCATAACCGTTAGCAATGCGTTGCTATCTGTTGTGCCGTGAGCCGGCCCGGTATCATTGGCCAGCGTCATAGCCATTTGGTACATATTATTGTAAAGGGCAGTAAACGTGTCCCGATTGTACTGATGACCGGCCGCGTAATCATGTCCGGGAAGGGGACAATTGTTATAATACGGGTTTAAGCTTACTCCGGGCGAAAGGTTCCGCAACTCCCAGTCAAAGAAATGTTCTTTAGGCGCGGCAAAAGTAGATGCCGCAACCAGCATGATGATTATGCCAATAGAAATGTTCAAGTTCTTATAAAAGTTTAGTCTTGAAAAATTATTCAACCTGAAAAAAAATCGATTCTCTTCACATTTGGCGGTTTGACTCCTAAGTTCTTTCATTTTGACATCCTTTTGTTAAGACTATGGTTTGTCGTTTTTACCATTAATCATTGTTTTTGCCATTAATCATTTCATGTTTTTTCAGTATAATTCAACTTCGTACAATTCACCGTTGCCTCTGGTATTCGGAAGTACAATTTTGATTTTAATAGTTTTGTACTGTTTACCGAAATCCATGTCAACAGAATATTTTTCCCGTTTAACGGACACAGGTTCCAGTTTCAGCCATTTCCCGTCTTTCCAGATCAGAAATTCCATGCCGTCCAGCGGATAGCCGTAAATAACCGCACGGGAGAATTTCGGAACAAAAGTGGGGAATGCCATTTCCACCCAGCCAATCTTTTCATCAGGCCTCTGCCGCCATCCAAAAACATCGGTAATGCCGTCGGTCAGCGAAATGGGAATTGAATAAAAATCTGTAGGTTGCTCAGGACTCCAGGTACAGTCGATTTCACGTCCGCGTCCGAACAGGATGTTCCCTGGCTTGGCCAGCGCTTTTTCAGCGGCGGCAAGTTTTTCCCGGAGTTGCGGCATGGTTGTCAAGCCTTTGTCCATTTTGGGACTGGTAATAATTTTTACTTCCAGCGGGGCCAGATTGAATTCCAGCTTGCCATCAACCGGCATTACCGTAGACAAATCACGGAATGTAAACAACTTGTCGAATTGTTTCAGCGCGTCGTCGGCAACCGTAATTTTAGCCGGTTTATTGTCCGTATTTACAACAATCAGCAACGCTTTTCCCCCGACAACTTTCAGCATGGCACCGACCATCCCGGAGGCGCACTCGACTTTTACCGGCAGCATCGGTTCCGGCGCTGTCAACATGTCGGACAGTGCTGCCAACGACTCATAAATCGAATCGAAAGCATAGTGCATGCCGATGCCGGAAGTGTACATGGAATACATGAACGGCACACAACCTTTGGCCCCATGCACAATGCCATCCCAAACCGTCGCATTGGTTTCATCAAAGTTCGGGTTATCAGCAAAAATATCGTGCATTCCGTAATTAAAAGCTTGCGGGCATATCATGAATACTGCCGAACGGCCTTTAATTGCTTCCTGGGCGGATTTCCAGCCGTTACGACAAGTCCCCACACTCACGGAATTGCGTTTGAAATTTTGATTCAGTCGCGGATTTAGGTAAAAATGCGAAGTGATGATATCACAAGCATCTATAAAAACTTTCGGTTCGCGCGAGGTAATCGCTACAGGGTGGTACGGGTCGAGTTCTTTGACATAATCGTAAATGTATTTCAGGTAAATCGCCGAAAGCCCCCGGCATTCGGGTTCGTCGCACAAATAATAAAACCAGAAATTTTTGTTTCGGTTCGCTGCAATTTCTTTTTTGATTTTTTCGAATACCTGGGGAGACGGTTTGATGTCCTTATAGATTTCAGATTTGAATTCCGGAGCAAGCCGTTCAGGCTCCAATCCCACGATATCGCCTTCGACCAAAACAGAGCATTTGTCTTTGGTTGTCGGATATTTTTCCAGATAAGATTTTGATGCGAAATAATTATTGTTGGCACCGCCAAGCCAACCGATCAGGAAGACCGGTTTGCCGTCAACCACCAGATTATGGCCGCGATCTACCCAAGCCACAGTCGTTCTGTGCGATTCAAGCATCCTCACTTCAGATGTTTCACCGGCGATAACTTTGTTATCGGCGGAAGCAACTTTAATTGTTATTACGGCTTTACCAGGAATCATCTTCGTCGCGTCCAGTTCAAAATTAACATCAGTGCCTGCTATCTGGCATTCCATCTGCCCGGCAAGCCCGGCACCATTGACTTCAATTATGGCCTTGCAATTTTTAAGTATTTTCTGGGACAGATTGACTTTTGCTGTTCCAATGATTTTATTATGCTGCTGACCAGGGTAAAAGCAATTTTTGTAAAACGGTTCGCTGAATACAAATTCCACCGGAGCATATTTCAGGGATACCGGATAATAACGCCCGAACGCCTTATCGCCGCGAATCAGCTTGCATGGCACGGAAAATTTTCCCGGTGATTTTATTTTGACATTTTTTAAGGTGATGGTACTTTTGCCTGGCAAAATATTTACCTCTGCGCTGTAATTGTTTAACTCCGCGGAGTCCAATTCCAGACGGTATTTCCCGGCAGCTTCTTTCGATGCTTCAATCAACATTTGCAGTTCGCCAGTATAACCATCGCCGCTTTGCGCCAGATTGTCACAACTGACCACATCTATTTTTAAGTCTTCCGATGTCTTTTTAGCGGGTAAGCCTGTCAGTGTGCCGAATAGTACCGGCGCGTGAAAACTTGTTTTCATCTTTGCCCAGGCGGATATTTCAAATGCGGTTTGACGTTCGCGACCGACATTAAACGCCCATTCGTTCTTGAAATCCGCAGACGAAGTGTAAAAAAATGACCGGTAAGGTATGCGAATTTCCGCAGACCAGAAATCCTTGCCCCTGAATACCGCCGATTCCCAGAATCCGCCATAAAGGTTAGAATTGGCTCCACCCTCAATCTTGTAAATATTGAATTGCGCGTTATTGGCCGAAAGCGCAAAATGATAGTAATTAACACGGTTGTTGGTCGGGTCAATAAAAATCTCGACGCAGTCGTCCTGGAAAACCGTGCTTTCGCGGTCAGAAGACACCATTCTCAGTTTATCCATCAGCGGTTCGCGACAGGTAATACCGACATACAAGGCATCATCGTCGGCCAGCACCTTGAAATCGGTCACGACGGTTGGAGAGCCTTTGTATGATTGCAAAAAAGTGAACGGTCCGCTGTCCGCGGCTTTGGTCCAGGCGTCCTCCGTCAGTTGCCCATCCAGCGTGATTTTATCGCTGATCGGCAAGACTTTAATCGTCTGACCGGACATGGAAAACCCTATTGCGGACAGCAAAACCGCCGCTAAAATAAATTTGCGCATTTTTAAATTACCCTGTATAGTGTTATTTCTTGCCAAGCTCAATCGGATAAGTATTGGTGCCCCAAACCGGAACTTTAACCTGTCCGCCAAGAATGACGGTTTTAATCAGCAATTCACCCGGCTTGAGCAATTTAGAATTCCCGGAAATAGATTTCAGCGGAACTGTCGCGCTCCATACTTTACCATCCGAACCGTCTTCCGATTTCAACTGTACCGCCTGTTCGCCATTGACGTTTAGCTGGGCCAAAACATAGACATGATGAAAACGCAGCGATACATCTTCTGCCGATTCCTTCAAATAGACTTTGAATATAACATTGTCGCCCAGCTCAATCTTCTGTTTCTGAGCCGCCGTGTCCGACTTCATTTCCACATAATAATCCGGTTTCTTCACCAGTTTGATATATTTGACGTTTATCTTGGAATTATAAGCATAAATGGACAGATAGACACTGCTTTCCTGGGTCACGCCGCCGCGGTCATTAACGTTTCTTACAAAGATTCCGGTCGGAATATTGCCGGCTAACTCAGAATACGGACTGTCTTTAACCGCCAGTTGCATGGACAGTCCGAGATATTTGCCGGGAATTGGCGCAACTGCGGTAACCTCCCACACCATCCACGGATAGTCCGGCGATGCTTTGACGTAACGCCCGGTAGCATATAGCTTATCCACATCAGAATTCGAGTTTATAATAAACCCCTCTCCGGCAGGATCCGGCAGCAACTTCAAGCCTGTCTTCCAGTTATCCTCGCTGGATTCGGAACCCTCGTTCTTAATTCCCTTGCCGTTTTCCATCCACAATGTATTGTCGTCAGGATTTATGACCATTTCCGCGTTGATATTTGTATAACTCAATACCGCTATCGCCACCAATCCTAGATACTTTAAACCATTCATAAAATCTATCCTTTCTTTTTAATCAGAGTGAGGTAAATTCCCCGGCCCTTGGGTCGCCTAAAAGTATTACCCGGTTTACCGGGTCTTGGTCCAGCAACGAAATTGCTGGTCGTCCGTAACGCGGACAAAATCCCGATACCTCGTATGCTTGCATCGAGATAGTTCATTAATTATTTACTGCCAACAAATACAGAATTCGACCAATCATTAGAACTGCTTCCTCCCTCAATAACGATTTGATTGCCTATATCCGCCCCTGTCCGGTTTGCAACGTGTCCGTCACAGAAAGCCATATTCGCATTAGCGTTATTAGATAGCGGCGAACTGCTGTGCCTGGTATAATCAATACTCGGTGTGCCGGAAGTAGGCAGGTAACAATTATTGCCGAATACTGCATACCCTGCCCAGCCAGTTGAATGACTTTCTGCCAAATATAATTTCTGTGAGGTTTTATTGATCTGGGTTATCTTGCCATATTTTACAGGCACAGTAGGATGATTTTGTCCACCAACTCCATATTGCGGCATGCCGTAATGTGTTTCCACAGTGTAATAAATTCCTCCGACAGTACCCATTCCCGCACCCTTGGCGCGGTTAGACGGACATTCAAAAACAGAGTTGCTATTGGCTTGCCACAGCTTCTGCGGGAATGCTCCCCAGGAACCGGATCCTATACCTTTAATGCCTACATAACTTTGCATCAGATACGGATACCAGCTCGGATTGGTATCAGCGGGGTTGATATAGCCAGTATTACCGGGCATTAAGAAGTCTTGATTGTCAAGCGCATACATCAAGCATCCGCTAACCAGTGATTTAAGGTTATTTTGGCATGTAGCGTTTTTCGCTATCTCCTTGGCCTTATTCAAGGCCGGCAAAAGCATAGCTGCCAAAATTGCGATGATAGCTATCACAATCAGGAGTTCGATAAGCGTGAAATTATTCTTGCGGCTTTTCATGATTTCTTTTTCCTTTTTTATTGATTTATGATAAATTCGACTTTCATCTTTTTATGTTTTTTCATTCTTCCTTTGTTGTTATTTTAGGTTTATACTAAAGCTAAATTAGATTCTTGCGCAAAAGTCGCTTTATGTTCAATAAGTCTGCCGTTGATCAGTTGTTCGCCCGGTGAAAAATCAGGGGATAGCAGATGTCGCGCTGCAATCCGGCCAATTTCTTCGTATGGAAAAATCATGCTGCTCAGTGATGATGTATCCGGATTATTCGCAAAATCATTCGAAATTATTATTTTTATATCCTCAGACAGCCCGATATCATACAAATTGCGATGCCACAGCAACTCCTTGGCGGATACTGGATCTACAATCAGGCTGTCAAAACCGCCGGATTTTTCATAAAAATCTCTCAATTGGATTTTTAAGCTTCTCTGTGTCAGTTGTTCTGTGGCTGGTTCACGCCATGCGGTAAACGTCAGTCCGCATTTTCTTAATCCGGACAGGTAGCCCCCCATGGTCGGATGTTCCGGTTCTGATATAAAACGATGAAACAGCGCTATGCGGCGACAACCATGCCTGAAAAAATACTCCACCATCGATTCCGCTGCTCCGGAAGAGTTAATTTTAATTCTGAAACATCTGTTTATAAAATCCTCGTCAGCTTTCCGGCGAGAAAGATGTGAGTAAACAAACACCATCCGGCAACCGCGTTCCAGCAGCAACGGGAACAAATCCCGGAACCAGTCGCCATTCACAACCAGCATACTGTTCGCATTGACAAAATCCAATTTCCGCAAGTCAATCTCATGTTCGTTATTAGTCGGAGATACTGGCACTGTTTCCACCCGGTAATCATTATCAAACGCAATTTGTGACAACCCGAAATGTATCCGGCGGGAAGTCCACGACTCAACATACGAACAACCCTCGGCAAGGAAATTAGCACAGGGTAGTAGAAAACTCAATGGCTGCTGAATTTTGCCAGGACTGTTGCAAACTATCGTTCCTTTTGGACACATGCGTTCAATAAGCTTTTCATCTGACAATTTTGTCAGGACTGCGCGTAAAGTATCTCGCGAGATCCCCAATTTCTGGGCCAAAATTACTTCTCGCGGTAGAAAAAAACCACCAGGATAAACGCCGTCTTCAATAGCTTTCTTCAGCTTTTGATAAACTTCCATCATTTTTACCGGCTGTCGCATAAACGCTCCAAAATGTTTGTTCCTTAAATAGAGTATACCCTACGGTATGTTTAAAAGTCAATACCCATTTTTGAAAAATAGCAATAAATTTTAAATTTTAAAAGCTCACGAATGCCGACAGCTATCGTGTCACCAGTTGCTCGATGAATAATCACTGGCGCGATGCGCTTCCCCATTTTTGCGATTGTAACGGGGAATACGGCTGACCAACTGCGGAACGGGTGAATCGAGACGTATTCAACCTGATCTGAATATTGGCGATAGTTCTGTCTGTAGATCAAAAAAAATCAAGACTATATTACAGTAATAATAGAATGCATTTTTTCTTGTTCTGACAGATGAAAATACTGCTTAAAACCTCATTCAGCAACATTGCCTTGAACGTCGAAAATGAAGCGTTCCTGACGTGAACATACCCAGTATCTCCGGCAATAATACACGCCAAAATGACTTCAATATAACTCTCCAGAAATAACCATTCCGGCTTAATCGCCGATCACATATCAAGCTCCTGGAAGCGCACAATGCGCTTCCAGGAGCTTTTTCATTTTTAACCCACAAAATAACCAAGGAAGGTGACACATGAGTCCAGCAGCAGCACTAATACTCGAAATGCAAATCTACCCGATCATCCGGAACACCATTCCCAGGAAAGCAAAACCAATGGGCTCCGAAGACTATCAGGAATTAGTCCAGGACACCACAGCCACAGCGGCGGCGATGATAGATGCAATGGAGAAATCAGGTAAGAAGCCGATACCCAGCAGCATCGCGTACTACAGCATCCAGCGGACCAAGTCCGGCAGACGCTCCTACGGTGACAGCCGCACCGATGTGATGAACCCCGGTTATCTGATGGATAATGAAGGCTCCGTCTGCTCAATGCAGGCTCCGGTCGGCGGGGAGGATGAAGATTTTACCGTCGGAGATATGATCGCCGCCAGGACCGAAGATATTTCTGCTAAAGTGCTCCGGCAGATTGACTGGGCTGCCTTCGTTAAAACCCTTGACGCCAGGAAACGCAAAATAGTGGAAAAACTGATGCTCGGCTTCACTACCGGTGACATCGCCAGACTGCTAAAAATCTCTTCTGCCAGGATAGTCCAGCTCAAACGGGAAATCGGCGAAGCCATCAGAAAGTTCATGGGCGATGCCATCCTCGTCGATTCCAGCCAGGAAAGCGTCTGGCAGCGGGACATTCGATGCCTCCGCGAACGAAACGAATGGAAACATACGAAACTGGACCGGATAGACGATCCGGAACAGGTGAACATCGCCGAGGCCATGTTCGGATGAGCCAAGCAACAAGGGAATGGAGCGGAGGGCAGTGAATGGCACAGCCCTTCTTTAATTCTAAAACATAAAGCAAGGAGGGAAAATGGAAAGGATCATATGCCCGAAATGCGGCAATATTGAAAATGTGTATTTGACTTCTACCGGTCAGAAAATCGGCACTGCCATTGGCGGCAGCGTGGGCGGAGTCGCCGGATACTTCGGCAGAAGCGCGGGAATTTATACCGGAGCCGCTATAGGCGGCGGTATAGGTTCCATTATTCCTGGTATTGGCACCGCCATTGGAGCTACGGTCGGCGGTTTGGCCGGTGCACTGGCTGGATTTTTTACTGGTGCGACGATTGGCAACTATGTTGGCAGGCATATTGATAAACATGTGATTGCTCAGTACAGATGCGGGAGATGCAATGCAACTTTTAACCGGTGAGCAATAATGCAATGGCGTAGACCATCTGATTTGGGACATATATGATGAAGTGAATAAGCAGCCTTAAATGGTTTATGGCTGCTCAATAACAAAAATGCGAGATACTCGCAAGGATAACTATCATGGATGAAAATAAAACCGCCGTCCCCGCAGCAACCGCGTCAACAGAAGCCGTACCGCTCATTCTGACCCAGGATGAACTCGATGCAAAAGCCGCACAGGAAAAAGCTGCACAGGCAGTCGCCGCCGCAGAGGCATACACCCAAGCGGTCAGGGATGCTAATCTTGGAGTAACGCAGAGCCAGATCGTCTATACCAACGCCAAAACCTATGCGGCATGGGGAATAGGCATCGGCGCAGTGACAGCCGGAATAGGCATCCTGCTTGGTGCGTTCAGGCACTGAGCTTAGCACAAAGAGAGAAGAGGGTCGCATGATCTTCTTCTTTTTGTCATTAACGAGTAGAAAAAGTAAAGGAGAATTGTAAAATGAAAGCATTGATGATCGTTGGGATCGTATTCGTAGCGGCATCCATTCTAATTGGAAACTATGTAATTGTCAACGGCATCGTAACCGCTTATAAAGAAGCTGAAAACAACTAGCAAGGAGTTCAACATCATGCACAATATATGGGGGCGTCGCCTGCCATTTTCATTCAATCTTTTCAGGAAAGATACAAATGCAACCTATCGTATTGAATGTAAAAAGTGTAGCTGGCAGAAGTTGTACCATGTATTCAGCGGTACCGTATGGTATGCTCCTGGCGTAATTTCATCGGACATTGTAGTTAAAGCGAAGCGCGAATTGCCGACTGTCTGTCCTGAATGCAACGCCAAGGTCAAGACTCATAAATTGCCATGTTTGATTAAGGAATATTGATATTAAGCTACTTATCTACATTCTGTTCGTAACACGTTGAACAGTAAATGGAGCTGAAAACTCCCGACTTTGATTGCACTTTATTTTGCTACAAGGAATAAAAAAACCTTGCCAACAGCATTACCTTGGAGATTTAATAATTCGTTACATTTATTCAATCTAAAAATGAGGTAAGATCATGAAAAATCAAAAGCTTTTTGAAGAATTAAAAAAATCAATCCCGGCCATCTTCGCCGCAACCGAGCTTGATAGACTGACCGGAAATGCCATGAAGTGGACAACCCTACAAAACAGACGGTCCAGTAAAACTCTTCCGGAATCGCAAAAACCACCCAAATCATGTTTTCGACATGACGGGGCAAGAAAGATACTCCTCGTCCGTGATGAACTTATGAACTGGTGGTTAGAAACGCTCTCAGATAACGAATAGACTGGAGTTTGACCGGTCTAGGCATCACTCAAATTCATGATTCACAGATACTTGTTAATCTGTTCCGCCAACTCATGCACATTAGTTGACGGGTTGGCCGATGCAAGCTTATTTCGCCAGTTTTCAGTTTCTTCAATAATTGTTTTGGCGTGATCAATTGCGTCTGCTTGTCTGTCTTTTAATAGAGCGTATACTCCTGACAAGGTTTCATGATATTCCGGAATACGGCCTGCTTGCGGCAAATGTCTGGTTTTTAACTCCTGAGCAGTTGTGGCACTGCGCATCTTTATAAAGTGAAACAGATACCATATTTCAAAACATGGATTAGAAAAAGCCCAGTGAAAACCGCTTTCTTCCGCCAGCTTAATCGCCTGAGCAATCCGTTCCTGAGAATTTTCATCCTTGTCAAAGACCACCCAGTACTGATTAAATTTATCGCCAACCCCAGCCAGTCGCTTTTTAAATGCCGCCGCTTCTTTGACCAGACTCAAGGCATCGCCTGCAAGTGCCGTAATCTTTGCAGAAGTAAGGCGGAAATCTGTAAAATACAACTTCTCAGTCTGTCCTTCAGTACAGATAAGGAATTTAGCTTTGGGCTCTCTGACGCTCAATTGCCGCCTGGCTCTTTTGATCTCCCATGGTTTTTGCATTTTTGCTATTTCTCCCAATGACTGAAATCGCCGAGATACGGAATGGCGCCATAACGCCCGTCAATATAGTTCCGCTCGTATGATTCCCCTTTACGGATCTTCTTAAACTCCGCCAGGCTGGTCAACTTGGTTGCGCCATTTTTCTCTTTTTCCGCAAACCAGATTTGATCCCTTCGGAGTAATTTAGGACTCAACAAGTTGGTGTCATGCGATACCACAACAAGCTGTGCATTCCGCGTGTTTGTTCCATGAAATAACTCCAGCAAGCGCCGAGTCAGCAATGGATGCAGCCGCGCATCAAATTCGTCGAAAAACAGGATAGAGCCTTGGGCCAATACCCCTAGCAGCAAAGAGGAAATAGAAAATATTTTATTGGTTCCTTCTGATTCATTGTGCTCCATATCCAGAAATAATTTTTCGTTATCTTCCGTTAAATGCTCTGTTTGAATCTTATATTCAAATCCGCTTTCATTATCTTCATTGAATACCGGCGCGATTTTGTTGATGCCTAAATCTAATTTTGGAATAAAATCATTTAACGACTCGGCAAAGGAATTATGTTCGCGCAACGCTTTAATGGTCAATCCTTTTGCGTCTGCGTCAAAAAGACCAGGGATAACAAGGACTTTAGTAAACCACTCCCGGACATTATGGCTGTGAAGCTCTTTATCTGGCGCACCTTCAAAAAGCTGCCCCAGCGAGGAAATAAACAAGGCATTGGAACGAATTCGTAAATTGGTTTTTTTTGTCATTTTCGTCCAGGTTTTTCCTTCTTCAAATTGCGGGGAAACGGTCGTCAAATTCTCATTTTCCCGGATGAAAAGTGGAAATTCCTTGCCACTGGTCAAAAATAACCATTCCGCATGGATTTTCTTTGCATCAAGAGTAAAACCGTAACGGTAGCGTTTCTCTTTTTCAATAAATACAACTTCAAAAAATGACGGTTCAGTTGCAGTATTTTTGGATAAAAGAAATGGTTCTATCGGAATAGCCTCTTCCGGTTTTAATTCTGTAGACATAGTTTCAAGGCAATAACGCATGAATGAAACAGCCCTGACTAAATTGCTTTTGCCGCTGGCATTGGCTCCATAGATAACGTTGCTTTTCAGCAAGCGCTCTTTTTTCAGCGCAACAAACGTATTAGTCTCTTCCAGTTCATGAATGCCGACCGCTTCCATTGAAAGCGTTATCGGTTCTTTTATCGAGCGAAAATTACCGACTGTAAAATTTATCAACATAATCATTCTCCCGTTGATTTATCCTACAACAATATACTGCAAACAAATAAATTTGCAAATTATATGCAAATATTTTATTTTACAATGGTTTATTTGCTGATATTACTATTGACACTAACTCTCTTTTTTCGTAAAAATAATGAAGTTACAAACTTATCGAAATCATTTCATAAAGACCTTAGCTGATCGAGTATAAAATGTCATTATTTTAGTCTAAAGTTAGCCATCTGTGGAACTATACAGAGGCCCTGAAACCAAAGCGTGGTACAGCTTTTTTCTTAACACTACGACAATTACACGCAAGGCCATGACTCCATATGGTCGTACTGTTACATCCTATTTCCCCCGTAGAACTTTTTCGATCTGCAGAATGATTTCTGGTTTATCTTTGCAGGAATCAATCAGTGCCAAAGCTTTACTTATACGTTCTTCCGTTGAAACAATGTTAGGTTTTCGACGGATCGCCTGGATCGCTTTATCCTGAGCATCCTCCCCAATGTGTACATAGTAATTATCAATAATGTTTGTATCTGCTCCAAGTATGGAGGCGCAAACCGCTCGCGGCACTCCGGTTTCTGCACAATGAGATGCGAAGCCGTGACGGAAAGAATGAGCTCCATATATCGTAACTTTCTTGCTACGACCTTGTACGGAAACGCTAGGTTCAAGTCCTACATGCTTGATTACGTTCAGAAGCTGTTTGTTAATCAGGTTCACACCGGTATCTGTGCCGTCTTTTGCTTTTCTGGCATATCTTTCCGCAGATTTAGGCAGTACTTTATCATTTATCTTCCAGCCTTCCGCTTTCTTCAGCATGTCGTACAGTTCCTCGGCAATTGGAATAGAAACATCTTTGCCGGTTTTTTCTTGCGTAACCCACAAACGATGCCGGTCCATGCTTATTTTGTTCCAGGAGAGATTAACACAGTCCTTCTGTCGCTGCCCTGTATATTTAAGAATGTGAAACAACACTTCAATCTCCGCTTTGTTCAAAAGCTTCAACGAGGATTCCGGTTTAACAGCATCGAATATCTCCTGTTCCTTGTCTGGCGGAAATGGTTGCCGGTGTTCAGTTATACATGATTCTTCTTTATGCGACCGCCTGAGCTTTTTATTATCCCACGGCGAAGGCGCAATAAGATACTTGGACAGCGTTTGAAAAATATGTGCAGGGCGGGCAATTTTCTTATTATGGGTATCCACTGCCAAATTCTGTTTTTTCAAATATTCTGCGTACTCAGAGACTGCGCTTGTGTTAAGTTTCTGTCCATGTTTATCAATGTCCCTTATTTCATCCATATATTGAATATCCGGATAAGCATCTCTCAGCCAACTTATAAATTCATCCAAATATGCTTTGTACGTGTTCCAAACTTTCTGGCTCTTCGGACGAACCCGATCCGGGTGATTCGTATATACATCCCATAGACGAGATAATTCCAATCTGTCCTGCTTGTGCGTCCAGCCTTTGGCATACTGGACATGTGCTGCTACAATTTCAGAGCTTGATGCTTTAATTAACGGAATCATTGCTTCAGCTTTTTCGATGGCATCTTTTTGATTTTTGGTGTTTAAGCCGACAGCCTTACGTTGCCCTTCGATTTGGTAGCGGAAATAATAATTTCCGTTTTCTATTTTTTGATATACCGTTCCTTTATCAAGTTTGATGCTCTTCTTTTTTTTCATGACAAGCTCTCCACATTTTCTGAATTTTATACTACTATCCTATTCTGTCCATTTGAATTATTCTAATAATGGACTATACTAATATCCGTTTCAGATAGCATATTTTGCTATCGAGTTTTTTAAATATCTTATTTAGCTAAGATAGCATGTAAATAGATGTTTAAAATACTAAAATGGTACTATATGGTGCTAATTGATTAGCTTTTGAGCTTAAATTGGTTCCCACCGTCGGCACCATTTTATTTTTTGCGGTTTATTCAGAATCGCTGCGGGTTGAAAAATTGGCGGTTTTTTTCGATGCTTTCTTGAAATTCCGGCAACCAAAGTTACTTTTTGAAACTTGCAGTTTTTGAATGTTATCGCGGGTATGGCATAACGGTTGTGCACCAGCCTTCCAAGCTGGTTATAGGGGTTCGACTCCCCTTACCCGCTCCAATGCTTACATGGTGGGGTTCCCGAGTGGCTAAAGGGGGCAGACTGTAAATCTGCTGATTTTATCTTCGGTGGTTCGAATCCACCCCCCACCACCAACCTTTTTTCAAGCTAAAAATAACCAAAAATAAGCCATTCAAACAATAATCCTGTTTTTCTTCTGATAGTCCGTTTTATGCCATGAAAAGTCGAATAACGTACCCAAATAGTACCCAAGTAGTTTTAGGGTGATTAATTTGCAACCAATAAAAAGCCATGCAGATGAAGACGGGGCATCTGACAGTGTGAATTATTCTTTTCTTGCAGGTTAAGTTTCTCAGCAGTCTCATTGATAACGTTTACCGGCTGCCCTATGTTTATGCCGGAACAAGTAATCATAGATCATTTCACCTGTAACTTGAATCCGGGGGAACTTTGACAAAAGATGTCGCCCGGTCTGTTGGGTTTCAGTACCAATTACATTTCAGTCGGCTTTTCAAGCAATACGTAAGGAATCAGTCCAGCATCATTCATCGAAAAATGTCAGGAAAAACAAAAGATAGCTCCGCCAGACACCGGAATTATCCTCAAGCGGCCATTTTAATGCTATTGGAAGCAAAAGGTCAAAAAATCAACAATTGAAAATATTCGTTGGTTGAAATTTTGCCCCTACTGCCAGATCGTAATTGCCTGTCAAGCCTCGTCGCATGTTTGTTTATTTGACTTCCTGCACATTAATTATTCCCAAAGACGGCTTCACACGTTCGGAAACTTGGTCCATACGGAACCGGCTTTGGCGCTGACTACGACAGTTTCGATAAACGCCATGCCGCGCACACCGTCATGCACTTGCGGGAAATCATTGATAATCGGGTCAACTGCCTTGCTTTCCTCTTTCAACAGGATCGTATCGGCAAAGTTGCGATAGTGGCTGGCAAAAGCCTCCAAAAATCCTTCAGGGTGGCCTGCTATCATGCGCTGGCGCTCGATGAACGGCGGGCCGATTTTCCTGTCATGCGCTGGCAGAACAATGACGATCCCAAGCTGACCGAACGCTGGTTTGCCGGAGTCCATTCCGATGTCGGCGGCGGCAATCTGGTTGCTGATATTTTCGACAAGCGTAGAAACGGCAGGCAGATTGCCCACGTTTCATACAACGGCAAGGTGTGGAAAGGTGCTGACGGACTGGACGGCAAGCCGTTGTATGCGCCGCCGAAGCAAAAACCAGTGCCGCAATAAAGGTGAGACAATTAACAGAAAATGTTGCCGAGTTCTTACTTGATGCAATCATAAAGTGAAACCTTTTAATCGGGCATGGTACGCAAGTATCAGCCCGACTTTTATACCTTAAGGTAGTTTTTCTCTAAGGTTAGAAAGGGCAAGTCACATTACCCATGCGATTTTTTTAGCTGATATCCCATAAATACCCTGTGATATAGTCATTGACTTTTCATTATTGATCTAAAGTTCTCCTGTTTTTGAATCTGTTTACCGAATCGCAGTCTGATGTTCGACTATGGTTTACCGTTTTGTGCAGTCGGAGCGAAACTCCTAACGGTTGGCAATGTAGCCTCAACGAATTTAAGATTACAGCCATTTTAAAAGATTTTTATTCCTGTTCTTGCCCCTTGTGCCGTTTTATCTCTTTCTTGACGTAATACTTTTGTGCTATCAAAGTCCTTGGCCCTACTTTTGAGAGGTCAATAGATTTAAAGCCTAACTTGAAAGCAGGACTGTCAGTCTTCAGGGTAAAATCAAATTTGCCAATATTTTTAAATCCAGGATCAGCGACAAGAGAAAAACGGTCAAAACCAAGACTTTGCCACTGGGACCAGGATATAAGTTCCGCTGGTTTAGGTTTATCGTCTTTGACTTTTACTGCGTCTGCGCCCTTGAGAGACCAGACTATATTTAAATCGCTATCGCAATCTCGCGACTTTAAGTCATAAAACATCAGCGCGGGCTCTTCTTTAGAGAGAAAAATATTTCGATAAAAGCGTAAGGAGATGTCAAAATTGGAACCGGGGTGTGAATAGCCGCTGCGGAGGCGGCTTCGACCTATCGTAAGTCGTGCTCCGCAATCAATACCAAATGCAAAAATATTGTTAATGACAAGATTTTCGCGTCCATAATGCTGATGAAAAGAGGAACTGGAGGTGTTATAGACGACATTATTTTCAATTACTACATGACTGCTCCCCTCATCAGGGTAGATACCCCAGCCGCCATATTTTGCCCGTTCAATGTCATGGATAAGGTTATTGTAAACTCTTGTGCCTGGTTGGATGCCTAGAAGATACACCCCGCCCATATCAGAAAGTACCCCTTGTCCAAGATTGAAAATGTGATTGTATTCGATACGGTTTTCTTTTGAAACAGAGTCGGCATAACCCCAGACCCAGCCGCAGGAAATACCTGTGTAGTAGAGGTCGCTGATAGTATTATGAGCAATTAAATTCCCATAAGAATGTTGAGTGATTATTCCGCAGGCACACATGAAAACGCGTCCGCATTGCGTAATTACATTGTCGGTGTAGCTGTTGTCCCCGTTGCGTCGGGCAAGGGAGCCGGTGGCATCGGAGCCATTGGCTATGATGCCGCCGGCTCCAATGTCACGAATAGTGCAACCAACTACAGAGTTGGAAAAACAGCCGTCTCCAAATTTTATGGCATAACAGCCAAGATGTTCAAAGCGACAATGTTCAAAATTTACGAAACGAGTGCCTGTTGCAGATATTGTCCCTGGCACTAAAACATCGGATTGGATGGAGTTTACCGGTTCACCCCAATCCGAGTGTTCAAACGCTAGATTGCGGAAACTCAGATGTTCTATATATTCGTGGGAGTCAGGGGCCCCTTCAAAGACAAGGAGTTGCTTTACATGCGAAACGAAGGCTTCCGCTTGTTTGATGGTTTCTCCAGGCCGTGGAACATAATAAAGAATGCCTGCAGCAGTATCTAAAGCCCATTCGCCAGGCTCGGAAAGCTCCTCTACTACATTTTCAACAAAATATTTTGCAAAGGAGCCATCTCCACTCTCATCACGCATCATGAAAGTGCTAGTCATGGACAAAACAACTTCTCGTGTGTCGGCATTGAAAGATTTTACAGGCAAACGAGTCGAAATCCAATAATTCAGTATCATTATGTCTAAGGACTGGGGGTTCCTCCAAGTAGCGGAAAAACCATCGGGCGAGGCTTTGAAACGGTCTTGTCCTCCCAAAAGGTCTGTAATGTCGGGGATTTTTACTTCTTCCATGCGGACAAAGCCCTTTTTGGGATAGCGAGAGGGAGTAGCACGGAGATTATTGACAAAAAGTTGACGAAAACGTCCACGCTGTTCCAACAGTTCTTTTACATCAGCTTGCCATATTTTACGTCCGTTCAAGTTAGCAGGTTTCCAACTGGAAATTCTGGAACCGCCGTCAATAATGGCCTCTTCCCCTGGATATGATTCAAAAATAATAGGATAAGAATGGGCTGGAAGGAAAATGACTGTTTTTTTAAGAAAGTAACGTCCCCCACGCAATAAAACATTGACTGGCCCCTTGATTGTTCCAGCCTTGGCAAGGAGGGCAATTTCGTTTACCGCACCCAAGAGCGTGGCTTTTGGTCCATTGTTTTCTTTGTCAAGTTCCGGCTTAATTCCCCGAAAGTAATCATTTCCTTCCGGGGATACGTAGATAGTAAGGGCAAAAAAGTTTTTGGCCGCTGGCATAAGAATATTTCCTTTCTAAAGTTTTCCTGTTTTTCGGTGAAGTATGTTGCCAGACTCAAAACGGCTGGCTTATTTTTTTATGAAAATGTCTCGACAAGAAAATATTAAAATATGTAAAATTTATTAATTAAAAGCTTCCAGCCAGAGACAGTATGCCCATTTTACCTACATAAAATCATTGTATGTTTCCTGCTTTTGCCCATCTTATAATACCTGCGGCATTGTCTCGTACAATCGCCGGAATTTTCGAACTCCAGGAACAATGCTTAACGTCATTCCAGAAGCCGTTCCAGTCTGTAACACTGTCGATAATGTCCTGATGGTAATTGGCCCGCCCGTAACAGGCGTCAATTCCGAAGATCACCTTATCGACAAGGGTACCGGTCCGCCCGCCGCGCAGACTGGCGACGCTGTCGATATTCTCTTTCATCAACTGTTGACAGCGTGACCGCATGCCGCCACTGACGTCAACGTAGAGATTCGGCGTTCTGACCACTGCCGGTAACAGTTCATTGTTCCAGGGAATGCTGAAATGAGCGGCAATCGCGGTCAGATCAGGGAAAGCACCAGCTAAATTATATAGGTTACCCGGTGCCATATTGGCAGGATGGTAAGACAAGCCGACCGGTCGCTCCGACAGTGGCGGCGAGGTGACTATGCCAGTATGGAATACGACAGGCAAACGATATGAAGCTATCCGTTCATAATAGGGGAAATAGCTTTCATGGTCATATGGCAACGGCGGATAAATTGCTTTAAAACCGGCAATCCCCTGTTCCACCATCCGGTCGACCTGTTCTACCGGATGCCGGAAATCCAAATAGGCAAACGGCAGGAAGAGTCCTGGATAGCGGCTGGCAACTTCAAACATCTCCTTTGTCGTTGCCACCAAACATTGCGCAATCTTCAGTTCTTCCGGCAAACCCAGCAGCCAAATTTGTTCGAAAATGCCGCATTCGGCTATCCGGTCCAAATCCTGCGCTCCAGTCAGCAAGTGACCGTGAGCATCAATTATCTTTGTTCTGTTCATAAATACCTGCTTATGTATTCCTTATGATTTATTCTTTATTTTTCACTCAACTCAATGACCTAAATTAACAGGCTTTGGGTTTATTGCAACCAAGTTATAACACATCCGTAAATGCTGTTATGGATATATTGGCGGTCCATCGATAAATTAGTGACATTTGCTCTTGTGTTGTAAATGGCGTCGAGCTTGGCCTGCAATTCTTTAATCTTTTCGTTTTACGGAGAAGCCCCGGACGCTCCGGGGCCTTCTGCTGCAGTCATTGCTGTAAGTCCCTTATTCTCCCACTAATAGTTAGACGCCAAGCTCGCAAGCCCCTTCCGTGGCGCTGTAAAGGCCGCTTCTTCCCTTGAAAATGGTTTCTGCCTGCTTGCGGGCGTCCACCACTTTCTGCGCCCGCTGGTTCTGTATTCGTTTGTTCTTGCCCATCGTTTTCCTCCGGTAATGATGATTGGCAATCCGGTAAAACTTCTTCTACCCGCCCGTTCATAGCCGGACATTTCTCTTGACGCGAACTGTTTTCCAGTCCCAGCAGCATTCGCCTCCATCGCCTGCTCCTGCCAGCGTTCCACCTGTACCTTGGCTTGGCTACCGCCAGATACCAACAGATCTCGCTCACGCGCCGCCGCTCCGTCCATATCGCCAGCACCGCTTTGCACTTCTCCGTAGCACCCAAGGGTCGGGACATTTGGCCCAAGGAAGATTATTTTTTCAGTTATTTGAGAAGATTGTCAGAATAACGCCCCCAATAGTTGTCAATACTCTAATCGATCTATTACACGGCAATTGTTGACATATTCCTCTAAAATTCAAAATCAATGACGCCTGGTTCCGTAAATATACCTGAAACAACATACCCGACTCCAGTTGCGACAGCAGTCATTGCGATGTGCTGATCGTTAAACTTCGTTGATGCTGGTTTACGATTCAGTCTGAACTCAAAATCTCCGCAATGGGCCAGTTGCAATGTTAAACCATCTTTGTCGCCGCTGGCTTGGACAACCTTTAGATTGCTGTCCAGCAGTTGCGGACATCCATCATGCTGGTTCAAGGCGAACAAACGGCTGGAATGCGGCGGCATTTCCACCGCGAAACCGTCTTGTTCCACAAAAACGGCATTATTGTCCCATACATCGGTCAAGATATATTGGCCTGCCGTCAGACCAAGTTCGGCAAAATTGAGCCCGATTTTCCGCGGACAGTCCTCGGTATTGAATAGCGCGACAGTTCGCAACGGCAGATGCGGGTTGTCTTCCAGCAATGAGAAGTGCGGGCTTTTCAGATACCACACTGCCGGCGCATCGTCTGTCTCCCGGTAGCGGTGACCGGCAAAATAAACATTCTGCCCGTTATTCGGACAACAGACCGCCTTTTTAAGTATTTTGAACCGCGGATTGTCCTGCGGCTCATTGTACAGCCAACCGGAGATTTCCACCATCGACCTGGAAATCAGGCAATAATTAATGCACAGCATCGCTTCCGTATCCGTCAGACCTGGAAACAGTCCGACCGAATCGCTGTTCGGTACGATCAGATCACCGACCTGCAAGGCAAAACATGCGGTCCCCCACAGAAAATTGGTTTTCACATGCTCCCAGTTCCCGGAGCCGATATCGATTCCATAACGGTAATTAGTAAAGAATTCTCCTAGAAAAGGATTGGCCATAACGATATCGCAACCGGTTTGGAGATAGCCGTCCGCCGGTATCCGTTTCCGGATTTCCTTCAGCCACCAGTCGCGCCACTGATATCCGGAACACTCCTGTTGCGCCAGCAGGGGACGACTGTCCTCAAACGCATACGACCAGAAATCCTGTTTGACGCCGCAGAATCCGGATTCATCCAGGAAATAGTCCAGAGCCTTAGCCATATATTCCCGTACCTCCGGTTTGCTGACATCCAGTACCCGGCGGGTTGGTGTGCGGTAAGAATAATCAACGAACCATTCGGGATGGTCATGGGCCAACGGGACGTTTTCCGGCATCGCCCCGCCGATCCAGACCGCCGGTTTAAGGCCAGTCTGCCTGACCTTATCGGTAAAATCTTTCAATCCGGCAGGAAATTTGTCTTTAGCCAACCCGGCTTCCCCTTCGTAAGGCATGCCCAACCCGTGAGCGCTGTTTTCTATAGTATCAAGCACCGCATAACCGCCATCCACCTGCATCCACTGGACTGTTGGAAAATTATCCGCCAGAAATTCAGCGGTCTTAAGCATTTTTTCCTGTGTAATGTCGCGGAAAATACCGTCATTCCACGACCCCCACACCAGCGAATGGCGATTAATGCCGGTCGCGCCATACATCGGCGGCAGTCGCTGCCGCAAGACGGCAGCATAGCGTTCGAAAATCGCGTGCAGTTCGTCCGCCCGGTCAACCGTTCCCAAATACCATGCATCTTTCAGTACCGCCCCCGCCTTAAAATCCAGATGGGATACGGCTTTAAATGAGGACAGGATATCGAGCTGAATCTGCCCTGCGTCATGTTTGACCAGATAATTGTGAAAGAAGACCCGTTGGCTGAGTGTGCCGTGAACCAGACCTCTCCGGCTGTGATAGTTCGAGAGCAGAATTGCGGGGAACGGTTGGTACGGCGAAGCCCCGATCCGGTCCGATACTACGCCGGGGTCCGCCCAGCGATTGCCGGCAAGCGTATCAAACTCCGACGACTGGGCCATTTCCGGCGTCCGTTTCAAATCAACTTTGATTGCCATCCGGCTGTAAATCCGCGGATTCTCGACATGGTAAAAATAATCTTCAGCAGCATCAGCGTCAAATGTTATTCCGCCGAGTTCGAGTCCAAGTTCAGTTAATTCCAGCGTCCTGCCGCTGAGATTGCGAATCGAGCGTTCCGCCGTCATTTCCCCGTCGCTCAGCGAAATGAAGAAATCTTCTTTAAATAATGCGTCGTACTCAAACGTCAGATGTACCAGGCGTTTTTTCAAATTAACTTTTTTGGTATGCCGGTCCGGCGTTATCGTTTTTCCGGCCACGACCGCATACGGTTTGAATGTAACCGCCTTAGAATTCCCCAGACATGACCGCATCAATTCATTAAAGTCATTCATCTAAATATTTTCCTGTTGTTTGAACCTGTTTACTTGAACTTCATGATGTTCGACAATAGTTCGCTTGTCACCATCAATACAATAAGTTTTTTTCAGACAGCCGGGAATGGGGCTCCAACGGGCTGAAAATCCCATCCCGCAATACAAAATACATTTATTCGCGTTTGTCCACATCCTGCGTCCTTGACGCGGTTTTTCCATATCTGTAATTGACAAGCTACCAACTTTAATTTATCCCGGCAATTACTCCGGTTCTTTTGCTTTTGTCGATAAATCGCCAAAAAATTTTCCCATGCGGAGAGCTTTCCCTCCGCACAGAATCATCACCCCTAAGTTCCTATTGGATTAAGATCAACGCGAACTCGTGCCGCGGAATGGTGACGGAATAGGTATTGGGAACGATATACGTCACCGTTGCCGGCGGTTCGTCATTGGTGACTGTATACCCCGCGGGCAAGCCGAGGGCCACCGGGTCAATCGTAAAAGTGACCGTATGCGAAGTGGGCGGCAGCGGATAGCTGGTACCCTGAGAATTGAAATCGCCGATAATAACATACGCTTTATTGTAAGCACCGTTAGGACGTTTCAGCACCAGCATTTTCGCCGGGTCATTGGTGGTCACCGGCTGCGGAGGAGCAGTATCCCAATAACGATAGACCGTACAGTCCGGCTGGCCGTACCCGAACGCCGCCAACTTGCCGATCGCCGCGGAACTGTCCGTCGTGACGGCTCCGAATTTGATCTCATGCGTGAAACAAACAGCCAGTGCGGTGCGTTTGACATGGGTAACCTGGGCTGGAGGAGGTGGTGGCAGAGGAGGAGGAGGATCGGCGAACTCGTCCAGGATGACCGGCACGTTTCCGTCCTGCAAGCCAGTTGCTGCGACAACATACCCGAGGTCTGTATCCGCGCCAAATCGGTCCTGGCAGTCCATATTGTAATCACTTGTGGGGTTGAAGGGGCCTAACCATTCCCAATCGAGGTTCATCGTTCCAAAGGAAAGGAGCGGCACGATATTGCAGTTGGTCATATGAGGCCAGACGATCGGTTGCTGGCCCATCATATACTGCATGGTAGCGACTCGTTTGATCAGATTACGGTGCGCAAAGATATTCACCCCTGCGTGGAGTTTGCCGTCATCGCCCAAATAACCAGGACCGGCGGCCGGGTTATAGTTTGCCTTCAGGAAGCAGTCATCAAAATAGACGCCATCTGCCCATTTATCGCACATTTGCTGAATATTGTACAACGCCATATTCTGGTAGCTGCCAAGCGGATCAATTTCATACCACACACCGGTAAGTTCATTGTAATTGTAACTGCCTGCATTCTCGCGCAACAGCCTCGGATGTCGTGTTCCAGTGACGGCCGTCTTCCAGCGGGGGTCGGCTACATCGTAGACAGACCACTCGTCGAGGAAAGTTCCGACTTCCGCCGGAGTGACCGGATAGCTGCCATCAGACCAGTTGATTCCCCGTGAGTTGGTATACGGTATGAGATAGCCAGGTTTGGCCTTGCATACGAGGAGATTGTCGAGTTTCAACGTGCCGGTGCGCGTGTTGTTGCCATCGGTGTAATGCCAGCAGCGGAACATGTTGATGGGCTTCGTATCCTCCTGCAAAATGCCGCACAGTGTACCGGATGTATAGGAGCCGTCAACATTCTGCTTGGTGATAGTGAGATCGTACTTGCGGTCGGCGTCCGCAAAACCTGACGGGGTGAACGTTATATCCACATGATACCAATTCCCGGGTGTGATCGTAATGGCTGGATTGGGATAGAACCAGCCGTACGGAGTAGGAGAGGGGGTTCGTCGCCCAAACACCTCAAACTGGCCACCATCCATTCGCAAGTCGATGCTATACGGATAATTGATGTCTTCGCCGATCGCAAAGCACCACTGATCGTAACTGCCGGCTATCGGGCAGACATCAAACGATGCATGCACCCAATCGCTGGGGGCAAAGCCGAAACCTGTTGTCGCAACATACGGCGTAACGTTAACAGATTGGTCGTTCAGTTCGCCGCAGGTCGTGCTGACTGGAAACTCTGCGGAACTGAATGGGGATGGACTGTCCGTCACCAGCGTCCAGGTTGCGTTGGCATCCAGATTATAAGCCGTCAGCGGTAGTATGCGCGTACCCTCCAGTCCATCCTGTACCACAGTGGCAGTATTAATGACTTTCCGGAACCCCCCCGCTTCGAAACTGGAGAACGACCAATTGACGCCTTGTCGACATTTCGTCAACCGATCCGTACCATCCGCCTCAACCGTATTATAGGTGTTGGGGTCACATTTGAATTGGTTCATCCAGGTACAGTCATTAGTGTTGTTGAAGAACGTACTCGAATGTGTGCCGAAGAGACGCGATTTCTGGAACTCGTCCCACAGGGCGTTATTACGAAATGCCGGGTAGAACTGGATACATGGCGCCTGTGCGCCCCAGTAATAGCAGGAACCTGCGAGTTTGAAATTTAATCCGCTTTGCGTGGTCATTCCGGCGGGCCACCAGGCGCGCCAGGACATCGGCGTGCTCGGCATCGGCTTGGCCGGGGTGGCCATCAGGCCAAAGGTTATAGAACGCGTACGGGTCAACGGCTGGGTTTGCGCCTGATTAATAAGTTTCACCACCAAGTCCACCTCGCCCGTATTGCGGTCAAGTTCCAACACAGGATTGGTACCGTTTTCAATCCAGTCCTTGTCATTTTCCGCGAACCAGCAGATGCCCCGTTCAGGACCGCCTACCCAAATATACGGCACAAATGGCGCCGGCAAATCAGTGCGTGCGCAACTGGAGGAATCCCAGACCCAGCCGCTGCCGGCAGGAATACCGGCAGCCTTGTGGTCGCGAAGTTCATCGGTAACTTCGTGGTAGTATTTAGCTTCCGTATCCTTTAACGGGATAATGAGTTTAAGACTGTCCACGTTCTGGGTGGTCGTCGGCAGATTCACCGTGACTTTCATCATGCCGTCGTAGTCATATGTGAAATTTGTTGTTGCGTTATTGATTGGACCCGCGCTCCAGGTGGCCGAGCCGGTGACGCTGGTTGAGTTGGCGCTCTTAGTCATGACGCCCAGCGCGCCGGCTGCGACGGTGGGGCTGCCGCCATTGGAGACCACTTCCAGCCGCATGGGTCCGGTCAACAGGTTGATGGTCTCGCTGCACACCTGCGACCAGAGTCCTGTGTTGCTCATGGTATGTGTGCGCAGCACGGTACTCACGGTACCGGCGCCGTTATCCATTCCCATAGCGGTGAAAGGCGGGATGATGACGTCATCGTTGCCCAATGCGGTACTTTTCCAGGCATAGTCGGTGTGCGTGAACGGCGAACTCTCAGTTACCTGGCTGGCGCCGCTGTTGCCGGTCAGGGTAAGACGCACTTTATAGCTGGTCCCGGTGGTCAGTTTGGGAAGTGTATTCATCGTCAGGCCGTTCGCCGGAAACGGGAATGTGCCTGTCTGGGAAGCCACTGACGAGCCGTCGCTTACTTTAATCAACTGCACTTGCCAGTTGGGCAGGCAGGACGGGTGGGATAAGACATAGGTGCGCAACGTGCTGTTGGTCGCCGGATTGGCCCCAAAGGACGGCAAGTATCCGTAACGCAACTCGGTATCGGCAGCCAGAGACGACAACGCCTCGATCTGGATATTGTCCACATACATGTGCCCGATGGAAGCAGCGGTACTGGAATAGACGCGGAAGCAGTTGATGGCACCGCTGTCTTCGTTGAGCATGCCGGTCATTTCGCCGATGGTGGTCGTAGTGCCATCGTACTGGGTGACGCGCACATCATAAGTGCGCCGGTCCGCGCCGGTATCGCTCCAATTCAGACAGGCCGGTTTCAGCGTGACGTCAACGTGATACCAGCTATTGGTGCTCACCGTCACATTAGGGATATTGATCAGCGCCGGCGTGTCTGTGGTCTTTTTGCGTCCATATACCGCCAGACTGGCGCCGTTGAAGCGCAAATCAAAGGCGTAAGGCGAAGTAAAAGTATCGGCCAGCACAAAGGACCACTGGCTGTAGGTTCCGGAAACGGGTTTGAAGTCGAACTGGGCATGCACATAGTCCGTAACCGTCGGCCCCACGGCGTTTTGCGTCAGGCAGAGCGCCTCCCCGGCGTCATTATCGTTGAGATCGCCTCCGAGTGTATCCGTGGTGAAATGCTGGTTGGCAATTGTTGAACAACTGGTTGTCGAGGTATAGGTGGCATTGCCGCTGGTATTCACCGCGGACAGGATGTTAGTCTGCGGACTCTCAAATACGCCGTCATCAACTAAAGTGGTTGGATTTAGTGTTTCCAACAAAAGATTGTCGAACTGCATGCTTCCTGTCGGCGGCGGACCACTCCAGTCGTCGATATAAAAGTACGCGATAGGATTCACATCTTCCTGAAGAATGCCCATTAGTGAACCGGTGGTAAGTACGCCGCGATGGTTCTGTGTCACTGTGATGTCATAGGTGCGATATGCGGCGGACCAACTGGAAGGGCGCAGCAGGACATCCACATGGTACCAATCGCCCAGATAGTCTCCGCCGAAAGTTATATTCGGGATAACTATATTCGTTGCCGTATCGGTGGTCTTTTTACGACCGTAGGCCGAGAGGTTGATCGGACTGGAGCCGCAGAATCGCAAGTCGCAGGCCAGCGGAAAGAAAGTATTCTCTCCCGCCCAGAAGTTAAATTGGGTGAAACCTCCGGAGACCGGCCTGAAGTCAAATTGCAGATGTACCCAATCGGTGGCGTTGACCCCGGTGAAGTTAAAACAGCGCAGCGAGGGTGCGTGCAGCGTGGTGGAGTTGTCGGAGAGCAATCCGCTGGTCGTGCTCGTTCCGAAGGACATGGAGGTAAAGGGCGAGGGATTATTTGCGGTCAGAGTATATGTCATATTGACGCCATCCGTGTAATAGGGTATAAGAGGATTGATGGTCACACCCTCCATACCGTCTTGAATAATAATCTTTGCTTGTACTCCATGGGCACAAAGCAGGATAATGCCAGAGAGAATTCCAAGCGTTACCCACCGGGAAAATTGCATAAACATGTTCCGTTCTCCTGTTGATAGTTTTTTGGTAACAGTTTAGTTTCATAAAGTTATTATTTTTCGTAAAAATTCAGAAAATTAAAGTCTTTCAGTTTTCTATTTTATTTTTTCCATTCTAAATTTTACCGTTCTTTTTCATTTAGTAAACTCAATGTATTTTGAACTTAACATTAAATTGTCTTCACTGGTTACGTTAAAGAAAAACGCCGTAAAACTTTCTGGCAGAGATGCGGAAATGGTTTCATCGTAAATATTCGCCGGAATAGTTTTCCACAAACGATCAGAATGTTTGCCTTGATCTGTCGTATAACACAACTCAGCCTTGACTATTCTTTTTACGCATTTAGCCTGTAGCAATACTTGATTTCCGTTGTGTTTAATCTTTCCTATTACGGGCAGTTCAGTATTGCCTTTTATGATTCCATCGGCAAACATCACCGCTTCGGCGGATATGAATCCGCCATGCCCATGCGGCATGCGAATTTCTGTGCGCTGCATAGTCTGCCCTTTTACCATGTTAATGGATTTCTGCCAAGAGTCCAGCGGGAAATGTATATCATTAGTACCGTTAATCCAAAGAATTGGCACTTTTGACTTTGACAGATATCCAGAGCCTTCCCACAGTTCCATAATACGTTTCAGATGTTCAGGCGTTTTCCTTTTTAAACCGTCACCGAAAGTTCCGTCAGAATCAGCCAGAGCTACACAACCATAGACCGGAACGGCGAATTTAAAACGGTCATCCACCCCAATTGCCAAGCAGGTGATAATTCCACCCCAGGAAATTCCTACAATCCCGGTCTTTTCTGGATTTACTTCAGGAAAAGACCGGATCAAAGAATGCGCCAGCACAACCTGGGCGATACAATGATAAAACCACTGTTCGTCAACAGGTTTGTCTATATCATCCCACATCTTATCTTGACTGGGACCGGGTCTGCCGACAGCCGGGCGGTCTTGAGTTTGTTTAGTCTGATCCGGCAAATGGCCTTCAAGGTCCATTGCTATCGCGGCATAGCCATGTTGATTCCACCATTTAACATATTGCGCAAAAGCTGTGCCTCCGCCTCCGTGAACCAGCACAACCGCCGGGCAGCCGCCTTCCGGCATTTTGCCTTCAGGCACACCATAATAGGCGTAAACTTCAGTTGGTTTGCTTTTATATGGTAATCCTTCATAGTAAAGAGACTTGACGCCAGGTTCCTGAAATTCTTTTCCAGGCCAGCTCTTTGGAACCTTATACAACTTTTCTTTATTCCATATTTTCATGTTTTTTTCCTGTATTAGCCGTGCTTGGCGCACCAACTTTTGGGGACTAAACTTTTATATTTTTTGATGAACTTATGTGAGGTATATTTAGCTAAAGTTCCCCGTTTTTTTATCTGCCGCCGAACCGTAGTCTGATGTTCGACTATGGTTCTCCGTTTTACTGAAAACACCATTTCTTCCGGTAATTTTCGCCCTCCTTTCGCGCCATTGGCGCTATTTTAACCGATTCTAGATTCCGTAAAGATTTTTAAGACGGTTAAGTTCAGTTCCATTATGTCCCAGTCCGAGAATGTCGTGCCGTAATTTCAAGTATGTCACGTAGTTCTGGAGCGAGACGTCCGCAGGAACGTTATGATCCAGCATGGGTGAGTATCCGCCGTGTTCAACAGCCGGACGGACACGTTCCAACTCTTTGGCGATGGCGGCGGGACCGTCCGTCAGTCTATGTTTATGAATCCCTCCTGTAAAAATGACTTTCCCTGAATATTTCCTCTGCAAAATGTTGATATCCATACCGGCCTGGACTTCAAGCGGACAAAAAGAGGTAACCTCTCCCTCAATCCATCCATCGATGAGCGCCGTGATATCACCATCAGAGTCAACGTCGATATTATCGTATCCATAATGTCCGGCCAGGTTTGCTATCCTCCGATAGCGGGGAACCACCATCTCATGGAAATGCAAGGGATTCATCATGGGGCCGTTTTTGTAACAGATATCTTCCCAAAAGTGGATGCCATCTATTTGTATGCCATTTTCTCCACATGCCCTTATTTGCCATTCCGCGGCGCGACAAAACGCCTCAAACATGTCGTCAAGCCAATCACGATCATCGTAAACCATTGTCACAAAGGCTTCAAATCCAAGAAGATCACGAATAACTCCGACCAATGAGCCGGCCGCAAGCATTATCAAGCATTGTGTCTCATTCGTGCAAAGTTGGCGAAATTTCTGTATTTGCGAATCGTCCGCAACGGGCAACGGCGTTTCAAGCGCCATCCACTGTTTGTATCGTTCCCATTCGGCATGCGTGGTAATTGCCGGACGAAGTTCATGGGGAATACATCCATGGCTCCCTTTGTTCTCCTCGCGAATCGCTCCGTTCGCAAGGCGCTTGACCACTGTGGATGCGGTCTCTTCCAGAATAGTCTCCTCGTAAAGCGAGGCGCTCCCGCAACGATAAACAATAGAACGAGGCCAGTAATCCAATCCGAATGCTTCACACCATTCGTCATAACGCCGCGGATCAAGATCAGGCGAAAGTCCTTCCTGGAGCCAGCGTTCGTATGTATCCAGCAACGGGCCCGGCTCGCAATTGGGGGGGACGACGCCTTTGACGCCTTTAGTAAACTGTTTTGAGCGATCTCGTGGCGATAATATCAACATATATCTTTTCCCATTTTCTTATATTATTTAAATAAATCATGCGGGCAATTTTTTGACCCTATGATCTTATTACGTTTTCCCATGTTAGTTCTTGCCAGCCAACCATACATTCAGAATCAATGGAATCAGCATCTTAAATATTTTATTTTCCCGCGGCTTTTAAAGTTTCCTCATAAAGCGATTTTATTTCATCATCGTTAAGTTTCGTGTTGAGTATTATAACTTCGTCTTGGAGCACCTGTGTTTGTTTTTCTGTAACTGCGGCGCCAATGCAAAACCATTCGGTTTTGTTACCGAGCGGTTGCGGAATACCTTTCTCCGCCAGTTTGCCGCCATCTACTGAAATGGCGATATTTTCAGGGGTCCAGGCCAGAACCAGCATGTGCCATTCGCCGTTTTTCCAATTCTTGCCGCTGCCGCCTTCGATACCGTGATAGATATTGGTTTTTCCGTTGAATACTGTCACGTAAGCGTAAATACGGGTTTTTCCCCATGCACCGCCCTGCCGTCCCAACTGTATTTTCGAAGCATCCGTGACAGCCATAAACGGCCAGAAATAATCTTCTTTTTCAGTTTGCTTCCACTTCCACGGGGACACCCACATAATTAGTGTGCCCGGCGCAGACAAGTCCAGGTTTCCTTCAGCATAATAATTTGTATGGCCAGTGCGCAGACACTTACCCCAAAGGCCTTTTTCAAAAGTCGCAACGCCTTCTTGCGACTTGATATTTTTCTGGCTTTTTGCCATGACGGGAAGTTGATTGTCTTCATCGAAGTTTAAATAAAACGTAATGTTTTCCGCATGTTTTCTGAGGACGGGATTGACATTGTTCCCTAGCTCCTGGGCATGGCTTGCAATATTCAGGGCAAGAAGTAAACTTGAACCAATCAGTATTTTTGACATACTCATTGTGTAGCTCTTCCTTTCATCGCTTGACGATGATTTGAGTTAGGCTGTTGAATCTGGTTTCTGAATAATTTTTTAAGAAAGGCTGCTTCTTTCCTGATTAATACCCCATATCGGCGCGATCGTTTCCCAGCCATGGAGCCTTTGTATAGTCAAGTGGAAAACCGTTCATATTATTACTGGTTACATGACCATCTACATACAGTGTATTGGTAGTGTTATTGCTGTGACGAAAAGCAGGTGTTGCAGCAGTTGAAATCAGGTAATTGCCACTGGAGTCCATCAGATACGCTTTCATTGAAGGAGTCTTGATCCGATGTATACGGGGCCATACCCAATTATTGGCGGCGGTAAATTTTAAGATATAATTGTTCATGCCGTAGTCATAGCCATTGCTGGAGAAGATGTTGGACACCACATTCGGGTTGCGAGATGGGCACAGCATCAATTTTTGAACGGTATTGTTACATCTGGGAGATGTTACGGACAAATACCACCATTGTGCCCACATGGAGGTATTTACTAACGAGGTAAACATGCAACCGCCATTATCATCGGCATAAAACGTGAAGTATTGTCCGAGTTGCTTCATATTATTTTGGCATAAAGTGCTTTTTGCCTTATCTCTGGCCTTGCTTAACGCCGGCAGGAGTAAACTTGCCAAAATGGCAATAATTCCGATCACAATGAGGAGTTCTACGAGTGTAAAATTTTTGCGTTTCATTTTTCATCCCCTTTGATTAAGTTTTTTTTAATGACCTTTTTCTGCTCTTGAACCTGCCTACCACCACCGACAATAGTTTATCATTTTTCTAAAAATCCATCCTTTTACCATTGCTTTCATCCTCCTTCGCGCTATTGGCGCTATTTTATTTCATTTTTGACGCAAAATTGTTACGATTATTTTAACAAAATCAGAATATAATCATGCTTCTTCATGGATAAAGAGATTACGCCGTCATTCACTTCCAAGTTCTTATGGGTTTCCAGATCGCTGGCGGTAAAATTCTGATTCAGTCCGATTTTTTTCAAATCCGGTATGATTTTCACCTTGCCGCCGTCGCTGTAATCGCACACCATGATCATAGCCTGGCCGTCTTTGGCAAGAACAATAGAGGAACTGTCGATGGCTTCAATCCGAAGCGGAAACTCCTTGTCCCAGTAATTATATACTTTTACCTCTTTATCTCCATAGCCAAAATCATAGAGTAATTTCAGCGTTTGCCAGTAATGTTTCCAACTGGAAGACCAACGCAACTCATGAGTCAGCATTACGCCGGTGGCGGTGCGTTCACACCATGCAAATTGTCCTGCGGTGCCGTTTACCGGAGCCAGTACAACCGGAAAATTTCCAAACTGGCGGCCCATCGAGGTTGCGCGGATATATTCACGGGTATAACGGTCTTGAAAATCCTTGTATCCAGCATTGTCTTCCCAGTCATAATTCATTCTGGCAAACGCGCAGATCGGAGTGATGGCGGTATTGGTCATGTGTACCATGTTATTTGCCGGTTTGCCTAATTCCGATTGCAGAATGGCGGCGCGCCGGACCAGTTCACGCATATTGAAGAGGCCTGAGGCAGGTTGAATCGAACCGTCCGCCAACCGGTATGCTTCGGATCCCACCAGATTGAAATTCGACTGCATGAATATATCGTCCCAATAAATCAGGTCGTTAGCCCCGGTGTCAAACATTTTTTTGTACCACCACATGGCGTAGTCCCGATAGCTTTCCGCGGGATCAAGATCGTATGCCGTGCCGCTAAGGTAATCGAATTTGCGCGAAATAAACGGCAGCCGGTTCCATTCGTCAACGAAAGTCTGCCCTTCCGGAGTATCCCACCGGACTCCGCGTCCGTTGGTATAAAACATCATCGGGATTTTATCTCGCGAGTTTGCGACCGCATGGAAACAGTAATTGACACTATTGGCGTAAATCTGTTTCTGTTCTTCATATATTTTGTCGCCGGGTTTGCCGGGTAACCGGTAGTTTTTCAGCCATTTTTCAATAAATTCTTTATTGATGTTACCGGTTTTCCGGGTGTTCCCCACTTCCTGCCAATAAGTAATGTCGCCGTTCAGCGGATAAAGGTCCAGGCAGGGTGAAGGCGATCCCCAATAATAACAACTTCCAAGGAAGCTTATTTTATACTCAAACTGTTTGATAAGTTCATTGCCATACCACGCCCAGGCATTCCATTTCCGCCAGTTTTCCGGCATTGGTTTGACCGGTGTTGCCTCAAAACCGATAGTAAGTTGACGTTCTTTTTCAATTTTAACAGGCGCCGCGATAAGGTTCATGATCAGATAAAGAGTCCCGTTCCGGCGGACCAGTTCCTGGCATGGCACATTTTCCGAAAGCGTCCACCCCTTATCGTTTTCGCCGAATACGCTCAAACCGCGCAGTTCGCCACCAAGCCAGATATAAGGGACGTAAGAGCCGATTATCGAATTGCGGCTGCATTTATTGCCATCCCATACTTTGCCCATGCCTGCCGGTATTGCTCCGGCATAATTTATGCGGACGCCGTCCGTGCAGGTGTGGAACAAAGGCATCTTGCCGTCATCCAGCGGAATGACCAGTTTCAGCGAATCTATTTTGTCGGAGCATGGATTGAGTGTCATGGTCCATTTCATCATGCCGTCATAATCCCAGACCGCCGCCGTTTTGCCGCTCAAACTGCCTGCGCTGAAAACCGACTCGGTCTTTACACGGGAAGATTTCTTTTCCGGGAAGCTGAAACTGTTGACAATTACCGGAACATTCTTGCCATTGATTACAGCTTCCAGGCGCATTCCGTCCTCTTTCAGCAACGGCTGTCCGGCAGCGTCCACCTGAGTCCATAAGCCAAGTTTATTTAGCTCGACCCTGTCCGAAAAGTGTTTTAGCATATTTTCTGTAGGAAATTGTTTCCTTGCTGAGCACATCACAAACTTTTCATCCGTATTTCTGCCCAAAATCAGCGAAAAGTTCTTCCTGTCTGTAATTTTTTTGTTACT
>CAIKZE010000473.1 GCA_903831825.1 uncultured Lentisphaeria bacterium | reverse complement strand
GCTCGCCGGGCGTGATCCAACGGCGAGGCGTTGGTCGCCAAAGGCGAAATGCATAAAGCCGCTGCGGAGAGCGGCGTTCCCGGGCTTTCCTTCACTCCCTTCATGTTCTTCATGGTGAGACTGTATTTGCTTATTTTCGTGCTTTTCGTGGTTAAGGTGTATTTAACTGTTTCCTTTGGTTGCGGCTACGCCGCGCTGTGTTTTTTCGTGTTTTTCGTGGTAAAAAATGGATTTCTCTGTGTCTCTGTGTCTCTGTGGTTATAAAGTCCCGGCGCAACCGGTTAAGTTCAAAAAACGGCTCAAAAATTATCTCTCACAAAGGCGCAAAGGCGCAAAGATAAAGTAAAACTTGCCATTCTCTCCGCTTCTTCGTGTCTATGCGTCTTTGTGCGAGAATATGTTCAACTGCGGGAATCAGGATCAATCTTCTTCCGTGACATCTTCCGGTGAACTTGCTTCCGCCACGAATACCTTTTTCACAAAATATTCGACACAAAAAATCAGGATAAACAGCGCCGCAAAACCGATAACGATGATCCGCACATCTTTTTTCAGGATCGCGGTCTGCTCCGCGAACATATAGCCGAGAGACACTAATGTCGTCGTCCAAATCAGGGCCGTTGCCGAACTGTATTTTACCAGTGTTTTCAGACGGGTCTGAAAATAGCCGCTTGAAATCAGCACGAACCGGTTTATTCCCCAGGCGAATTTTGAAGTAAAGATATAGAGGCCTTCCCTCTCTTTTACTTGGGCGAATAATTTTACGACTTTTTTCAAATTGACGCCCAGAACCTTCTCTCTTTTGATTTTCGCCAACCCTTTTCCAATAAGCCAGTATCCGATGTCGTGCAGCATCACCGCGACAAACGCGATCATGATCGTGTCGAAGAAATGGATGCATTTGTGTTTGACCAGTACCCCCGCCAGAATGAGCATCATTTCACCTTCGACAAACATTCCCAGGAATAAAAGAACATACAAGAGGATGTGATGGGCGTCGGCAAATTGCAATATAGTTCTGTCATCGGCAGGCACATCTCCAAGAACAGAAACGGAATCGGCTCCATATAAACAGAAAACCGCCGCGGTTAATATAAAAATCGTTAAAGAATATTTAATCATCTTTATCTTGTAATGGTGTATGTCAAAAATGGAGAAATTCATAAAACCCTCATTGTTTTAAATGCAGGAGCATTTTTCTCAATGAAAAATATAGTCTATCAATACCGTTTGTTCAAAATCCTTTGCGGAACAAATCACAAAGAATATTACGATATTCTGATAGGATGCCGGAGTGAACAAAAGATGTGCCGTCCGTTGCATGTAATATTTTTCCAGCTTTAGAGTTGCCGAAGGCGTTTACAGGTTTATTTTGTTGATTCTGCTTGTTCTGTTTCATTTTCCAGCGCTTAAAATCCATGATAACATCTTAATATTTAAGTGCTTTGCATGTTTATGATTGACGTTTTTACTATATATGTAGGAACAATTAACGGGAAGTCGGGAAGTTCTGGAGTTCTAAAGTTAAAAACCCGGAACGGGTGAAATGATTATAGAAGAAAAATAAGGAAAAATGAAAACCGTTCTGTTCAATGGCTCTCTAATGGCTAGGAAATGTTTGTGAGGGCTGAAATGTATTATGGTCAACGAGACTCTATAACTCGGAAATGTTTATAAAATCAGAAGTCAGTAGACAGAAGTCAGTAGTCAGCATGAAAACCAGGAATCCAGAAAACAGGGCAGAAGAACAATGTCCAAAATCAGGGGAATGTTGTCTAAAATTAATAAAAACGGATTTCTCTGTGTCTCTGTGCCTCCGTGGTTAAAATAGGTTGTGCTGAATGGGTCTCCATCGTCTCGGAAATGTAAAGAACGTGAATAGTGAATAGTGAATGGTAAAAATAGGGGAAAAGCGGTTATGCTGGAGATGTCTCCAAACTCTCGGAGTGATTGGAAAAAAGTACCACAAGCATTCCCGCAGCCGCGGGATCCCGCGAATGCGGGACTAGGGGTAAACCCCTCTTGTGATTTTACTCAAGCTGGAAGCTTGATGTACTCTGGGCTTTAAAAGCAGATAGTAGTTCCGCTCAATGACACTCCAAAGTGTCGGAGTTGTTTGAAAAATAGAAAGCAGTTATGTTCAACGACACTCCAAAGTGTCGGAGTGTAGGGCGTGGATCCTGCTTGGGAGGGTTGTCCCGCAGGCGCGGGATCGCAACCGGGATCGGAACAGGTTGTCACGGATCCCGAGTCGCGGGACTCCAGGGGCGGGCAAGCCCTCCATTGGGGAACATAGTTCCGCTTAGAGCCTCTCTATTTTCTCGGAAATGTAGGGGGGAAGTGCGGAAGTGCGAGAATGGTAAAACTTTAGATCCCGCAAGCGGGACCGAACTTTAGAACTTTAGATCCCGCAGTCGCGGGACCCGCAAGCGGGACCGAACTTTAGGCATGTTTCAAAAGGTAGTTGACACTTTTATGTCAAAAGCTCTGATAAAATAAAGTAAAACCGTCAAAACAAGCTCCAGCGGAGCGATACATATTGTAGCGCCGGACTTTAGTCCGGTGAACGATGACACTTAAGATTTGGAGTTCCGTAGGAACGAAACATATAAGGATTGATATGATTCGAGCCTACGGCTCTCAAATTGTGCGGGGGGATGGAGGACGGATTAAAATCCGTCCCTACAACATGATTCGAGCCTACGGCTCTCAATGGCGGCATCTTAAAAAGTGTCAACTATCTCTAACCTTTTTTGAAACATGCCGATTTTTTACTGTTAAGCGTCATATCTTATCCTGTATATCCTGTTCATCCACGCCTGCGGCGGGCAAGCCCTGTTAAAATACAAATTCCTATACGAATAAAATAAAACAGCCGGCGGGATTACTCCTGCCGGCTGTGAAAACGCTTAGCGTTACTGGAACTTAGTAGCTTCTGCGGCTACCGCCGCCACTGAAACCACCACTGCGTTCGCCGCCGCCGCGATTGCCGCCGCCGAATCCGCCGCCGCTGCTGCGACGTTCGCCGCCTTCAGGTTTCGGACGGGCTTCGTTCACGTTGATACTTCTATCTTCGAGATCGGTGCCGTTCAGGGCGTTGATTGCAGCCATAGCTTCTTCACGGTTGGGCATTTCGACGAAACCGAAGCCTTTGGAGCGTCCGGAATCACGATCCATTACCACGCGGGCAGATTCGATCTGTCCGTGAGCCTGGAATACTTCTCTGAGTGATGCGTCTGTGGTCTTGAATGAGAGGTTGCCGACATAGAGATTCATTTTTCTTCTTCCTACACGCCATGATTATTATTGTACAACACCGAAAATCTTTCCATGGCAAGAAACATATTTCAATATTACCCTTTTATCCGGCAGGTAACACTCCGGTTTTCGTCAGTCTAAAACGAGACAGCCGAAATAGAAAAAATTACTGAACAAGACGAATTCCTGTCCGGCAAATATTTGACAACTCTCATAAATTCGACACTTATAAAACATCATCAAAAATTCTACAGCTATTAGAATAACCGCAAAAACAATAAATACAAACATTTATGCGATTATTTTGTCTTTTAATTTTAAAAACATGCATATTTGTGGTTATTCAGGCAGAAAAATAGAGGATCGACCCAGGCAGAAAAAAGCCCGGCCTGGATGCCGGGCTTTGAATACTTGTGTAAAAACAGCGCTATGAGCCAATTGCAAAACTCAAGTTTTGCAGGAATTCAGAATTCAGAATTCAGAATGAAATTCTAATTCAAATCCAGATTTATTCTCTTTTGAAACTCTTTTAGCCACAGAGCCACAGAGCCACAGAGAAATCCTTTTTTAATATTAAAACTTTTATCTTTTTACTTTTGTCTTTTGTCCTGTCCCATTCTGACTTCTGACTACTACTGAATTCTGAATTCTGACTACTTTTGCAATTACCTCCTATTACTTCTTGCGCTTCGGCAGCGGATTCTGACGATGCGCCTCTTCCATGACGAAGATCTGGCGGCGTACCTGTTCATGTTTAATTTCCTGTTCCGCGCCGTTGGCCAGAACCTCATACAGGTTATCGTACAGGGCCTTGACCATTGTGCTGAAGCCGGTAGTATTGGAATTAGTATCAGTGTATTCCCATGATTCATTGACCCACGGGAGCGCTTCGCCGCAATAACCGCGATCCAGGCTCCAGGGTTCCCACATCTCTTGTGCGGGTGCTTCCGCCGGATTGAAATATTTCCATTTCAGTCCGCTCGGGCCGCCGGTAAGGCCGCCGAGGGTTCCGCTGATATTGTACATTTCGCCTTGCGGATAGACCTGGAAAGAATTCAGCACCACTTCAATGGTCGGATTGTTTTTGCCGTGCATGGTCAGCGTGCAGAAATTTTCGGCGTCGCCTTTGAACGGGAAGTGGTTGGCGTACATTTTGCAGAACACTTCCGGATAGCCTTCGCCGAACAGGACGATTGCCTGGTCAACCGGATGCGGTCCGGTATTCAGCAGATTGCCGCCCAGTTGATCCTGCAAGGTCTGCCAGTCCCAGCGGCGGGCAAAGCCGCTCCAGTTGGAACGGATGAAAACGATTTCCCCCAGCACCCCTGAATCAATAATCTGGCGCATTTTCGTAAAAAACGGATAGAATCGGGAATTCTGGAAGGGATAAAAAGTTTTTTTCGCCTTTTTGGCCGCGGCAACAATCTGATCGAACTGCTCCACGGTGCGGGCGGAGGGTTTTTCGCTAAGAAGATTGTACCCTTTTTTCAATCCGGCCAGAGACGCTTCCACATGGAAACGGCTCGGAGTGGCATTGACAAACAGGTCAAAACCGCCGGCGTTAAGCAATTCCTGGTAATCCTCATATACTTTGCAGCCAAATTCTTTGACCGCGTCCTGACGGCGTTCCGGAAGGTTGTCGGCCACAGCAACGATTTTGTATTTCTCGTCGTTTTTCAACCAGTTGGCATGAATACCGTAACCGCTGCGTCCAAAACCGGCAATCCCGACTTTGATGACTTTGTTACTCATGATCTGCATCCTTATTTATTAAACATATTTTAAACCGATTTTTATTTTAATTTTCTTTAAAACCGGTTCAATACTATTAATTTTACCCCGTAAACCTGATTAAGTCAATATAAGAAGTATAATAAATTGCAAAAAAATTAAAATCCTGTTTTATTTTTCATATTTTTTAAGAAAAGTGTTGACATACTCTAAAAAAGGGAATATAATCTTAGCAAAGCCCAATCGCTTGGGTTGGTATTTTAGTTATTTTAATCGCAGGGATGCATGATGATTACGCTAAAAGATATTGCGGCCAAAACGGGAATAAATACAGGCTCTATTTCTTGTGTTTTAAATAATCATCCCAAAGCCATGGAATTAAAGGCTGAAACCCGCGAAAAAATTCACAAGTGTGCAAGGGAAATGGGATATTTTCGTAATGAAATGGCTCATTCCATTGCCACCGGCAGGGCCAAGGGGATTGCATTTATTGCCGCCGACATGGGGCAGACCGCATATACCGGAAAAATCCAGGAAGGAGTTTTTGAGGAGGCCAGCGAACGCGGTTACGCCGTTTACTTCTATCATCTGACCGCCGTCAATGAGCAGGAAATCATCCGCAAGATCCGTGAATGGAGAATTTCCGGGGCGGTTTTTCATGTTGCCGAGTTGGGTTTGACCGCTGTAATCAGTCAGGAACTGAATCGCCATAGTATTCCATTTGGCACAGTCAATCTTGGCAATGAGCGTCAAGCCGGGATCGGGGTAACTACTGATGACTTCCAGGGGGCGGTTGATGTTGTGGGGTATCTGGCGAGGCTTGGGCACCGCCGTATCGCTCATTTGACGATGACCGGGAATATAGAATTTGCGGTAAACCGCCGCAACGGCTATCTTGAAGGTATGAAACAGTTTGCCGCCGGAACGCCGCCGCGCATTATCGAATCTGCTACAGATGATTACCGGGAAGTATGCCGGAAATTGCTGGACGAGCCGGAAGATCAGCGTCCGACTGCGGTTTTCTGCGTCATGGATACCGTGGCGATGGATTTGACGCGCGAGGCAATCAGTTTAAACGTGAAAATTCCGGAAGATTTGTCAATCGTCGGTTTTGGCAATCTGGATATGGCTGAATACGCGGTGGTTCCGCTTACTACCGTGTCACAGCCGTTCAAAGAAATGGGCCGTTTGACTGCGGCAAAAGTAATTGACGCCATCGAAAATCTGGATTCAACCGGAAATGCCGCCAACCTGAAACTTAAAACTCAGCTGATTATTCGTAAATCAACGACAAATTACATTAAAAACAACCAGGGAGAAAAGTAGAATGAACACAAAATCGCAACGTACGCGTAGTTTCACACTCATTGAATTGCTCATAGTCATAGCTATTATAGCTATCCTAGCATCAATGCTGCTGCCGGCGTTGAACAAAGCCCGGGAACATGCAAAAAAAGTAAGTTGTTTAAGTAACTTAAAGCAAATCGGGCAAACATTTGCTACGTATCAGTCAGATTATGATGATTATTTACCGCTATACTATGACGGAGCGTCTTATGGCACTCAAGGGAATTGGTTTGTTATTCTTGGCTATTATTACTTTAAGGATAAAGTTATTATGACCCCAATCTTCAATCGCTGGGCGGAAGTAAAGCAAAGAATATTTGCCTGTCCTGGCAGAAATGAAACAGGTCTTAACGCGTACTATCGGTGTGATTACAGCCCGTCTCAAGCTTTAATAATTACATCTCCCAGTACATGGGGTGGCAGCGCCGGCAATAAAATAGTCTCGATTAAAAAAATACTGTCGCCGAGTGGAAAAGTTATCTTGGCAGAATCGACCAACTATCAATATTTCATTGGCGCCTGGATGATCCAACCTGCTGACCTATTCGATGCCCGACATGACCAAGGGGCCAATATGCTTTATGTGGATGGTCATGTTGGTTGGATGAAAGCAGTTGAGGCAGCAAAAAATAAATCAACATTGTTTGGCAACTATTACAAATAATCAGGGATTAACTGGAAATTACGAATTAGTAACTTGAGTATAAGGATGAGGACATGAGAAAATTGACATTATTGGTTATTGGAATGATTGCGTCATACGCAGGTATAATGTTTGGAGAAGAAATAAAAGGCAGTTTCAATATTCCCGGCGAATGGACGGTTTTTACGCTCCCTAGCGGTTCGGAGCAGGAGCGGCTTGATCCGGAATTATTGAAGGTTATTCCGGAACAAATGAAAATACAGGAAAAAACGATAAGCGCAAAAAAAGTAAAAGTCGAAGAAAACAAGCTGGATTTAGTCCCTTTATTCGGGAATTTACAGGGTGGAAACACCGCCTATGTTTTTCTCCGGATAGACTCAGGCAACCGGCAGAAGGCGACGATTGGCATGGGCGCGGATTGGTGGTTTCGGGCCTGGTTGAACGGGAAAGAGATCATGAATACGCTGGAAACTGGAAATCTTGATTGGCCGCCGCACATGACAAATTACACGAAAAATATAGATTTGGAAAAAGGCGCGAATATTCTTGCCGTAAAGTTCATCAGCGGCAGCGGCAGTTCCATTCTGACTATCGGAGGACCGGAGGAGCTTAATAAAATTCCTTCCGATAAATGGCGTCAAATGGGAAATACAGCGAAGTCGCGGACATGCTTTGCCATGCCACGGATTGAATATTCAACGAAAGGCATAAACAATCTTGCGGAATCAGTAATCGTCATCCCCCAGAATGCCGTCGCTGCCGAAGTTACGGCGGCCAATGAATTGGCAGCATATTTAGGTAAATCGACTGGAGGTAAGCTGAAAATCGTTTGCGAAGGTGATGAAAAGCAGACGAGCGGCCTGATTTATGTTGGAGCGACGCAATACATGATGAAAAACGGCATTGATGCCGGTTCGCTTTCGCAGGAACAGTGGTTCATGCGGAGTGTTAATGGGAATTTGATTCTTACGGGAGGCTCCCCCAGAGGAGTTTTGTATGCGGTGTATCATTTCTTGGAAGAAGTTGTGGGGGTGCGCTGGTGGTCGCCTTGGGAAGAGTTTGTTCCCGAGCATAAAACGCTCGCGAGCGGGGAGCTAAATCTTTCCGGCGAACCTGTCTTTAAACTGCGCCACCTGAACACATACAGCCTTAACATGACAAAAGAAGGCGCCGAACAATTATGGGCGCCCCGCAACAGGATCAACTCGGAAATGTACGTGAATGGAAAGCCGGCTATGCTATCAGAATATGGCGGCGGTATTGTGTATGGTCCGCCAGGGTTTGTCCACACAGAAGCTTCGTACTACTGCCTGATGAGGCAGCGCGGTTATTTAAAGCCGGAATGGGTTGCCTTAAGAGACGGCAAAAGAGAGATTAAAACTAACGGGCCTGCCGAAGCCATGCAACTTTGCCTGAGCAATCCGGAGATGCGCAAGACCTTTTTGCTCCTGCTGAAGGAGAATATCAGCAATACCCGGAAGCTGAAAGTTCCGCCGACGATATTTGACGTATCGTTCAATGACATCTCCAACAAATGCGAATGCAAGGCTTGTGCCGCGATCGTCAATAAATACGGCGGATACGATTCCGGTTTGGCTCTGGATTTCATCAATCAGATGGCGGACGGAGTAAGGGCGGAATATCCCGATATTCTGATATCAACGTTGGCTTATATGAATACCGAACCTGTTCCTGAAGGTATTGTGCCGCGAGACAATGTTGTGATTACCCTGTGCGATACAACCAGCACTTATACCACCCCTCTGCCGGGAGACGGTCGCTTTGCGCAACTGCTGGGAAAATGGTCAAAAATTGCAACTAAAATCAAGATATGGGATTATTACACATGTTTTGGAGACTACGCTCTTCCGATGCCATTCGAATCGACCCTTCAAGCGGATATGCAGATGTTCAGAAAGTATGGGGTTTGGGGTATAATGGCCGAATATCAACACCCGATTTTTGAAGATATGCGCGATTTGCGGTTATGGATGCTTGCGAAACTTTATGAAAATCCTTATCAAGATATGAACCTGCTTATCAAGGATTTTACCGACGGATTCTATGGCGACGGCGGAATATTTGTCCGGGAATATCTAGTGGAACTTAACAACGCCGCCCTGAAAAATCCCGGGTATTTTCATACAAAAGCCATGCTGGAAAGCTGCAAATACATTACGCCGGAATTTATATTAAAATGTCAGGCTATTTTCGACCGCGCGGAAAAAGCGGTCGGGAATTCAGAATTGCTGCTTCGCAGACTCAGACATGCCAGGCTCGCCATCGATAAAGCCGCATTTATATTATTCCCCAAGATACAAGCGCTTTACAGCGGGAAAACAAATGAAATTCCTTTCAGCAGAAAGACAATTGCCGAACGAGTCAGAAAAACAGTGGAAGAACAGTCCGCGCTGCGGGCCGCGAATCTGCTTCCTTATGGAAATGCAAACGCGCAACGAGTCAAGGAAATCTTTCTTAAATTTTTGGATGAGGAAATAATGTGGGAAAATTGTGATGATGCCAAACGGAACACTTGGAATCAACAGTCATGGCATCCAAACTGGTTTAAAAAAGAGGAAGTTGGCAAGCTGGAACTGTCCACAGAGACCAAACTGGAGGGGAAAGGAAGCATGCGATGGACTGTAACCCGGAATGATGTGCAGGAAAAACTTAAAGAACAGCCGGGTTTAAAATTAATACGGATGAATTATTTGCATGGCACAGATTTCGCACGGAACACTGTCGCAAAGTTTCATGTAAAGTGTGAAAACCCAAATCATCCATCAATATTTGCAAGTCTCACAGGAAAATATCACAATGTTCAGGTTCTTGCCAGAGGCGAGGTAACCAATGGCTGGAAAGAAATAATCTGGAATTTTAATGAAGAAGCCGGACAGACTTGCACCCATATATATTTCCGGCTTTTCGCATCACCTGAAGAATTCAAGGAAGGTGACATCCTGGATATTTATCTGGACAACATGAAACTTGTCAGATGATTTAGATATAAAAATCAGCTTATTATTCGTGAATCAACGACAAATTACACTAAAAACAATAAAAGGAGAAAAGTAGAATGAACACAAAACCGCAACGGATTCGCAATTTCACACTCGTTGAATTGCTCGTAGTCATAGGTATCATTGCAATTTTGGCATCATTACTGTTGCCTGCGTTGAACAAAGCCCGTGAGATGGGAAAAAAAACCGCCTGCGCCAATAATATGAAACAGGTTTTCAGTGCGGCATTTAACTATATGGATGATAATGGTGGCTGGATGTGCAAAGCCTATGCCACCGAGAATACAGTTATTTGGTTTCAGCACCTGATCAACAAAAAATACTTGATTAATAAATCGCGTACGCAATGGATATGTCAGACTATGTCTCCAATGTGTGTTGTTGCAACCACCTATTTAATGGGGCTTAATACGCATACCTTTGCCGTTTTTTGTAAGAATGATATGATAACAAAGCCAAGTTTACGGTATTTCATCAGTGGAGATTCAGAAACAAGGAGTACTGTCTGGTCGTTTGGCAATAACTATCAACTTTACAGAAATTCATATGCGCCAACTACACTTTTGGGGCGATTTTTACCCTGTCATAACGGTTATGGCAATATGATTTTCTTTGACGGTCATGCTGCCGCTTTAATCACGTTGGACGATACTACCCTGCCTAATTACTGGTACTAATAATGTCCAGGAGGTAGATATGGAACTAGTACTCTGTAAAGCTAAAATTTTTTGCCCAGATGGAGACTTAAAGTATTTGTTGGAGTTCACAGCTTTAGTTGCGTCTTAATTAATACAGGCTTTTTAACCTGTAGGGTAGTTCAGATTTGGATTTGATGGATTGCACGGATAAGCGCCCGCATTTCAAAGAAAATTTTGTTGAGAATGCTGTTCCTGTAAGTGGTAATAATGGGTATTATCGGGAGGATTAAGGCAAAATTAAATGGCTGAAAAAGGAATATGGTAAATGGATTTATCTTCAAGGAATAAACGGTTAAACATCAAAATGTTACGAGCTATGGAAAAATTGAAAATCAGCCGGTTATGCAAGATCGGGTTCATCGCCGGGATTCTTGGAATCCCTACTGGTGCGTTTGCGCAGGAAACGATCAAGTTGGCGGATGTCCTGAACGTTGAGGGGCAGGCGGAAACTGAATTGCACTTCGATTTGAAGGATATTCCAAAAGGGAGTCAGGTTCGCCTGTGCCTGGATGCGAGAGTTGATTGGGATATTTTGGGCGGTCATTGGTATGCCATGAACGTCAAGGTAAATGAGAAAGGGGTGCTTGGTCGCAATCTGATAAACAAGCCTCTTGCATTTAGCATGCGCAATGGCACGGACGCAACATGGGCGGGGGAAAACACGTTTCTTTATCGGCTCGTGTATGCCCCGGACTTTTCGAATGACACCGCCACAGACGAGGAATATGAATATGGCACGCCAGACACCGACCCTTTCCATTTCGTGTGGGACATCACTTCGTATGTGCGCAAGGGCGCAAATTCTTTGAAGATAGAATCCAACCCGCGCTTTAATTTCTCTCTGCGTCTCAGAGATGTGATTGTCGAAATGGGTGATCCTGTATCTTTGAAGAAGATTAATGCGAACAAGGTTGATGAGTCCTTTGGTCTGACGGGTAATGCCGGGTGGGATCCTTCGCTAAACATTAATACGAATAAGCAGGCGGCGGGCTCCGTAGAACCCTCCCCGACCGGCCTCCTGCCGGTTTATGTGCCGAAAGGATATCCAGACATACCGTCGTCTATCGAAGTGTCATCAACCGGGAATATACGGTTTAAAATTGGTCAGCGTAGCTTTAACGTTCATTCGCGCACCAGCCTTCCGGAAGGCAAATGGAACGACGACGTGAAAATAGACGATACGTGGAGTCGACTCCCGCGCGGGGAAACGGTTATCGCAAAATGGGAGGGGGCCGATTACAAGGTTGAACGCAAGGTCACCCTTTTTGTGGATCATATTTCAGTGGCCGACACCATCCGTAACACCGGTAATCAATTAGTGGGCGTCATGTTCGAGAACCGCCTGGAGTTGCCGGAAAAACCCAAAGGCACTCTTATCGCGGGACAAGCCGTAAAAAAACACCTGAAACATCGGTCAAGTCCAGCCCATCCCACAGCCATCGCCGAGTTTGACAATCTGGTTATCGGCTTGGTGGCTGAAGACGACATCTTTCGAATACACGCAGAATCATTCGCCAAGGAAGGCGCCATTGGCGTGTCTGATCCGAAATTGGGGATTGCCCCCGGCAAAGCCCATACGCTGGAATGGAGTATTTATATGGTCCCCAACGGCGACTACTGGGATTTTATCAACGCCATCCGCCGTAACTGGGGCAGCAATGCGACTCTTAAAGGCCCGTCAAAATGGGTGGTGCCATTGAGTGTCCCGGCCAAGGCTGACCAATTCGCTTCATGGGCGCAGAAGGCGTCCATGATTGTGCTTTGCAATCCGACCGTTACCAAGCAAGAGGCCAGGCAGGAGGGGGACGAAAAAGTTATATTACAACACGGGACAGCGCTTTTGATGTGCAAGACATGGAGCGAACAGGCGCGCAACGCGGCACGAAGAATAAAGGAAGCGGATCCGGAGGCGGAAGCTTTTGTCTATCTCCATCCGAACGCGTGTACCGAACCGGGACACGAACAACTGTATCAGGACAGCCGGGCGCTGAATCTCAAAGGGACGATTAGCAAAACGGCTTATATCAAACCGCCTAGCAGCCTGTCGGCCTGAGATTTTCCATTTTGAAAGACCTATCGGCATTCCGACGGCTGTTTAACTTCTTTTTCTTACTTTCTATCGTGCCATAACGGTATTTTTCCGCCAATCTGTCATTCATTCATGCTTTTT
>CAIKZE010000472.1 GCA_903831825.1 uncultured Lentisphaeria bacterium | reverse complement strand
CAGTCCCGCAGTCGCGGGATTGACAGTTCAAGGTTCCCCCTTGCATCCCTCCTCCAAAACTTGGCGGACGGGCGGTTGCCCGGCCTGTGCTGGCCGCATGGGCGAAAAACATGGGTCCTATGGGTCCTATGGGTCTTATGGGACCTATGGGTTGCGGCTGGGAGCCGGGAAAACAAAGACTGGGAGGACTGGGAAGTATGGGAAGTATGGGAAGTATGGGAAGTATGGGAAAGGGATGTCCAGAATGTGGGGAGACCGTGTCCAGAATGTCCGAGTGGTCCGACCTGTCTGACAAGTCCGACTAGTCCGTGTCTCCCGCGAATGCGGGAGGCGTGGCGGGGGTCCAGAATGAGGCGCGGGGGTGTCCAGAATGTGGGGAGACCGTGTCCGAAATGTCCGAGTCGTCCGACTGGTCCGACTGGTCCGACTGGTCCGTGTCTCCCGCGAATGCGGGAGGCGCGGGGGTGTCCAGATGAGGGGTAGAGGTGTCCAAAATGTTTATAAAAACTGAAAAGCATTGTGCTGAAGAGGTCTCTAAAACCTCGGGAATGTTCTGCAACATGGGTGTCCAAAATGTGGCTGTCTCCCATGGGACTCATAGGACTCATAGGCCCCATAAGACCCATAGGCCCCAGAGCGTGTTGCGCAAAGCGAGTGTCCAAAATGTCCGACCTGTCCGACTTGTCCGACTTGTCCGACTCGGGCAGATGTCCAGAATGTCCAAGATGACAAACAGCCGAATGTTGACTGGAATGTTAAAGTTTTTTAATTGCGATTCTTTAATTCACAGGGTTTTGATAGTATATTAACCGCTCTGAAATACATAAGACTGCTCCGAAAGAGCGAAATATTAATAGCCGGGAATCAGTAGAATGAAAATACATGCACTAATTGAAAAAGCTTATTCCGTGCTGGACGGGGCGGAATTGTCGAAATCAGACGCGCTGGCGCTGGCGGGAAATATACACGGCAGCGATCTGCCCGACCTGTTGTCCCTGGCCAATAAGGTCCGGGAGAAATTTGCCCCCGGCATCTACTGCTGTTCAATTCTCAATGCCAAATCAGGGTCATGTCCACAAAACTGCAAGTTCTGCGCCCAGTCCGCGCACCATAATACCAATATCGAGACCTACCCGCAATTGGATACTGAAGAAGTCCTGAAAGCGGCCCGGCGGGCCTATGACTCGGGTGTCCGCTCTTTCGGTTACGTGACCAGCGGTTACGGCTATCTGGAGCCCAATGACGAGTTCAACCGCATTCTGGAGGCGCTGGATGCCCTGCGCATCCGTTTTCCGGACATGCAGTTATGCGTTTCCATCGGTATTCTGAGCAGGGAAACTGCCCGGCTGCTGTCGGAGCATCACACCGGACGTTATAACATGAATCTCCAGACTTCGCCCAAAAGATACGGCGAACTGATTGCGGATTCCCACACTATCGAGGAAAAGATCCAGACCATCAAGTATTTACAGGAATTCGGCGTTAAAATCTGCTGCGGCGGCATTATCGGGCTCGGTGAAAACTTCGAAGACCGCATTGACATGGCGCTGGCGATCCGCGACCTTGATATTGAGGGCATTCCGCTCAATGTGCTGCTGCCGATCCCCGGTACTCCGCTCGAAAACACCCCGCCGATTGCCGCGGCCGATGTGGCCAAAACGTTTGCTTTGTTCCGCCTGATAAATCCGTCCAGGCAGATAAAATTCGCCGCCGGGCGTGAAACCGTCATGAAGGATTTCCAGGCGCTGCTGATGCTTTCCGGCGCCAACAGCCTGATGACCGGCGGTTATCTGACCACTCGCGGCAGAAGCGTTGAAGAAGACAAGAAATTCATCGCGGAACTCAATAAATTCAATTCCGCCGGATAATTCCGTTCACTACTGGAGACAATGCCATGGACTTTTACGAAACGCTTAAAGCTGAACTGGACCAGCTTCAGGATAAGGGCCAGTTCCGGGAATTGAGAAACATTTCCTACCGTTCCGGTAAAGCTTTTCTTGAAGGCAAAGAACTGTTGAATCTTTCCTCCAACGATTATCTGGGGCTGGCCGCCAGAACCGATTTGCGCGAAGATTTTTTCGCCCCGTTATGCAACGGCAAAAGCACGGAGACGTTCTGCATGACTGCGTCGTCTTCCCGGCTGCTCACCGGCAATCATCCGGGATACGCCGCACTGGAAAGTCAACTGAGTCGCCTTTACAACGGCCGCGCCGCGCTGGTCTTGAACAGCGGTTATCATGCCAATATCGGCATCCTGCCCGCGCTGACCGGCTCCGACGATCTGATTCTGTCCGATAAATTAAACCACGCCAGCATTATTGACGGCATCCGGCTGTCCGAAGCGACATTCAAGCGTTACGGGCATCTTGACTATGACCAACTGGAAAAAATTCTTGCGGAGAAAGCCTCTTCTTATAAACGCATTTTCATCATTTCCGAATCGGTTTTCAGCATGGACGGCGATATCGCCGATTTAAAAAAGCTGGTGGAAATCAAGCAGCGTTATAACGCGGCACTGCTCATCGACGAAGCCCACGCCGCCGGAATCTTCGGTCAGAAAGGCTGCGGCGTCTGTGAAGAAACCGGCCTGATCAATGAAATTGATATCATCATCGGAACCTTCGGCAAAGCCCTGTGTTCAGCCGGAGCTTATGCCATTATGCGGCCGGTAGTCCGGGATTACCTGGTCAACAAAATGCGTCCGCTGATTTTCACCACCGCCCTGCCCCCGGTTACGGTCAACTGGACCAGTTTCATTCTGGCCCAGGCCGTCACCATGAACGCCAGGCGGCAGCATTTGCGGGAACTTTCCGCAAAATTCCGGGCGGCGCTCAAGGAGAAAGGCTGCAAAACCGGCGGCAATTCCCAGATCGTTCCGCTGATTATCGGCGATAACGTGAAAACCATCGAGCTCGCGGAAAAGTTGCGCAATCACGGCTTCCTGGTCTTCCCGGTGCGTCCGCCGACAGTGCCGCAGGGAACCTCGCGCCTGCGTTTTTCCCTGTCGGCAAACATGAGTTGGAATGAACTCAAAGGAGTGCTCGATCTGCTATGATGGCGCAATGGATAAACTGGTCCGGCTCTGCCGAACTGCTGATATTTTTCAACGGCTGGGGCATGGACGCCAGGCCGTTTTCACGGCTGGATTCAAGCAGGCTTGACGTCCTGATGTTTTACGACTATTCAAACCTGGAAATGCCTTGCGACATCACGGCGTTGACCAAAGAATATTCAACGTGTCACCTGGCGGCCTGGTCGCTGGGCGTATGGGCCGCGGCAAGCGCGTTATCCGGCAAGCCCATCCAGTTCGCAAGCGCCGTTGCGATCAACGGCACCCTCCGGCCGATTGATGCCGAACATGGCATTGCGCCGGAAATCTTTCAGGGCACGCTTGACTCCTGGAACGCCGTCACCAGAAAGAAGTTTTACCGCAGAATGTGCGTGTCCCTGGAAACAACCGCCGCATTTCGTGCTCTGGAACCGAAACGGGACGCTGAAAGTCAGCAGCAGGAACTGGCGGCCATTCAACAGGCGGTTTTGCGCCAATCCCCACTCGCCTGCCGCAACCTTTTCGACCGGGCAGTCATCGGCCGCGAAGACCGGATATTCCCCGCCGCGGCCCAGGAAAAATTCTGGACTGCCGCCGTGGTTCCCTGCAAAATCACCGCGGCCCCGCATTATCCTTTTTCCGGCTTGCGCCACTGGAAGGAGCTGATTGATTTTGAGCAGAATTAACAAAGCGCTGGTCGCCCGGCGCTTCGCCGGAAGCATTGACTCATACCCGGCCAATGCCGTGGTTCAAGGCGAAACCGCCCACGGCCTCATCGCAGCATTGAAAGCTGACTGCGGCAGCCGTTTCAACTCAATTTTTGAAGTCGGGTGCGGCACCGGCCTGCTGACAACGATCATCGCCCGGGAACTTCAATACCGGAAGCTGGCGGTTAATGACATGGTGGCGGCCTGCCGCCACCGCATCGCCAATATTGCAGACTGTGAATTCATTGAAGGCGATATCGAAACCATCCCCGAACTGCCGCAACCGGTGGACTTGGTCATTTCCAACGCCACATTCCAATGGCTGGCCAACCCGGAAGCGGCATTTGCCCGATTTGCCGGAATTATGTCTGCCGGCGGAGTTCTCGCCTTTTCGACGTTCGGCCCTGAAAACCTCCGGGAAATCGCCGCCGTCACCGGACACAGCCTGGTTTACCGTTCAATAGCCGATATCCGCAAAATGCTGACCGCTGATTTCGAAATTAAAACCATTGCCGAACAGTCCCGCTCAATGGTATTCAACGCCCCGCTGGAAGTGCTGAAACATCTCCGCCAAACCGGCGTTACCGGCATCAATAATAAGATTTGGACGAAATCGGTTTTAAAAAATTTTATTAACAGCTATATTGACCGCTACAGCGTTACCGGCGGAGTAGTTCTGACTTATCACCCGATTCTGGTAATCGCCGTAAAGCGCTGAGCTTAAAAACTTTTGAGGATTGCGTATGTCAGTATATTTTATTTCAGGAATAGACACTGCCGCCGGAAAATCCGTTGCCGTCGGAATGCTGGCGAAATACCTGATTTCCAGCGGGAAAAAAGTCATCACCCAAAAGCTGGTGCAAACCGGATGCGGCGGGATTTCAGAAGACATTCAGACTCACCGGTCAATAATGGGGCTGCCGCTGCTGCCGGAAGACATCAGCGGACTGACCTGCAGTTACACTTTCAAGTTTCCGGCCTCGCCGCATCTCGCCGCCAACCTGGAAAAACGAACGATTGAGCCGGAAATTATCACCGCGGCTACTAACCGGCTGACAAAAATCTATGACATTGTTTTAATCGAAGGCGCGGGCGGGCTCAGCGTCCCGCTGACTGCGGACATCCTGACCATTGACTACCTTGAACAGCAGAAATATCCGCTGATTCTGGTCTGTTCCGGCAGGCTCGGCGGCATCAATCATGCGCTCCTTTCCCTGGAAGCTGCACGACACCGGAATATTCCGGTCGCCGGAATTGTCTATAACCTTTTTCCCGCCGCCGATCCGGTCATTACCGCCGACACCCGGCAAGTGCTGCGGCGCAATCTGAAACGCTTCGGTTATCCGGCATCAATCGTTGATCTGCCGGAAATCCCCGATCTGAACAACGCCGGAATAATTGATTTTTCAACGATCTTCAAAGGAGACGGCAATGAATGAGATGGACGTCCGGAAACTGATCGAATTCGACCGCAAGCACCTGTGGCATCCCTACTCCTCAATGACCAATCCGCTGCCGGTGTATCCGGTGGCTTCCGCTCACGGAGTAAAGATCCGCCTGGCCGACGGCATGGAACTGATTGACGGCACCTCCTCCTGGTGGTCCGCCGCCCACGGTTACAACCACCCCAAACTCAACGACGCCATCAAACGCCAGTTGGAAAAAATGGCCCATGTCATGTTCGGCGGCCTGACTCACGAACCGGCGGTAAAGCTGGGGGAAAAACTTATCCGCATGACCCCGGAACCCCTGCAAACCATATTCTATTCCGATTCCGGCTCCGTCAGCGTGGAAGTGGCGGTAAAAATGGCTTTCCAGTACTGGCTGGCCCGCAACTACAGAAACAAAACGAAAATCCTGACAGTCCGCTCAGGCTATCACGGCGATACCTTCGCCACGATGGGATTGTGCGATCCGGTAGACGGCATGCACAAAATGTTCCATGACATTCTTCCTGAAAATATCTTCGCGGAAGCGCCGCGCTGTAAATTTGATGACCCTTGGGACGAAAACTATATCAGTGACATGCTGTCGCAGATTGACAGACATCACAGTTCCATCGCCGCAATAATCATCGAACCAATCGTCCAGGGCGCCGGAGGCATGCGCTTCTATTCCCCTCACTATCTGCGCCGTCTGCGGGAAATCTGCTCGGAATACGACATCCTTCTGATTTTTGACGAAATAGCCACCGGCTTCGGTCGCACCGGTAAACTTTTTGCCTGCGAACATGCCGAAGTGTCGCCTGACATCATGTGCATAGGCAAAGCCCTCACCGGCGGCTATATGACGCTTGCCGCCACGCTTACCACGCATCATGTTTCAGAGACTATTTCCGGCGGCATGCCGGGGATATTTCTGCACGGCCCGACTTATATGGCCAACCCGTTGGCCTGCGCTGTAGCCTGCGCCTCACTCGAACTGCTCGAAGAATACAATTGGCAGGAAAAAGTCCTGTCCATCGAAAAGCAGATGAAAGAACAACTCGAACCGGCGAGAAAACTCCCCGCCGTTGCCGATGTCCGCGTCCTTGGGGCCATCGGCGTCATCGAAACCAGAGAACCGGTCAAGGTAGCGGAAATCCAAGCCAAATTCGTCTGGGAAGGAGTCTGGATCAGGCCTTTCGGCAAACTGATTTATCTGATGCCGCCATTTATCATCTCCGGCGACGAACTGTCAAAACTGACCGCCGCCGTCGTCAAAGTAGCCGGAACGATAAAATTTAACCAATAACAGGAAAATTAGAAGAACAGCGACATTTGCGCTTGCATTTCCATAAAATTAAAGTATCTTTTTGACCTGCTGATGAAAAGTAACTGTTTCATCGTTGAATGGGGCATTAGCTCAGTTGGCTAGAGCGCCACACTGGCAGTGTGGAGGTCAAGGGTTCGAGTCCCTTATGCTCCACCATTTTACCCTCAATAAAGCCTATTTTGTACCATTTAGTACCGTTTTCGACTTGCAAGCCCCCTAAAACCGGCTATATTCAGTCAAATCAGATATTTCTTAACTTGTGAGGGAGCTATGGCTAAAAAAAGTGTTAAACTGGACATCGGAACCATATATACCAAAGGTTCTGACGGAACCTATTTTTTCAGATATCAGATTAACGGCCAAAGAAAAGCCGTCAGCTTAAAGACTAAAAATCAGGATGAGGCAATCACCGAGGCGAAAAAGCTTATTCCCGTAGTCAAGGGAACAACTTTAGATGTTATTTCAGCCCATGTCAAACATGCCAGGGGTTTGGCTTCCAAAAAGAAATCACTTCTGCTCAACCTCGCCTGGGATAAATACTCTGAGCATCCTGATCGAGCCACTCCGGCAACCGTACATGAACAGGAATCATACAAATCAACTTTTGATGAATTTATAAAATTTGTATCCAATGAATCTATGGAAATGCGTGACGTTACCCCGGAAATTACCGATAAATTTGCACAGCATTTAAGAAAAACTCAAATCTCTGTGTCCACTCACAATCGCAAAATTAAAAGAATAAGAAAAATCTTTCAGGTGTTAAGCGAATATCGGGACGATAACAATCCATTCACCGCTAAATCACTCATGAGAAAAGACAGGGAAGAACAGGAAAACGAAGTCCGGCGGTTGTCTTTTACCAGAGAGCAGGAACAAAAGTTGTTAGAAGTGCTTGAAGACAACAAACACAAGGTTATGCATAAACCGGAAATAAAAGTTATCTATTATCTGGGGATGTTTACCGGACAAAGATTTAAAGACTGCGTGTTGTTGCGCTGGGACAAAGTGGATTTAAATCGCAAAAGAATCTGGGTTAAGCAGTTCAAAACTGGCAGTGAAGTAACCATTCCCATCGCTAACAAACTCATGGATGCATTACTGGAAGCGCAAGCCTGGAAACGGAATGAATATGTATGCCCAGAAGTTGCTGATCGATACAGAAAGGTGGATAAAAACGGCAAGAATACGGGTAATACTCTTGTTAATATTGACGCTTTAAGGGTCATCAAATGGATCGGTTTGAAGCCATCAGTAGAAGTGCCAGGACGCAAAAAGAAAGTCACGATATACGGCTTTCATTCCTTGAGACATAGTTTTGCTTCTCATTGTGCGGAAGCTGGCGTTCCAAAGGCAGCGGTAATGTCAATCCTCGGAACCAACTCCGAAATCGTTGACAAGTATTATACGCATATAGGCGAAGAAGCCCAGGAAAAGGCAATCATGGCCATTACAGGTAATTTTACTACCGTTTCAGCGCAAGAACGCATAAACAAAGCACTGACAATTATCGATAGCTTAAAGAGCAAAAATAAAGCTATGTTGGAAATTGAAAAAGTTCTGCGAGGAAATTGAAGATTACTTTACTAATTTTTTGAGCGCCAACTGTGCTTCATCACAGCCCTGTTTCGCAGCTTTACGATACCATTTAACCGCTTCGGTTTTATCCTTGATAACACCTTTGCCATACCGATAACATTCCGCAAGGACAAACTGCGCGTCTGACATTCCCTGTTCTGCTGCTTTGCGATACCATTTTACAGCCTCGGTGTCATCTTTGCAAACACCTTCGCCTTGAGCATAACATAGACCAAGATAAAGCTGTGCTCTTGCATCGCACTGTTCAGTAGCTTTGCGGTACCATCTAACTGTTTCAACTTTATCCTCGGTTACGCCATCACCGTCGGAATAACACCATGCAAGAGCAATCTGTGCATCCGCATTGTTCTGTTTGGCGGCTTTGTGAAACCATTTAACAGCTTTGGCCTGATCTTTAGTAACGTCGTTACCGATTAAATAGCACTCCCCGATATAAAACTGAGCTTTCGCATCACCCTTTTCTGCTGCTTCAATCCATTTGTCAAGGCTCATTTTAATATCTCCTGATAACGCTGATCGGATATAAATCTAACAATATAAAACGCCAATACCATAGAAAATAACTTGATGCAATGATCAAGTCAAATTGCTTTTGTGAATATTTTCTACCCGACTCATCAAGCCTGTTTACAAATTTGCACGGAAACAGCAATTTAAGCGCGATGGGCTCCGGGGCATGTCCAACATCCGGCGGGCCAGTAAAATCGCACCATTGCCGGTTAAAACACATGTTAAAAACAACCGAGGCCTCCAAATATTCCGTAATCAGATTTCACGGGGCGGGTTAAAACGGGCCACATCGGGGCGGGTTAAAACGGGCCACATCGGGGCGGGTCAAAACGGGCCACTATTTTAATTAACTTCCGATAAATTGGCTTTACTATATCTTTTCACGCCTTGGCTTTATCTATAAACATCTTCCTGGCCGTGTTTTAACACGATCAAAGAAGATTTGGCTTTTATATCTCACCTTTTATGATTTTGCCACAATTATTTTCAATTCTTTCTTTGCATGCTTGTCGTAAAATATCCAATTTTGTTCCTCGCAGGGTGCCTGAAAAAGTTTCATTGATAGCCGGTGCCTTATTGACATTGACCCCTTTGATTTTTGTGGCATCTTTATTGAAAGTTCCGCTGTAAGAAACCAAAATTTCTTCGGTCGTCGTATCCTTTTCAAATGTTACGGAAAAGAGAATTGCCTTTTCAGTCAAGACAGAGTTCGTGAAAAGGTGCGTCATGTGATTGTTCATAATAATTTTCCTTTGTGAATATTGTTCATAAATTCTATTTTAACATACAATCTGCTTGCTGGCAAGCCAGAATCAATAAAATTAATTTACAAATATTCATAAATCTGTTTTATATTTAATCGGATTACGATTATATCGTGATTTGAACATGCTGTATTTCAAATAATCTCGCGTCTATATTACTCTTTTGATCAAGGCATTATTCTTGTTTCCGCAGATGAAATTACCGCTCAAATCCGGCATCAACTGCATAGCCTTGAGCGTCAATTTTACCGCATCCTCGCTGCCTGCATCGTCAAGGGATACTGGGCTTCGCGCAACGCTAAATGGCTTCAATATAATTTAACCAGCTTTCATGTTTCCGCCTGATCACCGATAAAACTGAGCTCCTGGAAGGTGCATCAAGCACCTCCCGGGAACTCCTTTCTGTTCTGCCCCAGCCTATTCTTCTCCCTGCCGGTTCTGTCTCTGCCGCTTTCGCTGGAATAGCATGTCGCCGGGATCACTCATTTCATTTTGCTCGTTGCAACCGGGATCACTCACTACACTTTTCTCGCTGTAACCTATAATTTGTCAGTATCCCGCACTCACGCCTCGCTCTGGCCCAGCTGCCGTCGCCCAACTTCCGCATCGCCGCCGCCTGCAAGTACAGATAATTAGCCCGCATATTCATATAGGACAGCGACTCGCCGCGACGGAATAAAGCCAGGACTTCCCTTTTAATATCTGCCACCGTCATACTCCGGCGCAAACGGACACTCTTATAGTCCACCCCGGCAGACAGGAGCGCTTTACTCCAGTTGCCAAAGCGTCTGATCGCCGCCATATACAACGGCTTGTGGTGATCCTGGGCGTGCTGCGAGAACAGCGGTTCTCCCGCTTTCGCCAGACGCCGGATTTCATCAAGCACTGACTGCTTAGTCCAGCTTTTATATTTCTTGATCAGGCTGTAATCGAGACCGCAGGCCTCAATGGCTCCACCCCATGAACCGAAAGTCCGTTCCGCCGCCGCGTAAACATCTGGGTAAGTGGTGGAATAATAACGGGAGTTGAGATCCTCTTTGCCGTGCCGGCTCATAATGTGGTGCTGGACCATCTCCGGAAACCATATCTGCTTGAACATCGTTTCGCCTCATCTATATAATTAAAAATGAAAATACAAAATTCTAACAAGTATATTATTCCGTCTAAGGGAGAAAGCTTCATTGCGCCTGTACTGTT
>CAIKZE010000471.1 GCA_903831825.1 uncultured Lentisphaeria bacterium | reverse complement strand
TTCCTTGCCCTTGTTGGCGGACTTGTTGCGGAAGTTGTGCGACTCGTCGATGACGATCAGGTCATAGTTACCCCAGTTGACGTGTCTGAGGTCGATGTCGCCGGATAAGCCGCCGTCACGGGAAAGGTCTGTATGGTTCAGGACATCGTAATTAAAGCGGTCGGTAGACAGGAAGTTGCGGCGGTCGTTCGCTTTGTACAGCGTCCAGTTATCACGCAGACGCTTCGGGCAGAGTACAAGCACCCGGTCGTTGCGCAGTTCGTGATACTTGATAATCGCAAGGGCCTCGAATGTCTTGCCCAGCCCGACACTGTCAGCGATAATGCAGCCGCCGAAGCGGTTGAGTTTGTCAATCGCGCCGACTACACCGTCGCGCTGGAACTTATAGAGTTTCTTCCAGACCACCGTGTTGCGGATGCCGGTCGCAGACTTGACGATGCGTTCTTCATCGAGATCATCCCCGCGGTCGCGGAAGATATGATGCAGCATGAGGGTGTAAACGAGAAACGGTTCGCGGTGAACCGCAAGTGACTGAAAAACACCAAGGAATTCAGCTTTGACTTCAGGATCAGATGCCAGGCTGGACCACTGAGCGTCAAACCACTGGCTGAGCAGCACGGCTTCTTCCGGCGACTCCGAAGCCTGAATCAGGTTCAACGGATTGCCGGGGGTAAGTCCAAGCCCGTCGGTACTGAATGCCAGCGAGCCGAGCAGTACCTGCAATGGTTGTGCATCGGCGTCGCGTACAACAAATTCTCCCTGCGGCACTGCACCAGCCGCCCGCCTGACTTCGGCTTTATCCTGGAGCCATTTCACCAGGCAGCCGGCGATCCAGCGGGTTTGCAGGCGGTTGCGGGCAGCACGGTCGGCTTCAGATCCAAGAACCGCAAGCCCAGCACTGGCAGGCGGCAGCAAAAGGCGGCATTGCGTCAGCGCAGTAAGTTCACGCAGCATCTCGGAGAAAGCAAAAAGCGAAAAAGCAGGAGTAATGACATCAAGTTGGCGTCCAGCAGTAAGGCCAGGGCGCAGCAGATCGATAACGCGGTCGGTGCCGGTATTGCGAACAAGCTTCATGCGTGCGTTCCTTCCACCTTGTACGAAACATCCATGATTATACTCCCTCTAAAATATCTACTCTGGAGAACAAAAAGGGCCCCGCGCCTTGAATTAAATAGCGGGCATACTATTGAATCCCCCGTTCTCCCATAACTTCCATATACAAAGTTACATTGCACAAAAATAAACATATAATAAAAACAATTCATTACAAGGTCAAGGCCCATATTTGTCTTGTCTAAAATGAATATGTTAATGTCAGTATTGATAGTACGTCAGGAGTTCAGACAATACGCAAAATGCGCCCCAAAGCCATTATTGCGGCAACGAAAATTCCATAAAATAGGATATAATGGGGACAATGAGGACATGTATTTTCTGAGTGCGCATGGCAAAAAACAATGGCCCGTATGGATAGCGTCGGAGCTTCCGGCTGTCATGTGCTCAAACGGCAAGCGGTCGCTTACGCTCCCTGATGCCGTTTGAGCCCCCAACAGCCCGCAGCCCCCATTAAACCTCATCCGACGCTTCCTGCAGCGCGGTTAGGAATTGATTATTCAGTCTTGCCTTCTTCGCCGCCAGTTCATCCATATATTCGTCCGAACTCTTTTCCCGGCCCTTCCACCAAAGGTATCCGGTTTCCGGTAATATAGACTCGTAATTCTGCACTTCAACATTGCGTTCATTTTCCGGAAGAGCGGCATGCGACATATATCGGATCGCCCTTGCCTTGACCTGGTCCAGCAGCGGATCGTTCCAGTGTGGTTCGAGAATCTGCATCAGCTTGGTGCCCTTCAAGTCCAGGCCTTCCGCTCCGGCTCCGGAAATCAGCAGCTGCTTAAGGTTGCCTTTGTTATAGTCGTCGATAACCTGCTTCTTCTGCTTTATCGGTTCTTCTCCAGTGAACAGCCCATACTTTATATTGTGAGACTTCAACGCGGCGGCGAGAGGCAGCAAACCATGACCGAGATACGTTGAATAGGTGACGCCGCGGTAATTCTTATCTGTTCCCAGTCTCTTTTGTATTTCTGCAACTGCCCGGTTTATCTTCGGAGCGTCGGTGTCTTTAGCTGAAGTATTGTAATCAACCGGAGTGTTGGAGATCTGGCGCGGGGCTGACAGAAATGCGTTCATGCGGGTGGACTCTGACTTGTTCGGAGCGATCCCGTGGCGGATTTTGTACGCCAAGTCAGGACTGCCGCGCATTGCCATCTTATAGGCTGCAACCTGTTCCGGCGTCATCTCTACCTGGATGTCAGACTCCTCGACTGAAGGATAGCCCTCATGCGTGTTCTCATGGTAATCCACTTTGCCTTTGAACAGGTTTACCAGATCGGACTTGTTGCGTATCTCAGGTTCTGCCGGTCCGTTGGAACCGATGAGACCTTTCAGCCAGGTGCGGTTAGTGTCAGCAGGTTCAATGAAGTGTTCGTTGAAAGCTTTCGGATTCGTATACTGCGTGATGCCGAGACCTTTCATCAGCGGTATCAGTTCATCAGGCCTGTTACGTATCGGTGTGCCGGTCATGAAGAGCGTCTTATAGCCGCGCATCTTTTCCGGAAGGGTTGAACGCTCAGTACCCTCTCCTCCCATGCGGTGAGCCTCATCGAAAACTAAAATGCTGTTCTTTATATTGGCAGGCTTGTTATATGTGGAGACGTTTATGTCCTGCTTCGTTTTCCACTTTTCCTTCTCACGCGGAAACGTCTCACGAAGAGCCGCAGGACCTACAATACTTACCGGGCGTTTAAACTTTTCACCTGCTGCCAAAGCACCAAGGGACTTGCCCGATCCCATGCCATGCCATACGAGTAAAGCATCAGTATTATCCAGTTTGTCCAGCACACGTTCCTGATAAGGTTGGAGGGCATAAGCAACTTTCGGTATCGGAGCCGGCAGTCCGTTTTGCTGCACCGCCGCCGGTACAGGTGCGGCTTGGGATAACGTCGGGTTGGTACGTTGAAGATACGCGTTTATCGTACCTTTCCCGGCGCCGGTGTTATAGTTTGATTTCCACATGGCAGCACGTCCTGCACGTGTATCAGGAATAGGCGCAGGGTTTATTGCGTAGTATAATCGTGCAGAGAGTGCGGAGTACCGCGGATCTGACGTAAGCTTCGACTGAGGCGTATTGTTGATGTCTATGCCGGTCTGCTTAAGAATATGTGACTTCAGTTCGTTCAGTTTCGGATGACGGTTTGACTGTATCTCGTTGAGAGCCGCAGGATCCAGCTGGAATACGTTGCCGTTTGCTTTCGGATTGATACCGTAGTTTGATTCTACTGAAGCGGTGCCCATCAGCATTTTCTTGGTAGCATCTGGATTAGCGCCAGGCACCAGTCTCACCGCCTCGTCAACATGCTTCTCTAAACCGTTACGGATATTCGTATAGTCGTTGACTTTCTGTTGCAATGCAGGCTTAGCTTTTGGCACTGCCGCAGCAAGACCAGCCTGAGCACCCTGCACTATGTCCTGGCCGACGGACTCTGCGAACTTCTGTATGTTGAAAGAATACTTAGACATATCAACCCTCGTGTAACGTTTTGAACACCGGAGCACGATAAGCGCCGGAAGGATACTGTCCTTTACTTAATATACGTGCGATACGACCAATGTAATCATCGCGGTTCTCCAACATGAGTGCGCCAAGCTTTCGATCTATGCCTGAACCTACGTTACCGACTATCTTGCCGGGAGTTTCAGGGAGACTGTAACGCAACGCGCCTGCACGCTTGCTGCCGTCCTTGGTCTTGGCGGCAATAATATCTTCGATGAGTACGTCTGACTCCGGAGTGATGGGAGCTTTGATGGGAGTTGCGCCGGGTTTGTCCGGATCAGTGAGCACGAATCCCTCGGAGGTTAAAGGGTATGCTCCGGACTTCACATCTTTCACCAGCTGATCTTGCGCTTTACGAGCATACAACACAGGCGCCGCGGCTAACGCAGGATTGTGTAAAAGTTTGATTGCCTTCTGAAGTGCCGCATTTCTGGATCTGAAATCCGGTTCACCGGACAATTTGTCGAATCCGTATAGTCTTAAAGAGGTGTTGGAACCAGCGCGGTCTTTTATTGATTTGTATATCCGCGAGTTCAGCAATCCGCTAAGTTCCTGCAAAGGTATGGCACGTCCTCCCCGCTCTCCGATCAGCTCCGCGCGGTACTGCTGGCCGACCAGATCTTCCGGGACCTTCAGCCCGGTCAGCCCGCCGATGCGTTCTGTGTGTACAATAGGTTTATTATCGGCGCCAGGACGTATGGATGTCACTTCCAGCTTATCGGGATGAACCGTAACGATCTGCTGAGCTCCATCCAGCTTCGGAGAAAGCGCGTAACCTTTGTCCAGGTATTCGTTCAGACGGTTCTGGTAAATTGTTTTGTAGTGTTCTTTCTTTACCGGGTCCGCCGTCTGCGGCGTGGTGTTGAGTGCCAGCTGCCCGCCCTTCGTGGTAATCAGAGTATATCGTTCCGGACGCGTCGAATCAATGAGCGAGAAGTCCAGCTTTTCAGGCGTGTTCTTCGTAACGAGAGCATTGCCGACCAGCCCGGGCTTAACGGTACCCTTGCCGTAGCCTTCGTTAATTGTACCGGTGAAGTCCTTATACGCATAGTCGTGAACCGGCTGCGGGACGGCCAGACGCTTCTCGCCTGGTGCTGGGAGACCTTTCGGGAGCGCCCATGACATGAGACCTGACGCCGCGTTGCCAAGACGCAGATCGGTGTAAGGTGTTACACAATGCCTCGCCGTTTTTCTAGCTATAAGATCTGCTGTGGTCCTGTGAGCGACAGAGGTACGGTCAATTCCATCGTGTCATCAGAAACCACAGCCGTCAACTTTACTATACTTTGTCGTTCTCCGGCAGTGGCGCAACCGGCCCGTACCCAGGTTGCGGAGCCTGCCTAGGTACCGCCTGCTGTTGAACATAACCAGTCTGCCGCTGTGGCTGTGGCGGTGCTCCCGGTTGCGGTGCTGTCTGTGCTGCTCCCGCCTGCCATTGTCCGGGTGGCTGCGGCGCAACCAAATGGCTGGTCGCCGCTACGGGGGGAGAGCTAAGCGTAGTTTGTCGAATCTCGGGTGGCATCGGCGCAACCTGCTTGTTTACCATAGGCACCGGACCAGTCGGATTGCCCGGAGGCATTGGGGTAACCTGCTTGTAGCCCGGCCTCGTGGCAGTCGGCTTGTAGCTTTTTGACACTGGCGGCTGACTCCTATCGATTTGCGGTGCTGCAGCAATAGACGCGGGGCGTAGTTGCACCGGTTGAAAACCTGTCGGCGCAATGGGAACATTGGATACCGCCGACTGGACAGGTTGGACGGATTGGACGGATGTTCTGCAAAGTCCCGTGAAAGGAGGTTCTATAGGAGACTTTGTGGATGATGTGTCCAATCTGTCCAAAACTGGCACTTTTGAGGCTGGACAGATACCCTGCCAGCCGCGGATACCGCCCTGCTTCTGCTGCTTTAGACCACGATCATTCAACTTCTTGGAGAACGAAATCTGGCTCATGGTATGCTTTATTTCGTTATCTTCGCAGTACTTCTTATAGGCATCGAAAAGCTGTGCTGTGGACATCCATGCCAGCGGATCGGACACGTCACATACTTCGGAAAAGAAGTATGAAAGGTAATCGCACGACTGGCGGTACTCCTCTGTCGCCTGTACGACGGCCTCCGGGATATGCAACCCTTCCGCCTGCCAGAGCAGGAAACCTTCGACCGCCCACTTCAATATCTGGACTCCGCCAATAGCCGGGTCTTTCAGCATCGTTTTAAGCTTTTTATCCCGCTTCTCTTTGGGGATTATGAAGGAGAAAGGAATACGGAGAATACGCCGCCACATAGCTCCGTCCTGAGCATCAACTTTGGGCGCGTGATTGCAAATCAGCCAGAGCTTGAACTGGGGTTCGTATTCGAAAAACTCCTTGAACAGGAAGCGGGCGCTGATCGTATCGCCGCCTGTTACGTTCTTGATGATGTTCTCGGCCAACGTCTTCCCTTCTTCGACCTCGCAGGAGGATACCAGCCGAGCACCGGATAGACCGGCAAGGTCATTGCGGGGACGCCCGCTGTCCTTCTGCTTCAGGAAAGTCTCGAAGTCACAGGTTTTGCTGTAATCGCCGAGAGCAGACTTCACACCTTCCATGTAAGTGCTTTTTCCGGTCGCTTCGGGACCATGCACCAGGAACAGAATTTCCTCCGAAGTGTCGCCGGAAAGGCAGTAACCATCGCTCTTCTGAATGAAGCGAATCATCTCCCTATCTCCATGAAGCGTTTCATACAGGAATTTTGTCCAAGTGCTGAAATCTGCGTTCGGGTCATAAGCGACAGGACTGATGCGGGTGATGAAGTCATTTGCCCGGTGTTCCCGCAGCGTTCCGGTCTTCAGCTCAATAGTGCCGTTCTGGCAGTTGAACAGATACTTGTCGACGTCAAACTCTGCCCGTGACATCCCCGGCACGTGCTGGGCCAGCGTAATTATTGCTTCGAGCTTGTTCCTGGATTCAGACATGATGGAGTGTGACCATAATTTTTTCCCCATTTCCTCGTTTTGACACTGCATTGCCTCATCGTGCCGTATTTTGCGAACTACTTTAATTGCTGCCTGGTGGATATGCTTACCGGTATCAATCTCCCATTTTTTCCCGTTGAAGTGACGCCAGCGCTGCATGCGTTCATCGAAGACCAGCTTACCTCGCATGTAGTAGGCAAGGCGTTCAGCGTTACCGGCGTCTGTCATCGGCCATGGTGAGCCAGCCTTGGCAGCCGTGATGGGGTCGCCAAAGCTAAACGCGGCTATATTAGGTTTCCATCCAGCCGCCTTTGCATGATGGAACAGCGTGCCGATGGTAATCCCTCCGTCGGCCTTGAAACTCTTCCAATGGGTCTGCGTCGTGGAATCGTACTTTTTACCCCGTCGGCTCCACTCATCCCAAAGAACAAAGCCTCGGACTGAATCCCATGTGTGCAAAGCCTGTCCGAACTCAATCCAAGTTTGGTAGTCGCAATCCGAATCAATGCTATTGAGCGCTGAGACAACATCCGCCTCGGGGGCCTCCCGCCGATTCGCTTGGTTTTCTCTGTTTTCGTCAGGCAGCCTCGCCGTGATCTTTTCCGTTTTTGTCTTCTTTTCTGGTTGTTTTGCAATAGCTTCAAACACCCAATCAGGCAGCTCAGCTAGTGGAAGATTTTTCTCGACAGTGTAGCAGACTCCGTTGATCGAAGATCCAGATGCGATGATGTAGCCGCCATCGCCTCGAGTGTCAATTCCATTGGCAAGCTTGTCGGTAGAATTCTTGAATCCATCCTTATGCTTGAAGTACAAATGGATTCCACCGCTCGGCGAACGAACAGTAAAAGTATCAGGGGCAATACCGTATTTCTCCTGTAGCTTTTGCCATTCTGCAAGGCCGTTTTTGCCTTTCTCTGGCTTATTGTCAACATCGACCACAGATATTCTGTTTATTATCCCGGTGGCGATTCCGATATTGGCTGCCGGATACTGTTTCCACCAGTCAATAATTGTTTGTGGATCGCAGCTTGCATTCTTAAATCCATGCGCAGTGATCGGCGCTTTCCCGTTACAAGGAAATACTTTATACCCGTTCTTCGTAAGATTAAGGGCCAAGCTAAATTTGGCAGTTGCCGCCATGTCAGACGAACCGGAGTCAACGTTTGAGTGTTCCATTTCGATACCTCCGGTTAACGGCAACGCCGTGATCTCATCCAGCGATCGATGTCTTCGCGGTCAAAAAGAACCTTTGAAGACTTCGCTTGACCGAGCTTAATCATTTTCAGTTCCCCGCGCGCTGCTGCCCTGGTCAGCGTCCAACGACTCACAGAGCTATACTCCTCGGCTCGGCTAACTGACATGTATCGGACTCCGTTAACCTCCGGCTGAGGCGCGACAGGCAGCCAATCTTCAGGCAACAAACTCTTTATGGCACAACTGACAGCCCCAGGCAACTGCTCAAGCCTCTCAATTGTAAGATCCTGTACATTTAACTCGAATTGCTTCAGCAATGCATCAACCGCAACTTCTACATATTTCTCTAATTTCCGTCTTTTCATTTTTTGCTCCAAAAATGGCAGTAAGAGGCCATTTGCTTTATTTATTTTTCAAAGCAACGGGTCTAAAAACCGCGCATATGGAGCCCTGACGCAGGCAAAAAGCCTTTGTCAGTTTTTGGTGCCATGGAATATATCCTGGCGACCATGTAACGCCTGAGCGTAAAAATTAACCATTGAGTAACGGGTGGTTGCCCGTAATAGCACTGATCTCGGCAATGTCGCCTAAGTTCAGCATTTCGATGCCTTCATGAGTTTCCCCTGAAGACAAGTGAACAACGCTCCTCGAGGAAGCGTAAATTAATAACAAAACTTACGAAGTCCATAAGCCCTGATATCAATAAAATAACTCGTTCCGAAAGAGAAAGCAAGCGTCATGTAGATAGATTTTTAGAAAAAGCAACGATGTGCACAGGGTTTGCGAGTCAAGCTACCAATCCCTTTATTCAATTGGGTTCAATACCTCGCCCCTTGGGGCGACTTTGTTCTTTGTCTTGGCTCTGGTCTTCGAATCTCTGGCCCACCCGCAGAGCGTATAAGTATGTCAGTAATACCCGAGACTTGCCTCGGGGATAGGATGGCCTGGAGTAGATTCTTTGCTTGACGCATGCCGTCATTACACATAATAAATTCATGTTTAATGATAATTAACATCAAGTGTATAGGCCCTTTACTTGACAAACATCTGCGTTAAACATAATTGTCTAACGTGGTTTATGGCGCGATGAACCGGAGAGGCTGGAGGATGATAACGCTTGAAGATGTTTATTAATGGAAGGCAATGAATCTCCGTAAGCATTTTAATCTTAACGGCTGAACTCACGCGTATCAAGGAACCTGGGAAATTTTCATCATCGCGGGCTTATAGGTGAGCAGTCTAAAATATGCAAAAAATATGCAAAATCGGGTTGTTAAAGCCATCTTTTGCTGTCAGTAGCAATCGGTAGCAAAAACGCTGTTTTGAGGCTAATTATGGTTTTCAAATCACTGTTTCGTGCTGGTGCCTATCGCCTCCGGAGCAGAAGGCCGGGGGTTCAAATCCCTCCGGGCGCACCATTCTTTAAGCCTTAATAATAAGCATTTTATAACTTATTTGCCGTCATTGATAGATCACTGAAAAACATACTCTGTCTAACCTATGTCTAACTTTTATGATATTTCAGTAAAAAGGGTTTCAGGTGGAGAGATAAGCTTTCCCTGGTGGAATATTGACTTCTGACAGAATTGACAATATTGACAGAATAGAGATTTTGGTAGATGATGACTACTGACAGAATTGACAATATTGACAGAATCGCTTTATTCAGTCATACTGGACAGCCCTTGGCTTTTAACGATGAAAGGCCAAAAGAGTGATAGAAGAACTTATTCCGGTAGTCCTGTCTAACTTTTTAATTACTCTTGGAAGGTTAGACAACAAACATAATTCAAGGATATATATTTTTAGAGATAGCCATCTGACAGAATTGACACAATTGACAGAAATGGCCTTGATAGATGGGTTACAAATGGTTTAGCCCGCTGACACAATTGACAAAATTGACAGAATAGCTTTCTTCAGGCTTTTGACTGATACCGGCGCCGGACTGATAATCTATTCCGGCATTCATCTGATCCGGGCAATATCGAAGATCACTTCACCTGTAACTCTTTGAGTGCCTCCCGTGCCAGCGCATATCCCTGTTCCGCCGCTTTGCGGTACCAGCGCATGGCTTCGGCTTCATCCTTAATGACACCGGTGCCGGCGGCATAACACGCGCCCAGCGAATACTGAGCTCCGGCATTACCCTGTTCCGCCGCCTTGCGGTACCACCTGGCGGCTTCCGCCTTATCTTCGGCAACGCCGCAGCCATAGGCGTAGCACATGGCAAGCAGCCCCTGCGCTTCCAGGTGACCACGGTCCGCCGCTTTGCGGTACCAGCTTACGGCCTCGGCTTCATCCCTGCCCACGCCTTCCCCGCAGAAATAGCAAGCCCCCAGCGCATACTGAGCAGCCATATCACCCTGTTCGGCGGCTTTGCGGTACCATGCAACGGCTTTTTGGGTATCCCTGGCGACGCCTTCCCCTTTGCTGTAACACCAGCCAAGGCTGAACTGGGCTTTCGCATCCCCCTGTTCCGCCGCCCGGCGAAATGCATCGGCACCTGCCGCG
>CAIKZE010000470.1 GCA_903831825.1 uncultured Lentisphaeria bacterium | reverse complement strand
CGTGAAGGAGTTGTTAAGAAATAAACTTGACAAGTTTCGCGAAATATCCCGAAGTGATTTTGTGAATTGCCGGTGTAATGAATTTAAACCTTAATTTTAACGCAAAGGCGCAAAATCGCTAAGAAAAAAAGTCTTTTTAAATTTGGCATAGCCAAACTTTAAAAAAATCTCTTCTTCGCGCCTTCGCGTCTTTGCGTTAAATTCTTCGTCCGGGAGAATCGCGAAGATGTAAAGGTTATTTTTTTACAGCTCCTAACCTTAAACTCAACGCTTTATAATTCTTAAACTGCGGTTATATTAAACAGAAGTCAGAATTCAGAATAAAGCAGGGAAGACAGAAAACAGAATAAATGAAGATAACGGCAAATGCATTTAAGCCGGAAGTCAGAATTCAGGAATCAGAATTCAGAATAAAGCCAAAGAAGACAGGAAACAAAAGAAGTGAGCAGAACTGAAAAAACATTTACATTCGCTTTCCATAATTCCCATTCTTCTCATAATTCCCATTCTCGCCACTAAACTAAATAAATATGGATTTATCATGAATAACGTCAGAGATGATTTGAGAAATAAAAAAGCCTTCGTCTGCGACATGGACGGGGTTGTTTACCACGGCAACAATCTGCTGCCGGGCGCTGCCGGATTTGTCGAATGGCTGAATGCCAATAATAAAAATTTCCTGTTTCTGACCAACAGCAGCGAACGCACCCCCCGCGAACTGTGTGAAAAACTCAGACGACTTGGAATTGATGCCGGCGAGGATCATTTCTATACCAGCGCGCTGGCGACCGCGGAATTCCTGAGCCGCCAGAAACCGGGCTGCTCCGCTTATGTCATCGGCGACGCCGGGCTGATTAACGCCCTGTACGATAAAGGCATTTCGATGAACGATTCCAACCCGGATTATGTGGTTGTCGGAGAGACCCGCACTTACAGTTTTGAGAAAATCGAAAAAGCGGTATGGCTGGTGTTAAAAGGCGCCCGCCTGATCGGCACTAACCCGGACATGACCGGTCCGACGGAACGCGGCATTGTTCCGGCAACCGGTTCGCTGATTGCCCCGATTGAACTGGCGGCACAGACCAAGGCCTATTTCATCGGCAAACCCAATGCGCTGATGATGCGTCGTTCGGTCCGTCGCCTGGGCGTTCACAGTTACGAGACCGCGATCATCGGCGACCGCATGGATACCGACATCATTGCCGGGGTTGAAGCGGAAGTGGATACCATCCTGGTGCTGAGCGGCGTCACCGCCCGCGAAGACATTCCCCGTTATTCCTACTGTCCGACGTACATTTTCTCCGGACTCGACGAACTGGTAAAAACCGTAAGCTGAAAAGATATTGCCTATTCTTTAAAATTGCATTTTGAATGTAGCGCTACCCAAAATCCCAGTATTCTCAGTCTTCCCAGTATTCTCGGATTATGAAAATGCGCTGGCGGCTGGCATCTGCGACTGCGGGAAATGGAATGTGGTGTCAAAAGCAAACAGCGCTTAATCTAATTTCAGCGTTTTCAGCCATTCGGCAATCTGGGTTTTGAATTCGGGCCGCTGCAATGCGAATTCGACGGTGGATTTGATGAAATCCAGTTTGTTGCCGATGTCGTGACGCTTGCCGTTGACTTTCAGTCCGTACATCGGGTGATTCTGCAACATCAACAGCATGGCGTCCGTCAGTTGAATTTCGTTGCCTTTGCCGCGGGGCGTCTTTTTCAGGCACTCAAAAATTGACGGAGTAAATACATAACGGCTGGCAATAACCAGATTTGACGGAGCTTCGGCGGGAGCCGGTTTCTCCACGAATTTATCAACTTTATACAGGCTGCCGTCGTCAGTTTTGCCGCTGATGACGCCATAACGGCTGGTCTTTTCCCAGGGGACTTCCTCCAAAGCGACGACTGAAGCGTTGACTTTTTCATAGGCTTTGACGAGTTGCGCCGTCACCGGCATGGTGTCGGAAGAAGTGACGGTGTCGCCCAGCAGTATTGCAAACGGTTCGTCACCGACGAAACATTCGGCATAACTGACCGCATCGCCCAGGCCGTTCAATTCCTGCTGATAAACATAATGGATGTTGGCCAGACGGTTGATTGCGCGGAGTTCCTCCAGCAGGGCGGTCTTGCCGGATTTTTCCAGGCGCTGCTCCAGCGCGAATTCCGGATTGAAGTGGTCTTGAATCGCCATTTTGCCGCCGCTGATAATGATCAGGATTTCAGTCAGTCCGGCGGCGACGGCTTCTTCCACAACATACTGGATCACCGGTTTGTCGATCAGCGGAATCATTTCCTTGGGTACCGCTTTGGTAAACGGCAGAAAGCGCGTGCCGAAACCGGCTGCGGGAATCACTGCTTTTCTCATATCATCTCCTGAATATATTTGCCGTCTTAAAACGGACTTGACGGACATAAACGGACACGGCGTCAACTGAATTTACGTTTTCCGTTCTGTTTTCCGGCTATTAATATGTCGCTCCTCTGGAGCTAAAATCTATTTTATGGATTTTTAAGCTATTAATATGTCGCTCCTCTGGAGCTGTCTTCCGTCTTTTATTCTGACTTCTATCTTTTAGCCCGCCTTAAAATTTTAGAACTTTAGAACTTTAGAACTGTTTTCAGACGGCGAAGTCGCCGGAAGTGACGATCTCCGGCTTGATGACCTCAATCCCGAAATCTTTGAGTTTTTCCCTCAACTTTGAGAACATTACTTCGTCCTCATAGGTGCCGATGATCGCGCCGCCGGAACCCGTGAATTTGGCCGAAGCGCCGACTGAACGGGCCAGTTCGACCATGTGCTTATTTTTTTTGCTGACGGAAGAGCAGACTTCGCAGCGCAAATCAAAATTACGGTTAAGCAATGCCGGAAGCCGGAGGAAATCGCGATTCTCCATCGATTCCTTGACTTTTACGGTCAATTCGGCCCATTCCTGCATTGCCGCCAGGACTTTCTGGTTCCCGCTTTCATAGTCTTCCCGCAAATGGCCGTGCAAGATTTCAGAGCCTTCCGCCAGATCGGTTCTGAATGCGATATAGATTTTCAGTTCAGGCGGTATCTCAATCGGCTGATAATTGCCGTAGCCGTGGTCTTCCATGAATTTTTTATTAAAGTCCATGAATACCGGCGTATTATAGGATTGCGCCACGCGATCCTGGAGTCCGGCGTCAATGCCGAGTTCCTCTTTTTCCACCGCCAGGATCAGGTTGGCCAGCAGCGGCTTGGGAATCCTGACATCGTAAAAACGTTTCAACGCGCGGGTGCAGGCAGTAATGATCGCGGAGGATCCGGCCAGTCCGAGGCGATTGGGAATGCTGGTCTGGTAACGCACGGTAAAATTCCGTTCGTTCAGTTTAATCGAGTTTTTCTGACAGTAGTCGTAAAATTTTCTGATTGTCGCTTTGAGCAGCCGCATTCCGCCGTAGTAACCGTAGAGATCAACGTCTTCCGCCAGATGCTGAATGCTGTTAAACCTGGAATGGTCCCGTACCGCCGGCAGCAAATCCAGTTCCGGACTCTCGTAAAGCATGACTTCCGCACAGTAGTTGCTGAACACAAAAGCGATAGTTTTCCCATAATAGCCGTCGGACGGATTTCCGATCAGTGCCGCCCTTGGATATGCCCTGGTTTTTATAATCATTAATTAAGCTCTTTTTTATTTCTAAATACCAACTCTAACGATAGCATTTTGAATGCTTATTTCAACTATTCCGGAGTAAAAAGAAAACATTTTGACGCTATTCTCCGGGTTAAGCATGACCGCGACGACAATGCAATCTTAGTTATGACGGAGCATAACCCTTCGGTTTTAAAGACTTTTACTGAATAATTTTGGTTGATCATCATATATTTCACAAGTATTTCATTTTTGATTGACATAGAAGAATTTTGATGATATTATTATATGTGGGTAATGGAGAGTACATAATCCTTAACTGACTTGAGGCCATGTAATGGAAAGACGGATTGATTGTTGCAGATTCTGCAATATTTTTGACAAAATCTACAACTATGAAATAGATAAGCCATTTGCTTGCAACGAGCAATTTATGGCTGTAGCTTCAATTGGAGCAATGGTTGAAGGTTGGACTTTGATAATTCCTCAAAAACATCAGCTATCTATGAAACTCTGCTATAATGAGATGGCCTTTAAATCATTGGTTAATAAAATCATTCCTGTAATGATTGAAAAATATGGTTCACTCATTGCATTCGAACACGGGTCTAATAAAGATGGGTCTCTAACTTCTTGTGGTACTAATCACGCCCACCTCCATCTTGTTCCTTTTTACGACCAAGGAACTCTATTGAGTTCTTATCGACCAAGAATGAAATGGGACACTTCCCACTCATCTGAAATTGCTGAAAAAGTAAAGAATAATGAATATCTTTTTTATTATAACCTGAAAACCAGTATCGAATGGAATAATCCTCAAGGGCAACTGCATATTCTCAAGGAGCCAGTATCACAGTTTTTTAGGCATTTTATAGCATTTTATCTTGGTCGATCGGGGGAGTCAAATTATCGAGAATTTCCTTTCTTAAAAAATGCAGAGAAAACGCGGGAAACATTAGCTTATGCCAATGCTTTGAACTAAGAGGTGTTTTATGTTTGATCTTACTGATGGACGGAAACCGTATCAGCCCAACAGTCAATATGACATTTCTGCACGATGGCAAATTTGGGGAGAAACTGTTTTTTTAGTTTTTCTGATGCTTATTGCTTTTGTATCTATTTTTCTCACATGGCGGGGAATATTAGGAAATTGGCTGGCACTATCAGCAATACAACAACTGACTGCGCAAAAATATATTTATTATTCTGCATCTGGACTTCTCGGCGGAGTAACGTTTGGGATTAAATTTTTTTACCATATTGTTGCAAAAGGATATTGGCATAAAGACCGTCGCGTCTGGAGAGTTAGTTCCCCCATTATTGCAATGACAATAGCGTTTATTGTTGGTGCATTATTTGAATCAGGGGCTATTTCTGTAAATAGTTTTAACACGTCCTGTAATGCTAAAGTTATCTGCATCGGATTTATAACTGGGTATTTTGCGGATCAAGCAGTTGGTAAAATGCGTGAAATTGCAGATGTGATCTTTGGGCAACAAAAAAAAGAGTAGGTAGAATTCTAGTATGATTATACACCCCTCAATTAATATTGCTTGTTAGTAATGCCAACAAAAAATAAATTTAAACCTGTTAAGCCGATTGTATATGTTACAAAAGAGAGGACGACCATACTCGATAGGAAAAATATTAACATTAATACTATCGGAGAAAAAGGGTTTGGCTTATCATGTATTCCTTTGCAATGGACATTGCCATTTATTGTAGTTTCAGCACAACTTGTAGATGAGTACAAAAATTTAATTGCAAAAAATCAAAAAACTGATGATTGGCTTCATGAATGGTGTACTCGTATAGGCACTGCATTAGTAAAAGAGAATATCACAGGCGATATTATAGTTCGCTCTTCTGGCTGCGCTGAAGGTCTTGCCCAACGTGGCGATTTGTGTTCATGTTCTGGGACAAGCACCGATATTTTTAACCTACTACTACAATGCTTACAAGACTTATACTCGAAAAATAATATTATTCACAAGAATATTCCATTGGTCATACAACAATATATAAAAGGTTCAATCTACAGGGGACACTTATCCAATGAAAGACGAGTTTCTGCTCAAAAAAGAGATTGGACAGGCCAAATAGATGAATATAATTATATTAAGATTCATCACCGAGAATGGAGACGATCCTTTGATATAAATAAGCTTTCAAAGCAGTCAATTACCTGCAGTAATGTTAAAAATATTAAAAAAGCACTAGAAATCCCAGCAACTTGGGCAGCAAAAAAATTACTACGCCTTCATTTCGAATGGGTCTTAGATAATAATAACCGAATTTACCTCGTTCAAGCAGATCAAGAAATTGATAATTTAGGAGTTAACCCCAAAAAAGAACATCATAAATATATTCTGCCTAAAAAATTTACTCCTGAATGCCTGAAACTGATAAATGCAGAATTTGCGAATAAATATCACAAAATTAAAAATGTGTTTAAATATAGTCAGCTAGGCTTTCCAACACCTCAGCTTTATGTCCTAGCAGACCAAAACATTATAAAAAAATTAGCACAAGGAGAGGTACCTATATCATTAAAGCATGATATAAAAGAATTAGTGAAAAATTCTTTGGTAATTAGAATGGATCTTAGTACAAATAATCCTCAAGAACGACAACTTTTACCAAGAACTCAAGAAGAAAGAAATCTTGGGAGTGCAATAAAGTGGTTAATTAGAAATAGTTCAATTATCAACAGCATAACACATGAAGTAGCCTTTATTTTTCATAATTTTATTCCAGCTACGGCTTCAGCATTTGCTTATGCGGCTCCTAAAGAAAGATTAGTACAAATCGAAGCTCTATGGGGGCTGCCGGAAGGCTTATACTATAATTCACATGATAAATACCTTGTTGATACCAATGGGTTATTTGTTGATAATTTAAATCCATCAAACTTCAAAATAGATAAAAAATGCCAATATAAGCATTTTTTTATTTCTCCAGATTCCAATGGCGCATGGAAGGTTAAGGTGCTAAAGGCGCCGTATGACTGGAAGGGCGCAATCGCAAATGATGAATGGATTAAAAAGATTGCACTTCAGTCAAGAAAAATAGCGGAAGAGGAAGGAAAGTCTTTGAGTATAATGTGGTTTGTTGATGTACCTAAGTGCGTATGCGATGCCCAAGTTTTTCCTTGGTATCATGAAGCATTTGATCCAACTATTACAAACCGAATTAAAAGAACAAAAAATTCATCTTACAAATGCTTTACTGTCAGAACTAATGATGATGTTGAACGTTTGCGTGAAGAGGCAGAATCTGGCAATACTAGAATCGGTTGCATCCATATTCAGCCCATTGAAGATAATCTACTGAGGAATAAAGAATTATTAAAAGAAATTGGAGAGTTGACAAAAAAAATTAATGCAGTTATTTTGCTTGAGGGGGGAGTATTATCACATGCATTTTATCAATTAATGCAAACCCAAGCAATTGTTGAAATTAATAACCCTTTTGATAAGTTTAATTATAAACAATATTTTGGAAAATTAGTTCGAGATAATATTCCTGATATTATTAAAAATGGAGGAGAAACCGTCAGTATTGGCAAGCTTTCAGAACAGTCACTATTAAAAGCATTAAAAGACAAACTAGTAGAGGAGACTTTTGAGGCATTTGATGTCCCTGCCAATGACCACGATTCATTGATTGACGAACTTGCAGACATAACAGAAGTAATAGATAGAATTCTTTCTTATTTGAAAATTGACAGAAGTATTCTTGCTGAAAAACAAAACGCAAAAAGAGAATATGCAGGTGGTTTTAGAGACGGGCTTGTATTGTTAGCAACTGATAACCCATTAGAGCAAAACGAAAAGGAATTCTCTTTATTTGGCGAGTTGCAGGATGAACCATCAATTATTGATTATGAAGATATCGCTCCTGAATATGATAAAAACACTGATACAAGAAAAACGCCAATAATATCTGAAAGTCTTTTACGGTTAGACATCCCAGTAAATTTAGTCAATTTTTCAATTTTACCATGGTGTCATGGGGCGGGTTAAAACGGGCCACTCAGGGGCGGGTTCGACTGGGCCACTTTATTAGTTGAAATGTTATACTATTACTTTTCAAAACAACCTATCACCCAAACATTTATGTAGGCTGTTTTGAAAAGCAATAGTGAT
>CAIKZE010000469.1 GCA_903831825.1 uncultured Lentisphaeria bacterium | reverse complement strand
TTTCGTTCCTACGGAACTCCAAATTTTAATTGTCATCATTCACCGGACTAAAGTCCGGTGCTACAATATGTATCGCTCCGCCGGAGCTTGTTTTGACTGTTTTACTTTATTTTATGACATAAAAGTGTCAACTATCTCTAACGCTCATTTGAAACATGCCCGTTTACTGGATGAATAACCGTATTCGTTTTTTAACGGTCAAATAATTTGAATATCCAATATCCAACAAGGAATATCCAACTGATGAAGGAAAGGCAAAATACATGAAGATAACCAATTTTTGATACTGTCAGAAAGAAGTGGACACGTTTTTACCTTGAATGTTGGATATTCCGTGTTGGATATTGGATATTCGTTTTTTACCCACAAATTTTAGTGAAGACCCATAAATGATAATCAATACGCATACTTTTAGAACTTATCCGCTGTAATTAATACTGAATTCACTGGTCAATCTTTCAGTTTTGGATCCAGAGTGTCGCGCAAGGCGTCGCCCAGCATGTTCAGGCAAAGGACCAGCAGGAACATGAAACCGGTGGCGGCGGCCACTTCCCACCAGATGCCGCGCCAGAGGCGTTCCTGTCCGTCAGCGATCATCACACCCCAGCTTGGGACCCGCTGCACTCCCAGTCCCAGGTAACTGACAATGACTTCCGTCATAATGGCGAAAGCGAAACGCATGGTAAAATAGATGATAACCAGATGGAACAGGTTCGGGATGATATGGCGGATAATGATGCGGAATGAATTCTGTCCGGCAACCTGCGCCGCCTGGATGTAACCGCATTCGCGCAGTTTAAGCGTTTCCCCGCGGACAACGCGGCAGAGGCTGACCCAGCCGGTAATCCCGATCCCCAGGTAAACCGCCATCATGCCGGGATCGGTGTTCAACGCCGCCGAAAGCGCCGCGAACGAAGAGGCCAGGGGAGGATAGAGGAAGCCTTTCGACACCAGCAGGGCAAACGCCAGAATAAAAAGCAGCGTCGGCATGGAGTCGAACGTGCTGTACAGCCAGACGACCAGTTCGTCCAGCCAGCCGCCGAAATATCCGGCAAACGCGCCCAGCAGCACTCCGATTACGGCGGAAATCAGCGAAGCCAGCGCGCCGACTTTAATTGCCGTGGCGGTTCCGGCCAGCGCCCGCATGAAAACGTCGCGCCCCAGATAGTCAGTGCCCATGAGATGCCCGGTTGAAGGCGGCTGGAAACGTTCCTCCATTTTTCCGATGTCATACATCGGCTGGATGTTGACTTTCCGGCAGTAAATACTGTAGACTTCCACTCCCATTGCCGTAACAAAGTAGGCGGCAACCACAATCAGGCAGAACAGGGAAAGCTTTTCCTTGCACAGCCTGCGCATGACGTCTTTGAAATATAAAATATCAGCATTCATTCTTTATCACTGCAATCATGGTTATCTTTTTTGTACAATCTGGTCAAATGCACCTGAAGCAGCGCGATTTCCGCCGGAGTGACGCCGTCGATCCGGCCGGCCTGGGCGAGGGTGGACGGCGTCACTTTTTTCAATTTCAGGCGCGACTCGTTGCGCAGTCCGTTGATGGCGTCGTAATTGAAACCCTCCGGGATGCGCCAGTTTTCCAGCTTCTGCAGTTTGACAATCGAGGAGTCCTCGCGTTCCAGATAACCTTCATAATGCGCCTGGATTATCAATTGGCGGAAAACTTTCTTCCCGGTATCAGTACTCAAATCCAGCCCGATTTCTTCGATATTGAACGGGATGACGGTGGCGGCGGCATACAGTCCTTTGAACTGTTTCAACATATCCCAGGCGGTTTTGCCCTGAATGCGCAAAGTCTTGACGGCGGTCTCGCATTTTTCGTAGAGTTCATGGTATGCTTTAAAGCTACGGTATTTATCTTCCGGCAAAATGCCGTTGTTATAGGCGAATTCGCAGAGCCGGATGTCGGAATTGTCCTGGCGCAGCCGCAGCCGGTATTCGGCGCGGCTGGTGAACAGGCGGTAAGGCTCGACGATCTCTTTCGTCACCAGGTCATCAATCATTACTCCGATGTATGAAGAGTCCCGTGCCAGTTCGACCGGTTCCAGTCCGAGCGCGGCGCGGGCGGCATTCATGCCGGCGACCAGGCCCTGTCCGGCGGCTTCTTCATAGCCGCTGGTGCCGTTGACCTGTCCGGCGGTGAATAAATTCGGCCATTTTTTTACGCTCAAGGTGCGGGTGAGCTGATCCGGGAAGACAAAATCGTATTCAATGGCATACGCATAACGTGAAATTTCGGCGTTTTCCATGCCCGGTATCGAATTTATCAACTGTATCTGCACTTCCGGGGGCAGGCTGGTGGAAATGCCGTTGATGTAATATTCGTCGGTAAACTCGCCTTCCGGTTCCAGATAGAGCAGATGGCGTTCGTGGTGCGGGAAACGGACAATTTTATCCTCGAATGACGGGCAATAGCGGGTGCCGATGCCTTTAATCTTGCCCTGATACATCGGCGACAAGTGCAGATTGTCCTGAATAATTTTGCCGGTTTCCGCGGTGGAATAGACCATCCAGCAGTTCATATTGCGTTTTTGCGCGCGCGGCAGGTAGTCGGCGGGCGTAAAATGGCTGAACTGTTCATCACATTCATCCGCCGCCTGAAATTCCATTTTTGAGAAATCAATGGTTTTAGCCAGGATGCGGGGAGGGGTGCCGGTTTTCAGCCGTCCGAGCCGGATGCCGAGCTGTTCGCGGATAGCTTCCGACAAACTGACGGACGGCGGGTCGCCCGCCCGGCCGCCGGGAAAACTGTTCATGCCGTAATGAAGCTTGCCGGAAAGAAAAGTGCCGGTGGAAACCACCACAGACTTGGCATAAAATTTATCGCCGAAATCGGTTTCAACGCCGCGGAGTTTGCCGTCTTCAACGATGAAACCTTTGACCATGGACTGTTTTACCGACAGTTTCGGCTGGCGTTCCAGCACCAGTTTCATGCCCCGCTGATAACAGACTTTGTCGCATTGGGAACGCGGCGACCAGACCGCCGGGCCTTTCGCCGAGTTCAGCATCCGGAACTGGATCGAAGCGGCGTCAGTAACCATGCCCTGAGCTCCGCCGAGGGCGTCAATTTCCCTGACCACCTGGCCTTTGGCAATGCCGCCGACCGCGGGATTGCAGCTCATTTGCGCAATGTGGTCCATATTTACCGTAATAATCAGGGTATTGGCGCCCGCCCTGGCGGAAGCCAGCGCGGCTTCGCATCCGGCATGGCCGGCCCCGATTACGATTACATCAAATTCTTTTTTCATTAAATAAAACCGTTAATGATTCATACAAAAATAGTAAAACATAATAAAGATTCTTTTCTGTTCAAATCAAATTTTTAAGGATAAATTAGAAAGTAATTTGCCTTATTTTTATAGTGAAGTATTCTTTCATAAGGAACTGGAACAAAATAAACTATGTTTTTACGCCGAATATCTTGATTTGATTTTCGAGTTGCTTGTGAGGCGCATACCGGCAGGTATGTAACGAACAAGCGGCGCGAAAAGCATTCAAGAGAGCGGTGTAAAAACACAGGTTATTTTGAGACTGTTCCTAAATATATTATAACAAAAAACAGATTGGATTGTGATGCAGGATTTGGATGTATGCATACCGCTGCCGCTGCAAATCGTCCTTGACGATGTCGGCTGGTGGTCTGGCTCAAATGATTCCCGGCAAAACGGGCCGTACAGAACCGGAATCAGCCGCAGGCACGTTCCGGCGGACTATCTGGCTGTCGCCGAACTGGGCAGACGGCTCGACATGCGTCCGCAGGCGGCGATGGTGCTCTGCGAATGGGATCGCGAAAACATCCTGAAAAACGTGCCGTCGGCGACCTGGATGGGGAAAAACTGGGATAACCGCGTAAATGTCGGGCCGCAACTGGATGAAGCGGCGGAAATAATCCGTTCCAATAACCGGCATTTTGAATTTACCCTCCACGGGCTCGGTCATGAATTCTGGCATAGGGACGGGACTTTCAGCCGGGCGGAATGGGCGGATGACGCCGGTCTCCGGTCGGAAACGGAAATCAAACTTCACCTTGATTACTTTTACCGGATTATGGAAATGAACAAGCTTGGCGGATTTCCGAAGTCGTTTGTGCCGTGCGCTTTTAAATATACTTTCGGCGGAAACAATACGCTTACCCGCCTGCTCAGAGAAGCTGGAATTGAATATGTTTCAACGCCTTTAGACAGCATGAAAACGTTTGAAACGCCGCAATTCAAGTTGTTCGGAATAGACGCGTCGCTGTTTGTGGTTGACCGCGGGACAGAGCCCGGCGTTGCCTGGTATGCGATAGGCGGCGAAGCGCCTGAAAAAATGATTGAGGGCTGCATCTGCGGACTGCACTGGCCGAATATTCTGCACGAAAATCCGGAGCAGAATCTGGAGGTCGTTGAACGCTGGGTTGAATATTTTGAGGCTCATAATAAAGTTTTCACAAAAATACTGGCGCGGGATACTTTTCATCACCGGGCTCAACTGGCATACTGCAATTTAGCTGATTTACAGGTGAAAGAAGAAGCTTTAATTCTTGATTTCAGCCGGTTTTTCAAGCTTTTCGACCAGCATTTTCACGAAGGGATGACGGTGCGGATTAAAAATAACCGGAAATGCGAAGCGGTTTCCGGCGATGCTCGGCTTACCGTCAAAGAGGATTCGGATTTTACCGCGATTAATATAATTTTCGACGACTGCCGCCAGCGGCAGGTAAAAATAACTTTGAAATAAAACGGCATCCGGGCGGTCGGACATTGATTTTTGTGCTTGCCGGAAATACTGTATTTCCGCACAAGAAATAATGATGAAAGAGGAATCAATGGATCTATTTTCCGAAAAAAACAATTCCGGACCTTTGACCGAGCAGACTTTGCGCGGGGAAATTGACCGGATTGTTTATGAAAATGAAGATAATTCCTACATGGTCATGAAGATCCGCGACTCGCAGGGAGTGGAGCATACCGCGGTGGGGAGCGTCTCCGGCGCTTATCCGGGACACAATATTGAAGTCATCGGGCATTGGGAACAGCATCAGGAATACGGACGGCAACTGCGGATCGAAAACTTTAAGTTTGTGCTGCCTTCAACCCGCGAAGGCGTTGTCAAATACCTCTCTTCCGGCATAATTCCCGGCATCGGCCCCAAGCTGGCGGAATGCATCGTCAATCATTTCGGCGATAAAACGCTGGAAGTCCTGAGCCGCTATTCCGCGCGGCTGAAAGAAATACCCGGCGTCGGCAAAAAAAGAATCGAAATGATCCGGGACGCCTGGCAGAAACAGGCTTCCCGCAGCGATATCTTCATTTTCATGCAAAGCCTCGGAATAACCATGGCCTATTGCCGGAGGCTGTACAAACAGTACGGTGACGCGACCGCGGAAGTGATAAAGGCCAATCCCTACCGGCTGGCCGACGAGATTGACGGCATCGGCTTTATCATGTCCGACCGGATTGCCGCTTCGCTGGGCGTCGAGAAGAATGACGTCGAACGGCTGGCGGCCGGGGCGTATTATACCATGAACCAGTTGACCCAGGCCGGACACTGCTGCTATCCGGAACCGGATTTCATCAAGATTTCCGCTGAAACCTTGAGTGTCAGTGAAGCTGAAGCCGGGCTTGGAGTCGCGCGGGCCGTTGAAAAGAAACAAATGGTTATTGCCGCCGCGCCGGACGGCTCCAGCATGATATACCCGACGATCTTATACTGCGCGGAAAGGGAATTGCCCAAACATATTGCCGCGCTGGCCAAAGCCTCACGGCATCGCGGCGAATTGATCTTGAAAGTACCGCCGCGTCCGGATCTCAAGCTCAGCGATGAGCAACTGACGGCGGTTGAACAGGCCGGACATTCCGCGCTCAACATCATCACCGGCGGCCCCGGCGTGGGGAAAACCACGGTTGTCGGCGAAATCGTCCGCCGGGCGGTTGCCGCCAAACTTAAAGTTTTTCTTGCGGCGCCGACCGGGCGGGCGGCAAAAAAAATGTCGGAAGCGACCAATTTCCCGTCCAGGACGATCCACCGCCTGCTCAAATGGGAGCCGGTGGAAAAGACTTTTGTTTACGGGCTGAATTATAAACTGCCGTGCGATGTTTTAATTGTGGATGAAGTTTCGATGCTGGATATTCAACTGGCGCTCTCGCTGTTCCGCGCCATAAAACCGGGAACCACGGTAATTCTGGTCGGCGATTCGGACCAGTTGCCGTCGGTCGGGCCGGGGCAGGTGCTGCGCAGTTTTCTGGATTGCGGTTTGTTTGCGGTGACCCATCTGTCCAGGATATTCCGCCAGGGGGCTGGAAGCCGGATTATCACGAATGCGCATAACGTCAATCACGGCCTGATGCCGGAAATGGAAAACTATCAGAAGAATGTGCTCGGCGATTTTTACTGGATCGAACAGGATGATCCGGAAAAAACGGTCGAACTCATTGTGAAAATGGCTAAAGAGCGTATTCCGGAGCGTTTCGGCTTGAACCCGGTCAACGACATTCAAATTTTAACGCCGATGAACCGGGGAACCTGCGGCACGGCGGCAATCAATGAAATCATGCAGAAGGAATTGAACCCCGGCAGCAAACCTCAATTCAAGGCCGGCGAGCGAACCTTCAAAGCCGGGGACAAAGTCATGCAGACCAGCAATAATTATGACAAGAATGTTTTTAACGGCGATATGGGCCGCATCGCGCAAATAGACTCGCACGAAAACCGTTTTTCGGTGGTTTATGATATGACGCGCCTGGTTGAATATGAGTTTTTTGAAGCCGACCAGTTGACCTTGTCCTATGCGATAACCGTGCATAAATCGCAGGGCAGCGAGTTCCCGGCGGTAATTATTCCGTTGCTGACCCAGCATTATATGATGCTGCAAAGAAACTTGTTATATACCGCCATGACCCGCGCCCGGCAATTGCTGGTGCTGATCGGCAGCCGAAAAGCCGTGGCGATGGCGGTGAAAAACAGCCGGCTGGAGCCGCGTTTCACTTTGCTGACGGATTATTTGAGAGAAATCACCGCAAGGAAATAAGGGAAAAAATGGGTAAATTTATAAAAAAAACCTTTTTTTATCGTTTCCTGATGCTTTCTGTAATTTCAGACTTCCTGATCCGTGGAAAAAGGTGTTGTTGGGTTTTCAGCCGCTGGGCGACATTGGCATTAGCATTTCGTAGACCATCTGCAACTCTGTTCCCGGATATGTGAACTTCGCTTCATTTAAATGAACGAGCAT
>CAIKZE010000468.1 GCA_903831825.1 uncultured Lentisphaeria bacterium | reverse complement strand
TGTGTTGTGCTGAATGAGACTCCAATGTCTCGGAAATGCGGATCGGGTGTAGGGCCGTCCGTATCGGACGGGGGCCGGAACATCCCTCTCAGAGAGAGGGCGCTACAACGGAACAGTTCTGCACAATGGGGGTCCAAATTGTCCAAAATGGTTATAAAACTGAAATGTGTTGTGCTGAATGGGTCTCCAATATCTCGGAAATGTTCCGCAACGCAGATGTCTCCCGCGACTGTGGGAAGGATGCCATGTGTCCGACCTGTCCGACCTGTCCGCATCGGGCGACAGGTGTCTGGAATGAAGGTATATGCTGTCCAAAATGTTCTGCCGGCAGGGGTAAAACAGTTATTTCCTGAAAGTCAGAATCTCCCAGCCTTTTTCCTCGGCCAGTTTTTTCAAGTCGGAACCGGGGTTGACGACAAACGGGAAACCCACGGCGTCCAGAATGAAGCGGTCATTGATGCTGTCGCCGTAATATGCGGCATTGTTCAGGGACAGGCCGTTGTCGCGGCAGAATTTTTCAGCCAGGGTGACTTTGCCTTGGGCGGCGGCATATACTCCGGTGAATTTGCCGGTATAGCGTCCATTGGCGTCGCTTTCCAATTCAGTGGCAACGATCCGGTCAATGCCGAAGTAGTCCGCCAGCGGTTTGGCGATGATCCGGTTGGTGGCGGTCAGCAGAACCACCAGATACCCAGCGGCAATGGTATTCCTGACCAGCGTTTCCGCCTCCGGATAAATCTTGGATTTGACCATAACCTCGAAGTGTTTCCGGCACAAGGCCGACATTTCAGCCTCGGTGCGACCGATGAATTCATTGAGTTGAAAGCGGGTGAAGGCGTCAGGATCGAGGCGGCCTTCCAGATAGGTCTGGTAAAAATCGGCGGCGGTTTTCAGCGCCTCCGGCGGAGCCAGTTTCTCCGCCACCATAAAGTCCTTCCAGGAGACGTCGCAATCATTGTCAATAAGGGTATGGTCCATATCGAAAAAATAAAACTCAGGAGAACCTTTCATCATCTGTACCGGAAACCTTTCTTTATATTTAACAATCTCATGCGGAAACTGCTCAAAAACAGCCTTTCAGCAGCCTCATGGTTATCTGGTGAACTGCTGCTGCAGTCCGGATATTTCCCTGGAGAATTGCTCCAGCAATGCGCTGACTTCTTTTTCGTCAGCCGACTCGGCGGTAAGCCTGAGCACCGGCTCCGTATTCGACGGACGGATCAGTATCCAGGATTTGTTCATTCTGATTCTGAGCCCGTCGAGCAGAATCGGGTTCCGGTCGGCATACTTCCGGCAGAAATGCCGGACGATCTCGCGGGCGGCAAACGCCGGACACTGGAACTTCTTAGTGCGGTTGCAGTAACGCGGCAGGCTCCGGACAATTTCATCCAGCGGCTGTCCGCTGACAGCCAGCATTTCCAGGATCAGGGCCATTGCGACGTAACTGTCACGGCCGGGATGGATTCTGCGCCAGATGACGCCGCCGCTGTTGCCCTCGCCGCCGATTTCGGCGGCGAGTTCGACCATTTTTTCAACAACATAGATTTCGCCGACCTTGGTGTAAACCACTTCGCAGCCGTAGGAAGCCGCGACATCTTCCAATGCCCTGGTCGTCTGGATGTTGGCGGCGACAATGCCGGGATTTTCCGACAGCACATGGTCGGCGGCAAGCACCAGCGTGTATTGTTCGCCAATCGCCCGGCCCAGGTTATCCACAATCGCCAGGCGGTCGCCGTCCGGATCATGGGCAAAGCCGATATCGGCGCCGACAGTCTTCGCAAACTCTTCCAATGCGCCAAGATTTTCCGCAACCGGTTCCGGAGTGCGTTCAAAAACGCCGTCGGGGCGGTCAAAGATGGTCTCCACTTCGCAGCCCATCGCTTCCAGAAACGGACGGGTAAACAGAGCGCCGACCCCGTTGCAGCAGTCTACCGCCACTTTGAACTTTCTGGCGCGGATGGCCCGGACGTCAATATGCTTAAAAATCTTCTTCTGATGAATTTCGAACGCATCCGGCATCTGGCGGACATCGCGATAATCCTGCTCCTCGGCATAGTCCAGATCCTGTTGATTATAAATATCCAGCAGTTCATCGGCTTCGTGGCTGTCCAGAAACATTCCCTTCGGCCCGATAAACTTCAAGGCGTTCCATTCCACCGGGTTATGGCTGGCGGTAATCGCGATGCCGCCGTTGGCGCTGATTTCCTCAACCATCAGTTGAACGGTGGGAGTGGGAGCAATCCCCAGGATAACCGGTTGACAGCCGACCGCCAGCAGCCCGGCGACAACCGCGTGTTCCAGCATTTCACCGGATGGCCTGGTGTCGCGCCCGATAACCACCCTGCCCCCGCCGACATATCTGCCGAAGGAGGAGGCGAAAGAAGAGACCAGCAGCGGGGTGAGCGATTCGCCGACAATGCCTCTCACTCCGCTGACGCCGACTTTGAGGGTTTTTCTTAAATTGGTCATGACGCCACCAGCCTTTCGATCAGCCCGCGGACATACAGCGCGCGGTCTACGGCCATTTCCCGGTTTTTGTATTCAGCGATCATCCTGATTACCGGCTCGGTAGCGGCGGCGCGCAAGCTTATCCAACCGTCCTGCCAGTCAAAACGCAAACCGTCATCCTCATTGATTTTAGCATCGAAAAAGTGCTTCTTGAGGCTGCGGATTACCGCATAGGCATGGGAGGACGGGCAGTTAATTACTTTCTTCACGATAAAATACCGGGGCAGCGCGGCGGCCAATCCGGACACCGTCATTTTCCTGACCGCCATTGATTCGAGCAGCATGGCCGCCGCCATAAAACCGTCGAACCCGTTCACCCAGCCTTTGACGCTGACGCTGCCGCTGCCTTCGCCGGCCATGATCGCTCCGGTTTCAGCCATTTTATCAATCATATTCGCCTGTCCGACCCTGGTTTTTTCCAGTTCACAGCCATATTTTGCCACAATGTCGTCCAGGGTTCTGGTCGAACATAAATTGGTTACCACAGTATGACATCCGGGATTTTTTGACAGCACATAGTCGGCGATCAGCGGGAAAGTATATTCTTCTGAAAGCGTTTCCCCGGTATCAGTTACCACCGCCAGACGGCTCATGTCAGTATTGAAGACCAGCCCGCAGTCGGCTTTCAGCGGCGCCATGATGGACTGCACCTGAAAACCGCTGCGCGGACGCGGTTCCGGCTCATGCGGCAGAATCCCGGAAAGCAGATTATTAATGGCAATCATTTTGATTCCAAGCCGGGACGCGAATTTTTCGGCAATAACCGAACCGGTGCCGTTGCAGAAATCCGCCACCACCGTAAAATTGGCCCGGCGGATTGCTTCAACATCAACTTTCGAACACAGCGCGTCAAGATACTGATCGCCGGAATCAGGCGGGATCGAATGCACTTTGCCGATCTTGTCCCAGTTCATCGCCTGATAGCGGTGGCTGTGGTATATATCCAGCATTTCCTGAATTTGAATGCTGTTGAAATAAGCGCCGTTTGCCGCAAGCGGGATAATCGCGTTCCAGCCAGCCCCCTGATGTCCGGCCCCCAGCAGCAGCGCCCCGTCGGCTTTCAGGTGAGGGACCATGAAATGCAATTGCGGGGCGGAAGTGATCCCCGCGTCGTAAACCTGACAGCCGCAGCTCAGCAAAGCGGAAAATACGGCATGACTGACCATGTCCGAGGATATTCTGGTATCCCGCGCGACAATCACGCTGCCGCCGTTGAGGAACGTCCCGAACGCGGAAGCAAAGTCAATGATCCTGGCAGGCGCGAGGCCGGAGCCGATAACTCCGCGCATGCCGGCAACACCTAATTTCAGGGATCGCATTTATACTCCGTTATTCAAGAGTTTCAATACACAAGTTACTGCGGTTATACTCTGCACGGCTGAAAATTTAACATAGATTGCGGAGATTTTGCGAATTGGTTCGTATTCTGAGAGGCTGCCGATACCGGGGTATCGAAAGAACTCGAAGAGTGCGAATCCAAACTCAAAAGATCGCAATCCCGCAGGCGCGGGACGACCGTCTTGCGGCCGTATTTTTCCGTTCCTCCTTCAGACGATATTCATATCGCCCGTCAGTCGGATCGAAAAAATCCAATCCACAATCCTGCTCGTCTATTTTTAAATTTTCAACCGTGCAGAGTATAATATAATCATTACTTGTAAAACTCAAAATTGACATCTGCTTTTTTTAAATATAAATCTAATACTGTATCAGCCGCAAAAAAAAGCCAGGAACCGAATCCTGGCTAAATTTAATGAAATGAGGCAGACGATTAATAGTTCTTGTCGTCGTCGTCGTCGAAGCCTTTTTCGTTGAAGTCTTCAAAAGAGAAGTCTTCGTCCTGGAATTCCTCCTCGTCAAAACCTTCGCCGAAAGCTTCTTTGAATTCATCGTCAAATTCATCGCCGCCGAAGCCCTGAGTGTCCAGATCATCACCGAAATCAGGAGCATTGAACTCTTCGTCAATATCGATATCGCCATCTTCGTCAAATTCAGCGCTGTCAGCATCGGCAAAAATAGTATTGACGCTGACGATAGCCCCGCACTCCGGACAGCACCCGTCTTCAGCTTCGATAGAACTTTCACTTACTTCAATATTGCAGTATGGACAGATTGTTCCCATATTCACTCTCCTTAAATTGTTATATTTAATTAAATAGTAATATTATATCTATTTATTTACAGGCAGTATTATATTGATAAACGGCTAAATGTCAATCCCTGTTCAAACTAATTTTGAAAAAAATATCGCAAGAAAATAGCCTGACGGCAATTATAAACCGCCAATATTCTCTGCATAGCGGGAATTCCGCCTGAAAATTAACGTTTTCTCCCTGTCAGGCCGACATTCATGCTTAATGACTGTTCCGCGGGCAATTCTTCCGGAATGGCTTACTATTAAGGAATTCAAAGAATGCCCGAAATATCGGGACTGGAATTGATTTGCACCTTTTGAGGCTGTAGATTTTAGAGTTTGAAACTAACGGCGAATACGAGGCGTTTATGTGCGGAATCGCAGGAATAATCAATTTTAACGGGAAGCCGGTTCCGGAAGATATTCTGATCCGGATGAACGATGCCCAGGCGCATCGCGGCCCGGACGAACAAGGCATTCTCATTGACCGGAATGTCGGGCTGGCACACCGGCGGCTGTCAATCATTGACCTGTCACAGGGGCATCAGCCGCTCGGAAACGAAGACGGCAGTATCCAGATCGTGTTCAACGGCGAAATCTATAACTGCCTGGAATTGCGCAGCAACCTGGAACAACGCGGGCATATCTTCAAAACCCATTGCGATACGGAAGTCATCGTCCACCTTTACGAGGAATACGGAGCCCGGTGTGCCGAAAAGCTGGACGGCATGTTCGCCTTCGCAATCTATGACAGCATTCGCCGGAAAATGTTGTTTGCCCGCGACCGTCTCGGCAAAAAACCGCTGCTTTACTTCAGGAACAATGAATATTTTCTGTTCAGCAGCGAACTTGGCGGAATGAAAATGCATCCGGCAATGCCTGCCGAATTGAATTTGCAGGCCATCCATGACTATCTTTCACTGCAATACATCCCCTGCCCTGACACCGTATTCAAAGGCGTCTGCAAACTGCCGCCGGCTCATTATCTGGAACTGGACCTGGAAAGCGGCAGAACCGTGCTTGAGCGTTACTGGCAGGCGGATTATTCGGCCAAAACCGATTTGAACTTCGCAGATGCGGTAAACAAACTCCGGGAACTGCTGTTTACCGCGGTTGAACGCCGCTTGATGTCGGATGTGCCGCTCGGCGCGTTCCTCTCCGGCGGCCTGGATTCCAGCATTATCACCGGCATTATGTCCCGGCTGTGCAAGCAGCCGGTGAAAACATTCACCATCGGCTTCAATGAAAGCCAATACGACGAGCGCAGTTACGCCCGGGCGGCGGCGGCGGCAATCAACCGGCGGGCGAATTTCCCGCTGGAATATCACGAAAAAGTGGTTGACCAGAACGATTTTCCGACGCTGGAAAAGCTGGTCGCCCATTACGGCGAACCGTATAGTGACGCTTCCATGCTGCCGACTTTCATGTTGAGCCAGTTCACCAGGGAAAAAGTCACCGTTGCGCTCAGCGGCGACGGGGCCGATGAAATATTCGCCGGTTACGAAAGATATCTGTTAATTAAATACTCGCAAATGCTGGATGTGATTCCCGCTCCGCTCAGAAAACTGCTTTTCGGCAGCTTGAGAAGACTCTTAAACAACGGCGCCGGAGAGCGTACTCTATCGGGGCGGCTGAACCGTTCACTGAGGATTGCGGCGTCATCCGGCGAACATCGTTATCTGGATATTATCAACCGCTTCAGGGAACCGCTGAAAAAACAGCTTTACGGCGGCAGATTCGACAACTTCAAGCCGACGGACACCTATGAGATATTCAACGCCGCGTTAAAACAGGCAACCGCGACCGGGGCGGTCGAAAAAGTCATGGAAACTGACCTTTATACTTACCTGCCGGGCGACATCCTGACTAAAGTGGATATTGCTTCAATGGCCTGCTCCCTGGAAGTCAGAAATCCGTTTCTGGACCACGAAGTGGTTGAATTCGCCGCGTCGCTGCCGTTGAAATACAAGCAAAAAGGAACCTCCCGCAAACACATCCTGAAAGAGGCTTTTAAAGATATGCTGACGCCGGAACTGCTGAACCGGAACAAACGCGGGTTCGGCGTTCCGCTGGCAGCCTGGTTCAGAGGCTCGTGGAAAGCCATTCTGCAGGAGCGCCTGCTTGAAGGCAGACTTGTCAAAGAGGAGTTTTTCAAGAAGGATGCGGTCGGCAAAATGCTGGAAAGCCATTGTTCCGGCAAAGCTGATTTCAGCTATCCGCTATGGAGCCTACTACTCCTGGAACTATTCCTAGAACAAAATCCCCATTGTAAATAACCGGTACTCGCCGTCTCCGCGGGACAACCGACTCCGAGTCGTTGGAGAGTTGTTGAGCAGAACCTTTTTAACCACAGAGGCACAGAGACACAGAGAAATCCATTTTTATATTTCCTTAGCGCAAAGGCATTATCGGATTTTCCGGCAACACGCCCATTATTCCCATTATTCCCATTATTCCCATTATTCCCATTATTCCCATTATTCCCATTATTCCCATTATTCCCATCGGCTGCTGACATTTCCGAGACGCTGGAGACCAGTTCTGCACAACAGTTTTCAGCCTTTGATAAGTTTTTCAAACAACTCCGACACTTTGGAGTGTCGTTGAACATAAGCATTTTCAGTTTTTCGAAAGCCCAGAGTACCTCAAGCTTCCAGCTTGAGCAAGAATCACAAGCAAGATGCTTGTGGTACTTTTTTCCAAGCACTCCGAGACTTTGGAGTCCAGTTGAACAGGGCTGCTTATATTTTTTAACTTTTCTTGCTTTTCTCGCTTTCAACTTTTCTCGCTCCTTTATACTCCGACACTTTGGAGTGTCGCTGAACATAACTATATTCCGCATTGGAGTCCCGCGCCTGGAGTCCCGCGCCTGCGGGATCCGTGACAACCTGTTCCGAGCCCGGTTGCGACAGAGCGCAACCCTCCCAAGTATGGCCAACGCCCGACACTCCGAGACTTTGGAGTCCAGTTGAACAGGGCTGCTTATATTTTTTAACTTTTCTTGCTTTTCTCGCTTTCAACTTTTCTCGCTCCTTTATACTCCGACACTTTGGAGTGTCGCTGAGCATAAGCATTTTCAGTTTTTAAAAAGTCCAGAGTACCTCAAGCTTCCAGCTTGAGTAAGAATCACAAGAGGGGTTTACCTCTAGTCCCGCCTTCGCGGGATCCCGCGGCTGCGGGAATGCTTGTGGTACTTTTTTCCAAGCACTCCGAGACTTTGGAGTGTCGTTGAACAGGGCGTTTTTCATTTTTTAACTTTTCTCTCCCGCAGTCGCGGGACCAGCCAAGCGAGCCACATTTTTCCCGCACTTTAGAACTTTAGAACTCCGAACTTCCCCCCAACACTCCGAGACTTTAGATAGTCGTTGAACATAAGCATTTTAAAACCGTTCTCGCACAAAGGCACGGAGACACGAAGAACAGCCTGTTTAACATCTGCGTTCATCGGTGTCACCTGTGGATTACTCCGAGACTTTAGATAGTC
>CAIKZE010000467.1 GCA_903831825.1 uncultured Lentisphaeria bacterium | reverse complement strand
CATCGCCGCGCGCATTTTTCAAGTGCCGCAATTCGTTTGATATGAAGATTTTTAACAGTGATTAATGATGGGCGATAGAACAGATATCAGAGATATGTAGCCCATTAAAAGTGATTTTATTTACGGCTCGATCCTAAGACCGGTGGCTGTTGCGGCTCAGGAGAAAGTTGCGGTTGCAACTCCAAGCCTGACAATGACAAGAACAAAACGGAAAAAAAGACGGCGAATAATGATTTACCGCCTGCTTCGGATTCCGGGAAGAATAAATGACCAATTAAATGAGCGATAATAACGAAAAACCGAATAGCAGATACCGTGATATTGTAGTTTTGTCCATTGTTCCGGTGGCTGTCGCATCGCTGGTCATTGCGAGCTGGATACTTGCTTATTGGAAAATTGGACCTTATTACATCAATGCGGCGCTAGCCGTCTTCGCTACGGTTTTCGGCGGCTTCCAGAGGTTTATTGCCGGATTCAAGGATATCTTTAAAGGAAAGATTACGGTCAATGTTTTTGTTGCCGTGGCCCTTGCCGCAACACTTGCCATCGGAGAATTCAGGCCGGCGGCAATTATTGTCTTCATCATGGCCGTTGCCGGGGCTCTGGAGTCCTACACCCTGGCCAAGACACGCCGGAGCATTCGCGATCTTTTGGATTTTGCGCCGAAAATGGCGACAGTCCGCAAGGGCGGAGAAGAGATAACAGTGCCGGTTTCTGAACTTCAGGCAGGTGATATTGTCGTGGTCAAACCCGGCGCCCGGATTCCGGTGGACGGAGTTGTTACCGCCGGCGCCAGCAGTGTCAATCAGGCGCCTATCACCGGAGAGTCCATGCCGGTGGATAAATTGCCTGGGAGCAATGTCTTCAGCGGAACGCTGAATGAGTCGGGCCGACTCGATGTTCGCACGGAAAAGGCAGGAGAAGGCACTACGCTGGCAAAGATTGTTCACCTGGTTCAAGAGGCGCAGGACACACGTGCGCCTATTCAAAATATTGCGGATCGTTTCACCACATGGTTTCTGCCGACTGTAATAGTTCTTGCGGTTATCGCGTTTGTTACTTCCGATGATGTAAAAGTTGCGGTTTCGGTTTTGCTTGTAGCGTGTCCATGCGCATTCGCAATTGCCACGCCTACAGCCGTAACTGCGGGAGTTTCCAATCTGGCGCGCCGGGCGGTTCTCGTCAAAGGCGGCATATTCCTTGAACTTGGGCATAAAATAAGCCATCTGCTTGTGGATAAGACCGGGACTTTCACATTCGGCAAACCCAAAGTAGTTGAGATTATTGTTTTTAACGGATCGAGCAAGGATGAAGTTCTTAAAATGGCATGTATTGCTGAAAAATACTCCGAGCATCCGTTGGCACGTTCCATTCTGACCGTTGGCAAAGAACGCAAACTTGAGATTCCCGACCCTGAGCATTTTGCAAGCGCCACCGGAATGGGCGTTGAAGCAAAATGGAATTCAGAGAGGATTCTTGTCGGCAAATCATCCTTTTTGGAAGACTCCGGTATTGCTTTGAGCGCTTCTGTTGAACAGGAAGTTGAGCTTCAATCTAAGAATGGGCGCACTGCGGTTCTTGTGGCATGCGGCGCCGGTATTGTCGGGTTGCTGGCTATTGCCGACGAAATTCGTCCGGAAATCCCTGAGACAATTCGGTTGTTCAGATCAATGGGAATAAAAAAAATAACCATGCTGACCGGCGATCATCAGCAAGTGGCCGCCGCGGTGGCCGGAGAAATTGGCGTTGACGATTTTCAGGCCGGATTGCTGCCGGAGCAGAAGCAGGACTTTGTCAGAAAATTGCAGAATGAAGGTCATATTGTAGGAATGGTCGGCGACGGAATTAACGATGCGCCCGCGCTCGCATTGGCAGACGTCGGCATTGCCATGGGGGCGGCCGGAACAGATGTGGCAATAGAAACCGCTGACGTCACGCTGATGAACGACAATATTTCCGGAGTTGCAGACTTTATATGGATGTCAGGGAAGGTACTGCGGCGTATTAAATTGAACATCTTTTTTTCCATAATTTATAATGTCATCGGTTTAGCGCTTAGGATCGAGCCGTAAATAAAATCACTTTTAATGGGCTACATATCTCTGATATCTGTTCTATCGCCCATCATTAATCACTGTTAAAAATCTTCATATCAAACGAATTGCGGCACTTGAAAAATGCGCGCGGCGATGGT
>CAIKZE010000466.1 GCA_903831825.1 uncultured Lentisphaeria bacterium | reverse complement strand
GTTTTGGGAGGGTTATGCTCTGTCATAACCGGGATCGGAACGGTTGCCACGGAGGACAACCCTCCAAAGGCGGATAAACCCTCCAACGGAACAGTTCTGCACAATGTCTCTCCAATGACTCGGAGTCCGGATTTCTCTGTGCCTCTGTGTCTCTGTGGTTAGGTACTGTCCAAAATGAGGTTATCGGATGTCCAAAATGGGTTTTGTTGTAGTGTCGTCCGTCTCGGACGGGGATGTCTCCCGCAACTGCGGGAAGCGTAGAAAGGATCCAGAATCAATTTGCTTTGATTTATTCTGGCTACTGAATTCTGACTTCTGGCTGTTCATTGGGACTATAAAGATTTACCGTCTGATGATGCTTTCTTCGGCGACTTTCCCTGATGGAAGAAATACGACGCCTTCATTCAAAAGCAATTGTTTTTTTAACGCCGGGCCGAAACAGGCAGTATCTTTTTCGCCCATGAAACCGCCGAGGGCTCCGTCGCTCCTGATCACCCGGTGACACGGGAAAAACAGCGGGAACAGGTTTTTGCGCATGACGCCGCCGACGGCCCTGGCGGCGCGGGGAGAGCCGGACATTGCGGCCAGAGTCGCATAAGCGACAACTTTGCCGCGCGGGACCTGGCGATGCAGCGTCCGTAAAACTTTAAGCTCGAAATCGGATAATGGCGACAGATCAAGCACTTCCGGCGGCAGGTGGGTGGGTTTGCCTTGAACAAAGTCTTTGACGAGACTAAGCAATTCGGCGGCGCGGGAGCCGGGCGGCGGCAGTTTTTTGCCGGTTGAACAGCCGAGTTCGACTCTGAGCAGTTGCAGTTTAGTTTCTCCGGCACAGGTAATGCAGATTCCGTTTCCGGTGCTGTATCTTTTCGGGGAGTCCATTTTTTTACCTCCGTCGCTTGTATTATAATCATATAAGGGTAATAATAAATCTTAATCCCGATTTCGGTAAAAACAAATATTTAGAAACACTTTTATTAATAGATGTAGTAACGCTCTTATGCTTAACTGGATAAAGATAAAAAATCTGGCCCTGATCGAACACTCTGAAGTGGAGTTCGGCGGCGGGTTCAATGTGATCACCGGAGAAACCGGCGCCGGCAAGTCGGTCTTGCTGGGAACGATTAACCTGCTGCTCGGCGAACGGGCCGATAAGGGCGTTATCCGTTCCGGCGCGGAACGCTGTGAAGTCTCCGCCGGTATTTCGCTTTCCGCGGAGACTTACCGGATTTTAAAACCGCTGCTGGCGGAAGCGGAAATCCCGATTGAGGAAGCGGCCCCCGAATTGCAGCTTCGCCGGGTAATTTCCCTGAACCAGACGAAAAACTTGATCAACGATACGCCGGTGACTTTGCAAACCTTGAAAAACATCGGCGAACTGCTGGTGGATGTGCATGCGGCCAACGAGCATCAGTCGCTCTTTTCGCAGTCCTGTCAACTGGATATGCTGGACCGCTATTCGCACCTTGAAAAACAGTTGCGGGAATGCGCCTCGATTTGCGGGGAACTCAAGGCGCTCCGGGAAAAGCGGGAAACCATTTTTAAAGACCTGCCGACGGCGATGGAAGCGGAACATCTGCGGATGACCATTGAAGAGATTGAACGCACCGCGCCGGAAACGGGCGAAGATGAGCGGCTTTCGGCGCGCCACCGCGTCGCCGCCAACGCCAAACAGATCATGGAACACGCCGCGGAGTCGGTGCAGATACTGAACGAGTCGGAAAATTCCATAGCCGATCAACTGGCGACGGTGTACCGCAATATTCATGAGTTGGAGAAAAGCGACCCGGAAAAGGGCGGCGAAATGGTTCAGGCCTGCGACCAGATCAGTGAATTGCTCCGGGACCTGGCGGGCCAGATCGAGGATTACAGCAGACGCGTCGAACTGGACGAACAGGAATTCATGGAGCTGGAAGCCCGGCTGAGCGCGATTCAGACGCTGAAACGGCGGTACGGACCAAGCCTCGACAATGTGCTTGAAAATCTGGAAAATGCCCGGCTGCGGCTGGAATTGTTCAGCAATGCGGCAAAAAAACGTCATGAACTTGACGCCGAAGAACAGTCTCTGCTCAACAAATTGCGCAAGGCGGCGGAAACGCTTTCCGCTGCCAGAAAGAAGTCCGCGGAAACTTTCCGCCGGAAAGTCGTTGACAAGCTGAAAGTGCTGGGTTTCCTGCGCAGCGCGCTGGACATAAGTTTTGCCGAAACCGAGCCCGGCGAGAAAGGCATGGACAAAATTGATTTCATGTTCTCCGCAAACCCCGGGGAAGAACTTCAGCCGTTGCGCAATATCGCCAGCAGCGGGGAAATTTCCAGGGTCATGCTGGCGTTAAAAACCGTTCTGGCTGACGCCGATTCGCTCCCGATACTGGTTTTCGACGAGATAGACGTAAACATCGGCGGGGAAACCGCCAATCAGGTGGGGATCGAACTGAAAGCCCTGGGACGGAAGCACCAGGTGTTGTGCATTTCCCATCTGGCCCAGGTGGCGGCCCAGTCGGACGCGCATTATATGGTGCAGAAAGAGGTTGTCGGCAACCGCACCTGCTCCAGAATCGCCCGGCTTGACCATGAGGCAAAGGTTAAAGAAATCGGACGGATGCTGGGCGGCGGAAAAGCCGCCGCCGCACATGCGAAAGAATTAATAGCGACGGTTATAAGCGCCTGATCCGCAAAGGCAGAAGCCAGGAGTCGGGAGTCAGAATGGGGAACCGAAAATTCAAAAAACGGGGAATGGTTGCTATGGCGGACAACCCAATGGAGGGTTGTGCTCCGTCACAACCTTCTTTCGAGTCCGGTCACGATGGAGCGTGACCCTCCGTTAACGCAACTACTTGATAAACAGGCCGTTTAATATGACAATTTTACAAACGTTTAAAACGTAGAAAAATAAAACAAAGACCCTAAAGAGATTAAAATGAAAAACAAAATGACGGATCGAAGTTGCAGCGGCAGAAAAATGTTTTTAGCGGCGTCAGCAATTTTGCTTTTGACATTATTCGCGCCGGTTACAGTTGCGGCGTTAAACCCGGAACCGATCGGCAGAATGGAGATCATATCATTAACGGATTTTGCAAACAATGCCAGCAAGCTGGCCGGAAAGATCGCGCCCGATCTTCAAGCGCTGCCGTTTCTCGGCATCATCGCGCTTACGCTGAATCCGGAATATCAGGCGCTGGATTTTTCCGCCCCGGTATCCGTATTCATTTATTCCAAAGAGGATAAATTTATGTGGGTTGCGGCGGTCGGCGGCAATCCGAACCAGAAACTGCCGGAAACGGTAAAATTTCTGGGACATGAAGCTTTCGTCAAAAAACTGGGGACCCGGGTGGGCCTGAGTTATTCCAATCCCCTGCTGAATTCCATTAATACTTTGCCGCCCTTAATCGCGCCGGTAAAAGACGACAACCTTTCCACCGTGCTGATGACTTTAGACGTAACCAAGTATCTGAGCGGCTGCAAAGATGATTACAGCGAATTCAAAAATAAATACCTGGACAGCGCCCTGTTAAAGAACCTGGAAAACAATCACGGCAAAATTTCCGCGGAAAAAATGAAGCAAACCGCGGAAGAAATCGAAAAGTTAATCAGCCAGATCGGTAAAATGACCGTCAAAATTAATGTCTTGCCGGACTATATAGACGTCCAAATTACAGTGGAACCGGCTCCCGGTTCCGACTTGTCGGAATTTATTTCCAAGCAGGGGCTGAACAAAGTCCAATTGATGCCCGTGTTAAAAAACAAAGCGATAACGGCGTCGGTGGATATGGAGTCCGCGCCGGATATGATCCGCCGGCTTCCGGGATTGCTTTTCGAATACCAGAATGATCCGCAACTGGAATCAGGCATTAAAAGTCTGCTGGCGGTAATTACCGCCTCCATCGATAACCGGCTCAGCTATTACACGGATCTGGAAAATGGAAAGCCGGTTTTCTTTCTGAAAACGGAAAGCCGGACGGAAAAAATTTCCTTCCTGAAAAAGACGTTTAATATCGAAGGGATAAAGCCTTTGGCCGAAGAAACATATTGCATAAAAGAATATAACGCCGGAAAGCATCCGGCCATTTACTGCAAACTGTATTATGATACCATTGCCGTAGTCAGCGGCGATATTGACGAAAAAAGAGCATTGGAATTGCTGAAGGAATCTGAAATGCCGGAAAATCTGCTGACGCTGGAAAAACAGGACAATCCAATACAGATATTCATCCAGCACGACAAGGAACCGGTTCCGTCAGCCGTCACGGCGGACATGAAAGACAACCGCATCAATATCAAGTTCAGGGTAAATCCGCTGCTGGTTAAAAAATTCATTCCGGCGGCGCTGCTGGCAAAAAACAAAAAAGTAAACCTTCCGTCATCAATGTCAAATTGACGGTTTGTTCTTGAATGCTTTATACTCTATAAGGGTGAAAATTTAACATAGACGAGTCGGATTGTGGATTGGATTTTTTCGATCCGACTGATTGGCGATATGAATATCGCCTGAAGAAGGAACGGAAAAATACAGCCGCAAGACACTCGTCCCGCGGACGCGGGATTGCGATTTTTTGAGTTTGGATTCGCACTCTTCGAGGCCTTCGATACCCCGGTATCGGCAGCCTCTCAGAATACGAACCAATTCTCAAAATCTTCGCAATCTATTTTAAATTTTCACACTTATAGAGTATAACTGCCGCCAGATAAACTTCTTTTACGGAGACTCCGGCTTCTCTGGAAAGGCGGATGCAGTCGTCTATCTCCGGGGAACAGGTAATGTCTTTGCCGTTTCTGCTTCCGACTTTGATTTTGACTTTGCCGTAAGGCGTATCGGCCTGCTCAAATCTTCGCGCCAGGCATTGTCTGACGGCCGGATATTCCCGGATGCCGAATGTCGTCGTCTCCCGGAAAATAATATCGTAAATGGTTTTCCTGCAATCATTTCCACAAATGACGGAAAGCATGATTCCGGGGCGCTGCTTCTTCATCAGAATAGGCGTCGTCCAGACGTCAAGCGCCCCGGCGTTAAGCAGCCGTTCAAAAAGCGGGCCGATAAATTCCGCCGGACAGTCGTCAATATTTGTTTCCAGAATAGTAACGGAATCTGTTCCGTCATCATGTTCCGTCATGGTATTTTCCGCTGATTCATAAAGGATTGCGCGCAGAAGGTTCGGCCTGGAATTCAGTTCCCTTTGTCCGAAACTGTTGGCCGCATCAACCAGTCTGCTTCCGTCCGGAATCTCCGCATGAGGCCAGACTGAAAGCAGCGCGGCGCCGGTCGGGGTCACCAGTTCATAAGGTTCGTCCGTCAAAACGGATTTCAAGTTTTTCATCAGTTCGACGGTTGCGGGGGCGGGAATCGGGTATATGCCGTGACGGCATTTGAAAGTTCCCTGCCCGGACGGCAGCGGCGAAACGGAGATACCCTGCACCCCAAGCATTTCCAGCGCCAGGCAGCAGCCGGTGATGTCAACGATGGAATCCACCGCTCCGACTTCGTGGAAATGCACTTCTTCCGGCGGCATGTTATGAATTTTGCCCTCCGCCGCGGCCAGCGCTGAAAACACGCGAATGCTCATGGCTTTGACCGTATCCGTCAATTTGCTTTTTTCAATCAGTTGTCGAATATCGGCAAAAGTGCGTCCGCCGTGTTCGTGATGATGTTCATGCGAATGACGGGCATGCGGTTCGTGGATTTCCACTTTTGTGTTAATGCCGTTAATGCCGTGAGATTCTTTCGGCGCTGTGACTATCCTGAATTTTTCCTCCGGCAGCAGTGAAATAAGTTCCCGGTTCAGAATATCCGCATTCGCGCCGAGTCCGATCAGCGCGCCGAGAATCATGTCGCCGCTGGCTCCGCCGACGCTGTCGAATCTGATGACTTTCATAACGTACTCCGATTAACTGTTTATACTCTATAAGGGTGAAAATTTAAAATAGATTGCGAATATTTTGAGAATTGGTTCGTATTCTGAGAGGCTGCCGATACCGGGGTATCGAAGGCCTCGAAGAATGCGAATCCAAACTCAAAAGATCGCAATCCCGCAGGCGCGGGACGAGTGTCTTGCGGCCGTATTTTTCCGTTCCTCCTTCAGGCGATATTCATATCGCCAATCAGTCGGATCGAAAAAATCCAATCCACAATCCTACTCGCCTATGTTAAATTTTCAATCTTATAGAGTATCAGCCGCAGACAAACCATATCGCAGGTCCGGCAGCGGGGCGGATTAACTGTGCCGGATATTTTATCCGGTTGCCGCAGTCGCTAATATATTCCGCCAGATCGAACTTTTCATGGTCTGAAACCAGGAAAAACAAATTTGCCGCGGCATTGAGCACCGGCAGCGTAAGCGTTATCCTCGGCACCGCGGGCTGGACTGTCACCGGCGGGGGAACCTTAATCACCAATCGGCTGTTTTCTTTCAGCGAATCAGTATCCGGAAACAACGATGCCGTGTGTCCGTCATAACCGATGCCCATCTGGACGACGTCGAATATCGGAATCCCGTCGGCGGTTCTTCGTATTGTCTTATAGTCATGCAGCAGCAGTTCGTAGTTGTCAGCAGCGGAAGTTTTCTCCGCCTCAATCCGGTGGACGTTCTGCGGCGGAACCGGCACATTTGCCAGCAGCAGCCGCGCCGCTCTCCCGAAATTGCTGAACTCGGAGTCCGGCGGAACACAGCGGTCATCCACCCAGAAAAAATGGCCTTGGGCCCATTCAATGCGGTCGCGGTATTCACTTACCAACAGCGAAAACAGTTCATCCGGGGTCGTTCCGCCTGAAAGCGCAACGGTAAAAAAGCCGGATTTTTTGACCGCTTTCGCCGCGCAGTCGCAAAAAAAACGGGCGGCAGCGGCGAAAACATCAGCTTTACCGGGAAGGACTCTGAAATTATCGTTCATTTAAATGCCTTACTTGCTGAAAAGGAAGTTTTTAATACCGGTGAAAATGATTTGCGAGGCCAGCGCCGCCACGACCAGTCCGGTAATTTTTGACAGAATATTCAACCCTTTCCGGCCAATCGCGTGTTCAATCCAGTTCCCCACAAATAACATGCTTCCTGTCAGTAAAACCGCCACTGCAATGCCGGAAACGTCAATCATTTTTTCGGCGGCGGTTGTCGCCGATCCGCCCATTACCAGCAATGCCCCGATGGTTCCGGGCCCGATAGTAAACGGAATGGACAACGGCACTACCGCGATATCACCGCTTTCCGCATCCGGCAACGGCGGGGTTTTTCCCGAGATCAGATCATATGCCGTCAAAAAAAGAATGGCTCCAGCCCCGATTCTGAACGCATCCAGCGTAATTCCGAGAAAATAAAACAGCGGCACACCGAAAAAATAGAGCAGCAGACAGATAATTAAATTTGACGTCATTGTTTTCGCGGCAACGGAATTCCGCTGAGTCCGGCTCATGTTCTGGGTCATCGCCACAAACATTGACAAGGTGAAAAACGGAGTCAAGATGAAAAAAATCTTGATGAGTACCGCGATAAATGAATTTTCGGGAGCCATTTACAATACCTTCATATTTAATGAGTTCAGTTTAAGAGTACCTTGATGATATTATCATCCTGTTCGATGGATTTGATAGTTTCCGGATCCGGTTCGGCGTCAAGCCGCAACGTGCATGAAGCCGCGTGTCCGCCTTCAAAAATCAAATTTTCCATCTCTTCAATATTGATACCCTCATTTCTGAGTTTGTCAAGCACTCCGGCAAGAACTCCGACGCGATTGTAGTGGCGGATGACCAGATTAATGATGGCGGATGACTTGGCGCTGATGTTTACCGTATTCAGCGGCCTGCCGGTTCTTTTGTAAGATTCAACGATCTTCACCACTTCGTCGGCAATGGCTTCGGCCGCCTGTTCGGTGGACGCCCCGATATGCGGGGTGCCGGTAATCATTTGAGCCAGTTCAGTATCGGCAAAATCGGCTTCCCCGCCCGCCGGTTCGCCCTCAAAGACATCGACCGCAACATTCAGCCCTTTCGATTTGATGGCGTCTTTAAGCGCGGCAGTGTCAACAATTTCGCCGCGGGAGGTATTGATAAATATCGCGCCGCTTTTCATGCGGGACAGGAAATATTTGTCGATAAGATGTTTCATTTCAGCAGAATAGGCCAGGTGAACACTGACCGCGTCGGCTTTTTCCGCGACTTCCGGCAGCCTGGCGCAATATCCGATGTTCATTTCTTCGGCGGCTTCCGGAGTCAGGCTGCGCGACCAGGCAATCACATTCATGCCGAGACCTTTGGCCCGTTCGGCCACGGCTTTGCCGATAGAGCCAAGCCCGACAATGCCCAGCGTCCGGTTTTTAAGACCGCTGGCTTTGCTGTATTCTTTTTTCCGCCATTTGCCGTTTCTCAAATCAGTTGCGGCATTTACAATCCGCCGGTCGGCGGCAATCAGCAGGCCGATAGTCAGTTCGGCTACCGCGTCGGTATTTTTGCCCGGACAGTTGGCAACGTGAATCCCGCGGCTGCTGGCGGCGGCAAGATCGATAGTGTTGACGCCGGCGCCGGCGCGAATTATCAGCGAGAGCAGCGGGGCCGATTTTATCGCTTCCGCGCTTACTTTGGTCGAACGCACAATCAGGATTTCCGTATCCGCAAGGTTTTGCGGCAATTCTTCCGCAGACATTGACTTGCATGTTACATGCCCGCCGAGCTTTTCCAGTTGCGCATTTACCGCGTCCGACAGTTTGTCAACAACTAATATCTTCATTCTTTTCTCCCGTTAAAAGAAACCGTGCAGTTGGTTTGAGATTATAAAATAGCAGGGAAAAAAGAGGATGCAAGTTTTCAACCCGGACTTATCAGCTTTAAGATCTACCCTGTTGTCTACGGGGCCTGGTAGCCCGATTCTCCGCCCATTGACTTCCACTTGCGATACACCAGCCATGCCACGCAGGCGCCGGCCAGATAGAACGGCACCGGCCACAAAAACACGTAGCGGTAATCTTTTACATGATCGAAGAAAATGCCGCATAAAGGGCCGATTATCGCGGCCACAATGGAAGATGTCATTGCGCTGGCGGAACCGAACTGCCCGTACCGGTCGCGCGGGTAAAGATCAATCAGCCATTTCATAATTGCCAGGCTGACCAGGCAATACGGCACGTTGCTTAAAATATTACATATTAAGAGCGACCAGTAATCGTGGATGAAGCAAAAACTGATCGTTTTTAACACTGCGCCGCCAAACAACCCGGCGATCATGGACTTATGGCTGCCCCAGCGGTCAAGCAGAATGCCCAGCGGATAAATGCTAAGCGTAGTGAATACTGCGGCATAAGCTTTCATTTTACCGATCTGGTCCAGCGTCAGGCACAATTGGTCCCGGCTGAAAAAAATGTCGAACACCCCGGCGGCGCCGGCCCAGATATTGAGTCCGTAAGTCAGAAAAATCAGGGGGTAAATCGGGTGCCCGAAACACTCGTCGGCGTAATTACGGATGCCGCTCCACCAATGGCCCCGTTCTTCCTGTGGATTAGGCGGCGGATATTCGCCTTCTTTCACCTGCAGGCACATCATTGTGATGAAAAAACCATAGACCAGCGCCATACCGATAAAAATTTCGTGCATGTGCGTTTTTGCCATGCCGAAAATAAAATAGTTGAACGAAAGTCCGGCCAGCGTGCCGAATACCCGGAACAAGCCGTAAAAACGACCGATGAACGCTTCCGGCACCACGTCGGCAATCAGATAATAGTAAACCGAATTGACGAACGTATTGAAAATCTGAAATGTTCCAACCAGTACGCCGGAAACCAGCACGATTGAGGTTACCGGACTGTGTTTGAGCAATGCCGCAAACCATCCGACTCCGCCCAGCGCCACTGATATCTCCGGGGCAAACGGAATTATCGCCAAAAACAGCACTACAAACGGGGTGGTCACCAGCAGGAACGGGCGGCGCCGCCCCCAGCGGCTCCGGAAGCGGTCGGATTTGTAGCTGATGATGGGGTTGCCGACAGTGTTGACCAGCATGGAAAGACTGGACACGATAAACGCGATGGCCTGATTGCTCACCCCGTTATCCTTCAGCGCCATCGGCAGCAGCGCCGGCATCACATTCTCCATCAGGGTATAAACAAAGTCACCCCAAAGCAGCCAGGCAAACAGCGTCACCAGGCCGGCACGGGAATAAATCAGCGTACCGACACGGAATCTGGATTCATCATGAACATTCATCTTCTATCACTTTCCATTAAACAAAAATCGCTAATTCAGCGAAAAAATCAAATTGCTCTTCTCGCTGGATTAACGATTTTTTCCGTAGCAGAACAAGTTAAAACTAATTATCAGCGTGCCGCCCAAAGACTGGAGCCAAGCGTCCAGTAGACGCCGCCGGGAGCGCTGAGTTTACCCGCCAGACCGCCATATATTGTCTTGGCGACATGACCGTCAAAATGAAGCTGACTCGGATACCCGTTATGCCATGATTGCAAAATATAGGGGCCGTCGAGCAAGCCGCCAAAACCGTTAATTCCATATACTTTGTTGCTGGGCATTGCCGCATCAGAGTTATCTATCCGTTGCGCGCCATTGGATTCAAGAATATAAATCAGCACGGAAGGCTTCAGCACCATATTGGCCTTAACTCCATTATTGGCGAAGATCGTCTCGTCAAATTGCATATTCATGCCGTAGGAAAGACCCCAATAACCGCCAAGGGTGCCATAATTTGCAGCAGGCAGGCGCTGGGCATGGCTTGGGCAGAGATACAGCGTTTTCTTAGTTGTATATTTTGCAGTGACGTCCGCGGGGGTCCTGCCAATCCCCAGATATACGCCAAGATTGGTGGTCCACAAATAACTGCTCGTACTTTTGGCTGACGTTGAATAGTCTCCGTTATCATTACCGTACTGCACCGCCGCTATTCCGATCTGCTTCAGATTGTTCTGGCACTGGCTGCCTTTCGCGGTCTCTCTTGCCTTGTTTAACGCGGGCAGCAGCATGGACGCCAGGATCGTGATGATGGCAACCACGACCAGGAGTTCAATGAGTGTGAAAATATTGATTTGAACGCGGGTTTTATGCGCATCACTTTTACAAATATTAAACCATGCATGCTTCTTCATTTTTCCGGATCTCCCTTGTTTCGCAAAGTAACCTAAAACAGCAGCATTACAATGTTGCATATGGAACGTTATAATAATTATATCCTATGTCCTTTTTATTGTCAATAGTATTTTCATAAAAAATGCAAAGAAATTGTAATGCGTCAAAATGGCAGGGTTAATCTTTTAGCGGACCAACGACCAGCGTTTTTACCTGTTCATTCTCGTAGTAATCTGCCTTCTGCGGAAACAGCTTCCTGGCAATATCCTGATTTTTTTGTGCTTCGGCTTCTCTGCCCTGAGCTTTCTGCAAAGTATAGAGCCGGAAATAAATGAGCGAATGCTGCGGCTAAAGTTCCCGTGCCTTATTGTAAAAATCTTCAGCCGCATCCGGATAGCCCCGCCTCAACATGAACCCGCCCGCCACCGCCCATGGAAAGGTGAATATGGCCTGATTGCAATACAGTTTGCCAGCTCGTTCTTTACCTGTTCCGGATTAATACTTAAATATTTTTCCCGGGATTTGCCCTGGTTGCATAATTTGGCCAGCCTGGAAAGCGCATAGTTTATGATATCCACCGCAGGGTGCAACGGGGTGTCGGGGCCGGAATTAAAACGGCAGATCAGCGCGCGGCCCATTGACTGGAACCAAGCGTCCAGTAGACGCCGCCCGGAGCGCTGAGTTTGCCGGCCAGCGTACCCCAAGGCGACTTGGTGACATGTCCGTCAAAATGAAGCTCATTCGGATTCCCGTTATGCCATGACTGCAAAATGCAAGGGCCATCAAGCAAACCCAGTCCGTTAATTCCATATACTTTGTTGCTGGGCATTGCCGCATCGCCGTTATCTACCCGCTGCGCGTTATTGGATTCAAGAATATAAATCAGCACGGAAGGCTTCTGCACCATATTGTATCTGACCCCCTGATTGGCAAAAATCGTCTCGTCAAACTGCATATTCATGGCGTAGCTAAGCCCCCAGTAACCGCCTAGTGTACCGTAGTTTGCAGCCGGCAGACGCTGAGCATGGCTTGGACAGAGATACAGCGTTTTTTTAGTTGTATATTTTGCAGTAACGTCCGCGGGAGTCCTGCCAATTCCCAAATACACGCCAAGATTGGTAGTCCACAAATAACTGCTGGTATTTTTAGCTGATGTCGAATAGTCTCCAAAATCATTGCCGTACTGCGCCGCCGCCGTTCCGATCTGCTTTAAATTGCTTTGACACTGGCTGCCTTTGGCTGTTTCACGGGCCTTCGCCAATCCCGGGAGCAGCATAGACGCCAGAATTGCAATGATGGCGATCACAACCAGGAGTTCAATGAGTGTGAAAACATTGACTTGAAAACGGGTTTCATGCGTACCGCTTTCACGAACATTAAACCATGCCTGCTTCTTCATCTTTTCGTACCTCCTTGTTTTAGGTAAGATATTATTTTTGGAACTTGTTTGATCTGCAAAGATTGTTCAGAACAACGGGTACTGCTCCGGAACTGTTTGCTGTTTCTTTTAAAGAATCCATATATTTATAACGTTGTATATGTAACGTTGTAAATATTATAACCTTTTCTCTGTCCGTTGTCAATAGCGTTTCCGTAAAAAGGTAACTAATTGTAAAGGTTCAATCTTTCTTTAATGGCAATGCCGCGTGTTTCATGGATTATTGCTTCACATTGAAATTGATGAATCCGCATGGCTCCAGGCGAATTGTCGTCAGTTTCTCCGCAGTCTTTCCTTCAGGGATGAAACAATCTTCAATTTCCATCGTTTTCCCCGCAGAGTCGACAATCTTGAATTCCTGCGGTTTGGTTCCGAGATTGACGGCATATCCGATTTTTTTCCCTTCATACGCCGCAAAGCGCGCCGAGACGAGTTCGGGATGTTGTCCATTAACGTTTTTCAGAGTAAACATCGGACTGATTCCAGCCGTTTGCAGCGCTTTTTCCGCATTGGAGCGGTAGTTCGCCGCCGTTGTTAGTTTCCACAAGTCAGGATGAGGCAGTTTTATTTTTTCGGAGATCGGTCTGTCATAGGTGTCGCGGCTGAGATTCTCGCCGCCGACAAGCAGGATATGAACCCCCTTTTCCTCAAGTTTTTCAATGGCACGGAGCGTGGCGGGATCGGCATAACGAGCGTTCGGGATGATGAGCAGCTTCATGTCCGGGGGAAGCGGACGCTCTCCTTTAAGCATGCGTTCCGTGACGAAACCGATGTTGACATCCTGGAAATAAAACGCTTCGAAAATCGCCTCTACCGCCTCAATGTGTTTCTTTCCGTCAAAAATGGAGGAGGAGAGGGAATGATAGATGCGGACCGGGTGTTCGCTTTCGGGGAACTGGCGAACTCTCTCCATGGAATCGCCAATGCGTATGGCTTCCTGGGAGTAGGCGTTCATGATCGAAGGGCTCCAATCAACGCCCCAATCCATAATCCATTTCCACCATGCCTCGGTTCCGTAGTGGAACATTCCATAGATTGTGCGGCGCTGCTTGTCGCGGTAGAGAGCGTACAGCGTGGTGGCGGACTGTCCCTGCCAGGCGCCCAGCCATACCGCGGCGCGCACCTGTTCTCCCGATACTGATGCTATTGGCGGCAAATGCCATTCGTCATCAAAGATCGGCTGCTGCGGAGCCAGCGAGCGCAGATATTCCACCGGCGCCGCAATGCTGAACCAATTCATGGCGTATGGGCTGCCGCGCTGGAGCGCCTGCAATCCTCCGTCTCCGCCATTAATGGCGGTCAGGGTTTGAAGAAGTTCCCGGTCATATCCCCGGTCGAATGATACGTGAGGGCTCCATGTTTCATGATTCATGAACTTCACGAAGACGTTCGGAGGCGGATTCTGGCCGGCTTTAGATACCAGAGCATTTTTTTCATTGTTGAAGTGCGCATAGAAGCGCTGCTGTCCGAAGACGCACCAGTCATAATAGGCGACCTTGTGACCGGCATCAGGCAGCAGCGGACGGATATCGCCGATAGCGTCGAATCCGGCAAAGTCCGTATGCCAGGCGTCATTCAGCGCCTTGACGTCTTTATACTTCTTACTCAGATAGTCGCGAAAATTACTCATCGTATTTTTGGTGATGCTGGTGAAAGCCGGTTCATTGGCGAGGTCGCAGCCGATAATTGTTCCGCGAACCTCACGGGGAAGCGAGGCGAGACATTCACCGCAGGCGGCGCCCGCTTTGCTGATGAATTCCTTCACCGCCGGACTATCGGGGTCAAAATTCAAGAAGTGGTTGCCGGGAGTCTTGTCATCCTTGTATAGCTTTGAGAACGGCTCCTTGTCCATGAAGCTTTCGGAAAAAGAAGAAAGATCAAGGGCGATATTGTTGGCCCGTTTCTGTTGGGGCTGATGATACGAATCCTCGACTTTTGCGCTGACGGTGTAGCCCGGCGGTTCCTGGGACGGTTGCGGCCGGGGCGGCCATGACATGGCTTCGACAGTAATGCCCAATTGTTTGCGCACCTTGAAGTCCGGGCAAGTTACCCACGAATAGCAATAACCGAATGGATAAACCGTCTCCCCTCGGGGATTGACGAACCGTCCATTGGCGATCTGAAGGTCCAGCACCGACTTCTCACTGGAAAGGATGAAATTCCCGCTCGTCATGTCTTTAATGGCGGCCCGGGCGATCTGCAGGGTCTCCTTTGCCTCGCGCAATGCCCATGCGGGATGTTTCAACTCAATATCTTCGACGATGTAATCTTTGAACAATTCAACAATCGCCAAAGAGGCGATCTGCCCGCGGGGTTTCCGATCCTTGGAATCAAAAGGACTCAACAGTTGCCGCAAAATTGTCAGACTGTCGTTAATCTCCTGCCGCAGTTTCGCGACTTCCTGGATTATGTCTTGGGTTGAAAGCGCGTTGATTTTCAGTTCGCGGTTCAAGATGGTAATCTGTTCCGGCAGCAGCCGTGCCTGCACGCATAGGGTGTTGCCGCCTGGTTTTAAATCTTTTGAGTTCAACCTGATGGTGAAGCTGGTTTCACCGGATTTTAAGACATATTGCTTGTCATTTAAGACGGTTCCGTTCACTGATACCGTCAGCACTATGGTTTTAGGCACAGCGGCGGGAACATGCACTGTCGCCGCGATGCTTTCACCCTCAAAACAGTCAGTTTTGTCGATGGTCAGCACGGCCGACACGCCTCGCGATTCCTTGTCCAGCAACAGCATTCCATACTGAGACGGATTTTTGCTTGGGCCGATACCCGACGACCATTCACGGAACGAACGTCCTTTGCCGTCATTTTGATTGACCAGGAACGAATATCCAAGCCAATTGCTTTGCTCGTATAAGAAAGGGGCCAGCGCGCGCCACGGCAGTTCAACCTTGTAACGCGTTGCCTCCGGCCCCGCGGTAATCTCCGTCTGGATGTCGAGCAGACGGAACGGATGATCCGGGGGAACGAACGACGGGCAAACAAACGGTTTTCCGTCAACTAAGGCGAACACCATTTCGTAGTCATCGGATTTATTGGGGGATTCGGAGCGGTCGCCCATTGTGTCAAATGCCATTTGAACGCTGTCGCCTTTCCATATTTCATCGTTCTTGTAAGGCTGAAAAAAGCTTTTGTCGGGGACGCTCACGTCAAAGTAAAGTCCGCGGTCATCGAAAGTGATGCGGTTTATAATTTTTTGTCCGTTCGCGTCCTTGACGCACAGCGCCGCCGCGTCGTTGCTGTTGGGGTTCCGCCGGGGCACCAACGCCGCGGTGGTGAACTCATCGCTATGAGCAACTTCGACCGCGCCGGACTGATTTTCAATGCGGATATTGGCGATCTCAATGACGCCATTGACTTGACCGAATGATATTTGGAATATTGCGTAACGTGCTTTGGACGGCACGAGGCAGTCATACTGGTAGTCTATCCAGTCGGTCGCGGTTTTTATTCGATCAAGGGTTTCCGAGCCGCAGTTAGCGCTCCATGCCGTTGAGGTGTTTTCCGGATAGAAAGTCAGCAACGGACAAATGTAGTTCGCTTTCCGTTCATTGAGGCATTCCAGGGAGTCAACTTTCATTGAGAAAGAAATATGAAGGCGCTTGCCCTGGTAAGGCTCCACCTTAATCCAGTCTTTTGTCATAAAACTGCCCCATTCCGCCGTTTTGTCCGTTTTCGTCACCGTGAACAGCTTTGCGCCTGGCCTGGCATTATCATTCCGGAAGGTGAACTTGGCGCTGCCGGTGTGCCATGCGGCGGTGTTGCTGTCCATGAGAACCTCCGCTCCGGCGCTCAACATTAGCATCTGAAAGAAGATTACCAACATCAGGCTGATAAACGAGGATGCCCGATACGATTTACGTGATCGTTTAGTGTTTAAAAGTTGACTTGCTGAAAAAAAATTCATTTCTTTATTCTCCGTTGTTTTTATATTCATAATATTTTTTATAACTGTCAAAAATTTAAATAGTGTAAAGCTGATTAAACGTCCCGGCGGTATTCCACAACTTTGACGTTACAAGCAGTCGCCTCATATTTTAAAGGGGGTTTCACTGCGCGCTTTTTTGCAACCGCAACTTTCTCTCAAAACAAGTTCAGGTTTAATCAGCGTCGGCTTCTCAGGTTCAATTTTCTCCAATATGTTACGTATCAAGATTTCAACTGCTTTTTCAGCGAGTAGCTCTACGGGTTGACGCACTGTGGAAAGCGATGGGATAAACATGCCGCCAAAATTCAATCCGTCAAAACCTATAACCGCGATGTCGTCAGGCACTTTGATATTCATTTCATAACAAAGTCGCAGGATTTCGAATGCCAGTTCATCGTTTGTTGTAACAAATGCGTCAGGTTTGTGGGTAAGAATGAAATCTTTCATAATTTTAAAACGGTTTGGTATTGCATCAATTTCTATGCATAAATCAGTGGTGAATTGCACGCCGTTTTTTTCCAATGCGTCGCGATATCCGTTTAACTTATGCATATTCGCGTCTATTGATCGTGCATGGAAGGCAATTTTCTTTTTGCCGTGACATTTTATCATGTGCTCTGTCGCCGAATACAGACCGCTGCCTCTGTCTATTGAAACACTCCATTTGTCGCCGGTCTGTCCATAATTATTTGCTATATTCACGATCGGAATTTTGCAGGCGGGTATCATTGAACGGATCGTGTCCGTGGTGCGTTCGCTGTTTATTATCAGCCCGTCAACGCCACGCGATAAAAACTCCTTTATCATGTTATCTTCTTTTTGGGGAGTGCATTTTTGAGAATCCCCGAAGAAAACATGGTATCCTCTCGAATTTAAGAGACTTGTAATGTGGTAGATGCATTCACTGTGAATAGGTATATTGAAGGGACTGCTTATAATTCCGATCGTATTGGTCGGCATCCCTCTCAGCGCCCTTGAATTTATATTAGGAAGATAACCAAGATTTTCCGCCACTTCCAGTATGCGTTTACGCTTTTCGCTTGATGTGTAGCAATATTTTTTATTGTTAAGAACAGCGGATACTGTGGACAGGGAGACGCCGGCGCTGTTTGCTATTTCTTTTAAAGTAACCATAAATCACCACTGTTGGAATGTTGCATATGTAACGTTGTAAATATTATATCCTTTGCACCTTTTATTGTCAATAGCATTTTCATAAAAAATGCAAAAAACGTAAAAAGAGGATGCAAATTCCACATTCTTTGATATCTTGGACATTCTGGACATCCACTCCGAGCCGTTAGAGGCATGTTTTAGGGTACTGCCATTTTGTTTTTTCATTTTCAATTTTCAATTACCCGTTTTGGGCATTCACTCCGAGTCGTTAGAGAGTCGCTGTGTACAATGCTTTCCGGTTTTATAATCATTTTGGACACCTTCACGCTGATTTTGGATACCAAGCCGCCATGCCTTGTCCAAGACGGACTTGTCGGACAGTTCAGACCAGTCGGACGACTCGGACATTTTGGACACCCGCCACGCTCATTCTGGACTCGCTTCCCCTGGCTTTGCACAATGCCTTTATGGGGCCAATGGGTCTCATGGGGCCTATGGGCCTTATGTAAAACACGTGGATTTTGGACATCCGCGATGCAGAACATTTCCGAGAACTTAGAGGCCGCTTCCGCACAACGGTTTTCAGTTTTATAACCATTTTGGACACCCCCTGAGCATATTCTGGACACCAGGCCATACCTGTCCAGATGGACTAGTCGGACTTGTCGGACGACTCGGACATTTTGGACAGGGTCTCTCCTGGTTTTGGACACGGTCTGTGCTTCCCGCATTCGCGGGAGATACCTGTCTTGCAGATTCTGGACACCTTTTCCCATTCTTCTCATTCTCTGTTTCCCGGCCCATAGGCCCCATAGTACCCATAGGCCTCATTCCGCCCTCCATTGCCCAAGACGGGCGGTACTCGCATTCCCGATCTTTTAGAGACATGTTCAGCAGGCGGTTTTGCCAAAACCGCCTTGCTTGCCAGTTTCGGCGAAACCGGCATACTTTCCCGGTTTTTTAATTTTCAATTTTCAATTGTCCCTTTACCTATAGCAATTTTGTCAATTAAATATTGTGTTAATAGCTGTAAAGAAGGAAGTTAAATGCAAATTTTTAAACTCAGGTTTTTGATAACGAAAATTTACGGTTAAACCATAACGCTTAAACAAGCCGCAAACGGCTATAGCAAACGGTAATGACCTAAACAATTAAAATCATGATTATAATTGATTTCCGTGAAAATCCTATTATATTTTTCATGGAATAAATCATATACAGAAAGCGGTTTAAGAATTTGTTTGCGCTTTCTCCAAAAACAATGTAAAAAATGGGCAAGAGCGCTTAATGGAAAGCATTGAATATGGGAAAATTATTTTTTGGCGATAATCTTTACGTTTTGCGTGATGAAATAAAAAATGAAAGCGTTGACCTGATTTATCTGGACCCGCCTTTCAATAGCAAAAGGGACTATAACCTTTTATTCAAAACGCCTAAAGGGCATGATTCGGATGCTCAAATAACCGCCTTCGAAGATACTTGGCATTGGGGTGAGCAAGCAGAACGGGAATTTGCTGAAATTTTACATCAGTCGAATACAGATGTGTCTGAAATGATTCAGTCATTCCGCAGCTTTTTGAAAGAAAGCGATATGATGGCATATTTGGTGATGATGGCTAACCGATTGCTTGAATTACACAGAGTTTTGAAGCCAAAGGGTAGTTTGTATTTGCATTGTGATCCAACTGCCAGTCATTATTTAAAAATTGTTTTAGATACTGTTTTTGGAGCGGAAAACTATCTGAACGAAATAATCTGGAAACGCAGCGGTTCTCATGGCGGCGCAAAAAGATGGGGGCCATTGCACGACACGATATTTTTTTATTCAAAAAATTCTAATATCACATGGAATAAAGTTTTTGAAAAATATGACGAGTCGTATTTGGATAATTTTTATCGCTTTTCTGATGAGCGCGGCAGGTATCGCCTTGTTACCTTAACTGGCGCGGGAACGAGAACAGGTGATTCCGGGAAGCCATGGCGCGGGGTAGATCCAACAACTGCCGGCAGGCATTGGGCAGTTCCATTGGGAGCATTACAAACAATAGCAGACAAAAAAACCATTCAGAAATCAAGTACGCAGAGAAAATTGGATTTATTAGATTCCGCCGGACTGATTTACTGGCCGCTCAAGGGTAGTGTTCCGCAGCAAAAACGTTATATGGACGAAGCCGAAGGAGTATCTATCCAGGATGTAATTACGGATATTTTGCCAATCTCATCTCAAGCGGCGGAAAGACTTGGCTACCCTACTCAAAAGCCATTGGCATTGCTCGAAAGAATCATTGAAGCCAGCAGCAATAAAGGAGATGTGGTTCTTGATCCATTTTGCGGGTGCGGCACGGCCGTGCATGCGGCACAAGCTTTAGGCCGGGAATGGATCGGCATTGACATAACTCATTTGGCAATCAGCCTGATTGAAAAGCGCATGAGAGACGCTTTTCCCAAAATCGTCTTTGAAGTTCATGGGACGCCGATGGATTTTGAAGGAGCAAGGAATTTGGCCGAACGGGATAAATATCAGTTTCAATGGTGGGCTTGTTCTTTGGTCAATGCCCAGCCGTATCATGGCAAGAAAAAAGGCTCGGATGGCGGCATTGACGGTCTGATTTTCTTTCAAGACGATAATTCCGGAGTTAAAAAAATTATCGTTTCAGTGAAAGGCAGCGAGCATGTAAGCGTAACAATGGTGAAAGACTTAATCGCAACTGTTGAAAGAGAAAAAGCGGCAGTCGGTTTATTTGTAACGCTTGCCGAACCTACAAGACCGATGACCACTGAAGCTGTAAGTGCAAGATTTTATCACTCGCCTAACGGCGATGTTCCGAAAATCCAAATTTTGACAATCTCAGATTTATTATCAGGCAAGGCAAAGCCGCAATATTTCGATGTATCTGCCGGTCTCCATAATTTCAAAAAGGCCAAAATTGAAGAAAAGCGGGCAGATCAAGGACAGTTGCTTTAATAGTCAAATCTCTCAGCCTTGCCTTTTTCCCGGATTCGAATATTGTATTAATATGTCGCGCCGCTGGAGCTCGAATTTATAGGAATTCTAAGCTATTAATATGTCGCGGCGCTGGCGGTATTTCCCCAAAGAAGACATTTTTTAAGGGATGAACAGGACACACAGAATTTTCCTGCCTGTCCGGTCATAAATATTCATTGTTTTACTGCCTTTGCGGTATAAATATTTGATTTATTGATTGATTGCTTTTAAGCAGTAAATACTATTTGATAATTCCTGCCAAAAAGGTAAAATATGGAGATCATGAATATCCTCCCGCTTACTTCCGTGTCTTTCAGTGTTTTCCGTGGTTAAAATATAAAGCCGGTCAGGCGACCGGCGCTCCCGGGTAAGCGGTTCTGGCTGGCGTGTTCAACTCGGAAGTGAAAGGAACTCTCAGGAATTTGAAAAGTATTTCAAAGGAAATGAAAAGCGGGAGTTTCAAATGATAATTCAGAATGAAATTATAGCTAAAATCCGGATTTATTCTGACTCCTTTTGCAATTACCTTATGTTATTTTTATTCCATCTCGGTTCTGGCTCTTCTGGTCATCAGTTCACGGATCGCGGTTTTTACTTCTTTGCCTTCATACAGCACGGCATAAACCTGATCGATGATCGGAACCTCGATTCCGGCCTGCCGGGCCAGGCAATACGCGCTTTTTGAAGTTTTTACGCCTTCAGCTACGACCATGCCCATCGCTTTAAGGATTTCATCAATTTTCTTGCCGCGCCCGAGTTCTTCGCCGACATGGCGGTTGCGGCTGTGCCCGCTGCAACAGGTGACGATCAGGTCGCCGATGCCGCTGAGCCCGGCGAACGTTTTCGGGTCGCCGCCCAATGCCGCGCCGAGCCGGCTCATTTCCGCGATGCCGCGCGTCATCATGGCGGCTTTCGGATTATCCCCCAGTTTCATGCCGTCAATCACGCCGGCGGCAATCGCCATGACGTTCTTCAACGCGCCGCCGAGTTCAACCCCGACATAGTCGGTGGCGGTATAGACCCGGAAATAGTCATTCATGAAAACCTGCTGAACCTGCTCCGCCAGTTTTATGTCCGAAGACGCGGCGACCACGGCGGTCGGGACTTCGCGGGAAACTTCTTCCGCATGGCTCGGTCCGGAAAGCGCCACATAGCGGCACCGGCCCAGCACCTCGGCGCAGATCTGGCTTATCCTGAGCAGCGATTCGTTCTCGATCCCTTTGGCGACATTTACCAGCAAATGCTGCTCCGGTTTGAAATGGTCTTTTAATTTCAACAGGACGCTTCGCATATATTGAGACGGGGTTGCCAGCAGCAGGAGGTTGCTGTCCCGCACGGCGGTGGCGATATTATGATCGAACTTCAAATTCTGACTCAAGCTGACTCCGGGCAGAAAACGGGAATTTTCCCGGCTTGACTCCATCTGTGCCAGATATTCGGGGAATGGCCCCCACATGCAGACTTCGTGTCCGTTGGAGCAAAGAACAAGGGCTAAAGCCGTTCCCCAGGCGCCGTCGCTTAATACTGTAATTTTCATTTGGATTTTTCTTCCTCTGCTGCTTGGTTTTTCTTGTCGAAGCGATGCTCGGTTCCATTGATCAGCCGCTTAATGTTGCTGGTATGTTTCAAGATCGCCAGCATTGCCAGGATGTAAAGGAAAACCAGGATATAGATTGAGACCGGATATATTGCCTTACCATTCACTTTCATCATGGAAAAGAACGTTGCGCTGACCGGGAGCACCGCCGCCGCCGCGATGCTGGCCAGCGAGACATATCTGCCGATCAGGAACACGATTACCCATACAGTTCCGGAGATGGCAAACGAATAGGGGGCCATCGCCAGCAGGCAACCGGCGGAAGTGGAAACCCCTTTGCCGCCTTTAAACCTGAGAAAAACACAGAACATGTGGCCGATTACCGCGCCGCCCGCGGCAATAATCTGAGCCAGATCGTCAATATCGGCGATGATTTGCTGTTTAATCAGCATGGTGACGATAAACACCGGCAGAAACCCCTTTATCATATCCAGCAGGAAGCAGACCCGACCCCAGAATTTGCCGATTACCCGGGTGACGTTGGTGGCGCCGATATTGCCGCTGCCTTCTTTGCGCAGGTCAATGCCGTAAATTCTGCCGATCAGATAGGCCCAGGGAATGGACCCGATCAGATACGAACTCAGGAAGATCATAATATATAAAAAAACCGTTCCAGTTGTCATGATTACTCGCTTTGATAATTGATAAATTATTAATCATCTGTTATACTATATAAGTTGCCTGTTTATGGAATATGCCGTGGGTTGCTGTTTTTGCAAATGAAAAATGAAGGATTAGAGAACCGGAAAATGAAAAAAGCAGATTTGATTGTGGCCGACAGCGAGAAATCCGCTGATATGCTGTATGCTTCCGGTTTTCGCGCCCCTGACGCATTTATTTTCTTTCGCCGCGGCAATGAAAAAGGAATTATTCTCTCCGCGCTGGAACATGACCGCGGCATCCGGGAACGGCATCCGGATATTAAAGTTCACCGGCTCGAGGAATTTTCCGCCGGCGGCGGCATGATCGAGGCTATTCAGGCGCTGGCAAACCGCCTGGGCGTTACCGAATACGTCGTGCCGAAAGATTTTTCGCTCTATCTGGCGGATGCCTTGCGCGGCGCCGGTTTGAACGTGGTTTGCAAAAATGACGATTTTTTTCCGGAAAGACGCTATAAATCGTCGATGGAAGTCGGCAAAATAACTCTGGCCATGCGGATAACAGAGAAGGGCATGCGCCGGGCCTATGAAATTCTTGCCGAAGCACAAGTCGGCTCCTGGTCAAACGAAGCGCTGGCCTGGAAAGGCGAACCGCTTACGTCCGAAATTTTACGTGCTGAAATCAATCTCGAACTCATGCGGTTCGGGGCGGTGGCGGAATCAACCATTGTCGCCTGCGGCCCCCACAGCGCCGAGCCGCACAATACCGGCAGCGGACCGCTGTTCATGTCCCGGCCGCTGGTCATTGATATTTTCCCGAGACTTGCGGCGGCGGGTTATTGGGGCGACCTTACCCGCACTTTCGTCAAAGGGCATGCTCCTGAAATCGTGAAAAAAGCGTTTGATGCGGTAAGAGCGACCAGAGACCGTTCCAAAGAGTTAATCAAGGCTGGAGCCGTTCCCTCTGAAATTTATACCTTTGCGGTGAAAAAACTTGAAGGATACGGTTTTCCCACCGGCCAGCAAGACGGCCGGAATTACGGCTTTTTCCATAGTCTCGGACACAGCGTCGGGTTGGAAATTCACGAAAATCCCCGGCTGGGTCCGAAAAACCACACCCCGTTAAACGGCGGCGAAGTCCTTACGGTCGAGCCGGGTGTTTATTATCCCGAATGGGGCGGAATGCGGCTGGAAGACATGGTGGTGGTGACGGCCGACGGCTGCGAATGTCTTACGGAATTTGAAACAGTTTTGGAAATACCTTAATAATGGAGACTTTGTTTGTGAATGAGAAAGTAATTGCTCTCGACATCGGGGGCGTCTGTCTTAACATCCGCCATGATTTATGTTGCAGATATTTCGGGTTCAACGGCATCTCGGAAATCCCGGCCAAATTTCTGCAAACCATCGAAAAGCTTGAATGCGGTTTGATTGACGATAAAGAATGGCTGGCGGAGTTTCGCATCGTCACCGGCGGCAGATTTACCGACGATGAAATGATTGACGGCTGGAATTTAATTATCGACGGCGATATGGCCGGAATGCCGGAGTTGATGTCGGAACTGGTTGCTTCCGGCTATCGGCTGGTCTTTTTTTCCGATACGTCCAGGCTTCATTTACTGGAAGTATACCGCAAGCTATCCTTTGCCAATCTGGTCACCGGCGGCATTTTCAGCTTTAAAGTCAACGTCAGAAAGCCCGGCGCGGCAATGTATGACGCGTTTGAAATCCAGTATGGAAAGCCCTGCCTGTATGTTGACGACAGGGCGGATAATATCCAGGCGGGAATACGCCGCGGCTGGAATTCCCATCAATTTGTTTCCGCCGCCGCCATGCGTCATGCCCTGACGGGTTAATCCGTCTACACGAACAAAGGCGTTGAATTGTTTGTCTTATGTGCAAGCTTCAGTCTTCATCTCCAATTAATTGATTTAAAACTTAAAAAAAATACTTCCTCATCAATTTTCTAAAGCAAATCAAATTCAGCCCTAACAGAATCCTAATTATTGTGTGATAATGTTATCCTTATGTAAGAACAGAAGTAAAAATAAAATCATAAAAGGAACGATCTAAAATGAAAAAAATGATCAACTGGAGGTTCGATTATTAAATAAAACAGAATATTTAAACTAATGTCGGGGATTGAGAATGTTTATAATTGAAAAAATCAGCAAAAGAAAAAATAGTTATAGTGCTTAATCAGGAAAATTCCCGGATAAGCACAAATAAAAAGGAACATAATTATTATGAATAGAAGAAAAGGCTTACTTCTGGCGGCCGGCTTGATTCTGGCATTCGCCCAGTTCAGCGCTGTTTATGCCGAGAAAGTGAAGAAACTGGAATTCCAACAGGATGATTTCCAGCAACCGATCGTGTCCAAGATATACTCGCTGCAACATGTAAAAGCCCCGGATATCACGCCGTTTATTCTCGGCGCGGTCAAGCGCTACAACATCAACTCAGACGTTCAACGGTTGAACTATGAAGCAGGCAAGAAGCAGTTTCTGTTAGTCAGCGCGCCGGCGGAAATGCTGGCGTATGTGGACGAAATGATCAAGAATCTGGACCGCCCCGGCGGCACCCCGGACCCGTCGGGATCAGTTATCGACAGCACCGGCATTTCCCGCTATGCCTATTTCCCGAAGCACCTGTCAACCGACGCCATGGTAACATTGCTGAATTCAGCGGTAGCTGACAACAGCGGTCTCGTTTACCGCGAAGCGGCGTCAAACATGATTTACTGGAAAGACACTAAATATACCACCGAAGTCTTTCTGAGATGGGCCAGGGCGTTTGACCGTCCGGTGCCGCAAGTTGAACTTGAGTTTAAAGTTTACGAAGTAAGAACCAGCGTGCTGGACGATATCGGGCTGGATTATCTGGCCTGGAAAAACGGTCCGGGGCTGAACATCTTTCAAGCCGGGCTTGACTCCGTAAATTTCCAGACAGTCGAAAAATTCCTGTCCAATTCGAATCAGTTCTCCTCGTTCTCCTATGGCGGTTTCTTTACCGCGCCGCAGTTCGACCTGAGTTTCGTCAGAGTGCTGTCGCAAGGCGGGTTGGCCAAGGTCTCTTCGGCCGGCAGCCTGACCGTGGTCAACAATTATGCCAATACCTATAACGTCAAGATAAGCCCGCAATATCAGAACATCACCAAAGACGCCAACGACAAAACCGCCGTAGATGCGGAAGGCAGCGGCGCGACCGACTTTTCACTCAGCGTAACCAATCCGATCATCTGTTTTACCGCACTCGGTGAAAAGGATCAGATTTTCAAAGGTGACCAGTTCGATCAGACCACTTATAAAAGCCTGACCGGCACCGTTCAGCTCGGCTATACTCTGACGGTCAATAACGTGGTTGAGCGCAATAACCGCGGCACGGAATTGACGGAGACCAGCTCGATTGCCTCAAATATGACGATTGAACTTCAAAACGAGCATTTGCTTGGAGTTTTCGGTCAGAAGCAGAAAGTGGAACAGACAATCGGCATGCCGTTCCTGTCTGACATTCCGTATCTCAAATATCTGTTCAGCACGACGACCACCATCGATGCGGACACTAAAGTGTTCGTGACCGTCACCGGCCGTCTGGTGCATCCCGAAGACAGTTACGCCAAATGGTCCGGCAAGCTGCTTACCGAAGCCGATTTCCCGCCCGTCGCGCCGATCAACGAAAAATAAGCAAGGAGAATTAACTTATTATGAATATCAAATATGTAATGCCTGCCATTGCAGGAATCCTGGCCGTGACTGCCGTAAATTTATCGGCACAGCAGTCGGATAATGTCAACGCAACACAGCCCTTCGGACAAACAGCGATTCAGCCGCAAATCCGGTTGAACCTGGAAAACGATACCGACAAGATACATTTCATCCGGAACAACACCGACCCTTTCGTCGTAACCAAAGTGTATCAGGTAAAGAATTGCGACGTTTATGAATTGCGTCCGTTCGTCACTTCCGCCGTGCGTGCGAAAAAAATCACTCAGGACAACACCTACGTTGAGTGTATCCGTTACAATAACGGAGAAGGATTCCTGATCGTGTCGGCTGAAGCCGACCGCTTCGGCAAACAGGAAAACGGCATGGGCATCGATGAAATCGTGAACACGCTGGACCAGCCGAAACTCGTTTACTCCACCGGCACTAACCGTTATCTGTATTTCCCGAAATACCGCAGCGCCCAGGAACTCAGCGCCTTGCTGATTAACGTCGGCGCCACTACCGCCTATAATCCCGCCGTCGTTCCGTATTATGCGATGGATTCATCCTGGGAACTGCAGCGCGGCAAAGACCAGGTCTTAGTCGAACCCAGCCTGAACGCGCTGTTCATCTCGACTCCGCCGTGGAGCAAGAAGAACATCGACGCCATGCTGAAATATTATGACCAGCCGATATTCCAGGCGGATATCAAGTTCACGATTTATGAAGTATATGCCGAAAATGACGGCAAACTGGGCGCTGACTTCCAGGACTGGAAAAACAATGACGGGACGGACCTGCTTTCCGTGGGCGGACGTTACCGCAGCAACTGGGCATCCACTTTTTCCGGCGGCATTGATCAAAACGGCTCGAACAAGACGCAGTTCTTCAACTTCAATCCCAAATGGAACTCCAAGTATCTGGATTTCCTGGTATCCAAAGGCAAGGCCAAAGTCAGGAATGCCGGCAGCGTACTGGTAAAAAACAACCAGACGGCGGTAATAAATTCCAGCACCCGGGTATTTTATGACCAGTATGTTCCCAGCAGCGACAAAACTCTGGCGGAATATGCTACCGCCGGAGACCAGATTGTTCCGTTAGGCGCTACTTATGCCTTTACCGCCAATGTTAATGATAAAGCCATCACCATTGTCGGCGGCATTGCCGCGGCGACCAGCATCAGCGCCGTTAGAATAGCCATATCACCCAGTACTTACAGATACCAGCTTTCGATAACCGGACCGGTCAGCTTTCTGTCAGACGGCCGCAATTTCGGGCAGCAGATGGTTGCCGACAACGTATCGCTGACCAAGAGCGGGGTTGCGCTGACGTGGAACTCTGATGTTCTGGTTGGCAAGGGCCCGACGATCAACACTCTGCCCAGCGGAGCGTTCGGATTCGTCATGACGATACAGCCGAGAATCTGCCAGGATTCGACCGACCTGACTGTAAACATTAACAACAGCAGTCTGATCGGCTGGAAGTCCAGCGGCGATCCCCGCATTGCCCCTGGTGACACTATCTTTACTGAAATTATGATCAGCAACAACGGCAACCGTTTTGTCATCGGCGGGATCAAAAAGGAAACCGTCGTCCGCAGCGTCACCGGGATTCCTTTCCTGAGAGAACTGCCGGGACTGGGCTGGTTATTTTCCACGGAATCCGAATCCACCAAGAAATCTCAACTGGTGGTTACGGGCGAGTGCAATACCAGATCCATTTATGCTCCGTTGCCGGAAACCGTCAGCGAATCTATCAAGAAAATTGATAAAGGAACTGAAAATGCCGGCGATAAAATCCAATGGGGCTATGATCAGTATCTGCTCGACAAGAAATTATAAGATTAAGATCAGTTAGTCACACTGTCCGGCGAAACCGATACGGTTTCGCCGGATTTTTTTATTTCTGTTTTTTGATTTCTTCTTCAACCTCTTTGGCGCCCGCTTTGTAGAACTTTTCTTCATCCGGCGCGAGCGCTTTCAACAGGCGCAGAAATTCCCCGGCATGAACCTTTTCTTCATCGGCAATATCTTTGAGAACTTCAATTGCCAGCTTGTTGTCGATGGACTCGGCCAGTTGCATATACATTTGAATAGCTTCATATTCGGCGGCCACCATAAAACGAATTGCCCGAACAAGTTCGGCCCCGGTGAGTTTGCGATTTTCCGCCAGCACGGCAAAAGGGGTTCCAAATTCCGGCATGATATCTCTCCTTCATTTTTAACGGTTGTTTCGTAATAAAGTCATTGCGACACAATGTTAAAATAAATCAAAATGGCCGGCGGTCAATGAATTTTTCCGGAAAAGGAGATTAAAATTATGATTCAGGGCATTATATCAATTCCACATCTCCCGCATCAGAATTTTATCGACATTGCCTAACTCAATAAATTTTTGATTCTTTCTAGCCTCATTGGCTTCATTAACGGCGCTGCCAAGCATCCTGGTTAACCGCTCAATATATTCATCAAAAATAATCTTGCCTTTTTCCGCGGTTGCCTTTTCCGGAGTTCCCATTACGCCGATTTTTACCTCATCCCGCTGTCTGGTAAATGGTATTTCATGTTTATTGTTCGTCAACGCGGTGATTTTTTGGAAATTATCCGGATTATCTCTCAGCATTTCGCCCATCGGTTCAGCGTCTCTGACTCTTGTTTCCCTTACCATTTCCGGACACCAGTATAACATAAGCGAAGTTTCCGCATCATCCGCATGGTAATTTCTATCTTCTTCAATCATCTTTACCCAGGTTGGTGAAAAATCCCAAAACGGAATCATTAAAATCAGAATCTCCGCCAATTCCGGATTCAGCCACTTCAGAATCCGCAATGATTCCTTCAGATGCAGCAGGCTCTCGCTGCCGCCATGCCCGGCAAAAATAATAATATTTTTAAACCCTTGCAGCGCCAGCGATTTGACGATATCGCCGATCATTAGCGCAAATGTGTTGGGCTGAACATTGATCGTGCCCTCCAGCATCCCCCCGGAGAAGCAGTAGTTCAACGTCGGCGCCACAATACAACCAAGCCTGCGGGCCAATTCCGGACATGAATAATCCGCATTCCTGATATCGGTATCCACCGGCAAATGAAATCCATGCTGTTCCACTACGCCATAAGGCAAAATGATAGTTTGATTGATTTTTAAGTAATCTTGAATCTCATTGACGGTCATCTCCGCCATTTTCACCGTTTTCATATAACAGCACTCTCTATTTTTAAACCCGGTTATTACTTTTTTAATTCTTCTTTATCATCTTTGCAACATTCAATCGTGAAAAAGCGTTTAAGTCCGGAGAGCGGCGCAATGGCGCTATCCGAGGTTAAATTGAGCGCTCTTGGTTCAGTTAGATCCGCCGAGTACAGGGTGGCCGAAGCATATTTGCCCTTAATCACGACTTTGCCGGTCAATTCGGGATAGTCGATGGATTTCACTACCCGCTCATTACTGATTTGATTTTTCAAGCTTTCATGATAATTAACCGTCATCCCCGATGGCATGAAGTGAATAATCAGTGATTTTCCCGATTGATAGATTTGGTAATTTAAGTTATCAGGCTTCTCGATAGTCAACCGCGGTTTGACTAAAGTCTGGATTTTTTCCAGTGCGATTTCAGTATGCCCGGCGACATGCAGACGAATCCGGTTCCAGTAGAGAATACCGGCGCCTGACTTGAATTCCCGCCATCCAGATTTTGCTTCAAGCATCCCCGCAATTTCACGCTTGGGCAGATGCCCCCACATTTCAAAAAAAGCCTCCGTCTTCAGGCTTGAACGGTCTGCCGTCGGAATCGTGTAATTCACTAACCAGGGAGCAGGGACAGGGTTACCCGTTTCATCAAAACTTCCGAGCAATCCGGTGGCAATAATTTGTCCGCCTTGTTCCAAATAAGCAGTCAGCGTTTGCCGCAATCCGGAACTCAAGCAGCCGCAATCCGCCAGGATTAATAACTTGTAACGCCCGGCTTCGGGAATTTTATCCACTACGACCACGGAGACATCGCGGGTAAATAACTCCCTGATCAAATTGGCATATCCCGCACAGTAATCATCGTCACAATCGCCATTAAATACTTTGCTGGAATTGGAATAGTAAACGGCAACTTCAGCCACACTTTCGCCGTTAAACAGTCGGGGATGGCGGCACTCAAAATTGTAGGCTTCTTTGACCAGTTCCGGTTCCATGGGCAGCGCTTCGGCGGCTCTGTCCGAGATGCCCAGTCTTCCCTTGAGGCTGGACACCCAGGTATCCGCGCCGAAAAACTGGTTTAAACTCCAGACTAAAAAGGCGCTGTCCGGATAAAAGGCATATCCCAATCCCAAACAGCCGATTTGACGGCGTTCCGAGATGGCCTTGTGAAGCAGAATATCAGGCATTCGCGCGGTTAAGCCCGATTTGCCGCCGGCGATTTCCCCGCACATTTCGAGCATCGTCATGGATAACGGCGGATTCATTAAATCCATATCCATGCCGCAGGCGTCAAGTGTTTTACGGGTGGATGAGCAGCAGCAACTGGTAAGCAGCGCATCCCGGCCAATAACGCCGCGCACCAATTGTAAGAAATCCCGCGCATCATGATAACGCATATCAACCCATTTCCGCCATAGTTTATTTTGATAGTTGCCCCAGAAATTTGCATCTTCCGGCGGGGGCAATGGCGAGCCGAATTTATTTTGACAATGAGGGCAGCCGCAAACACCCCAGTGGCCGTAATAGATTACATCATCACACATTAAGCCGTCAATCCCGGTTTCCGCAAAAAGCCGTTTAACATAGGCTGAATAGGCATGACGGAAATCAGGATTATTGACACAAAAATGTTCGGCCTGATAACAGGCGATAAAGGCCGGATCATCGTTGTCCACCCGCTTTTGCCGCCATGAGTTTAAAAGTGTTCCCTCATATTGCAGGAATGGAATTATCTCGGGGGAAGGGGTAAACGGCACATGATGGTGGTTGCGGATTGAGGTATCAATCCGTCCGGCCCAGTCGCGGGGCCGGTGGGTGAGGACGGCGGAGTGGTGATCCATCACCTTGATTCCATAGCGATGGTAGGCGTCCGCGGTATGTTTTAATAATTTATGCACAGTATCAAAGCAATAGATGAAATCCCAGCGAAAGTGAAAACCAAAAACCATGGCTAAATTCACTCCCGCCTGGCTGGCCTCAAAGGCTAATTTATCAATTTTGGCCTCGACCTCTTGGTTGGGATAATCCAAATCATTCCAGTTAAACCAGTGGCTGACTGCCCGATAGGTAGGTCTATTCATACAACTCCAAATTTTCTATTTCTTAAATGATTAATTACGAGTTAAAGCTATTCATCAACTTTTAGTTTACTTGCGCAAACTTCAAGTCCCTTTTTAACGCCATTCCGCCGGAGTGATAAAATTCTTCGGCAAATACCAACCGTAATTATAGGCATCCCCCCACGCCGGAATTGGTTTTGTAGAATAGACATTTCCCGCCACCGCAACGAAATTCACATAATTCGAATGACGCACGCCGTCACTGATTTTGCCTGATGTGGCAGTAAATGTGTAAAGAGCATTGGAATTGGCATTTTTATAAGTCAGGGTATCATTACTATTGTCGGCAAACAGCCAGGCTTCAGTCAGCGAGGTTGCCCGTCCGGTATTGTATGCAGAGCCGGAACTTGACGAATGGCATTCCATCGAAGTGCCATTTTGAGTCCAAAACTTAGAAAATGGAATCGTAGTTGAACCGTAGGTACCCGGATTACTGTAGGTTCCGTTGATGGTATAACTGAGGTAAGAGGTATCGAGACCGCCAGTCGTCGTTTTTTGAGACGGACAAACAAATATTTTCGGGTTCATGCTCTTAAATACATTCCAGTCGGCTTGTGTGCCATTTCTTATTTGGATACCCAAATATGGACAAAGCAAATATCCCCAATATTTTCCGGTAGCGGAAACGACATTCTGATTGTATTCATTGGTTACAGGCACAATGTAATCTTTGTAATCCACGGAATACATATTGGCGGCAGTCCCAAGTTGTTTTAAATTGGATGCACAGGCAATTGCGCGAGCTGTTTCTCTTGCTTTGTTCAGCGCCGGCAGCAGCATCGCTGCCAAAATTGCGATGATGGCGATCACCACCAGCAGTTCTATGAGTGTGAAGCTCAATGATTTACAACTTTTCATTTTCTTCTCCTTTTTAGTTTACTTGAATTCCGCGAGAAAGTCAAATTGCTTTTCTCGTTTTCCGTTTTTTGTTACTTTGAATTGTCCATTTTTTAGTTGCAACCTTCCTGTAACATTCTTTTCACCTCCTGGTTTTTGTTTATTAGAACAGTCATTTAACTATTGGTTCCAGTTTAATCGTTTCTTTGACTTCGGGTATCGTGAAATCCCAGCGGGGCAGATCCACCGCTTCGCCGACGGCCAGCGCCTGGGCGCGGAAAAATGCCGGCCACTTATCCGGCTTGACCGCCAGATCGGAATTTTCAAACGGCTGTTTGCTGAAGTGAATCACCTTGCCTTTGCCGAATTGATTTTCTTCTTTATCGCCGAATAACTTCTGACGATAATCGGATTGGCTGCCGTCAATATTAAAACTCATAAACTCAGGGTCGAACACCACTAACGTTCCGCCTTTTTCCACCCATTTGGCTATTTTATTTGATAATGCCGGATCGGTATAAGCCATTTTAGGAATATAAATAAGTTTGAAATCATCAAGGTTATGGGTGCCGTTATTTATTCCTGTATCGCTGATAAAGCGAAAATTCGACTTCAGGTGTTCTCCCAGAATCGCATAGACGGTATACAACGCATGGCTGGCTTCATTGTTATTTGCCCATATATCGTATTGGGAATTGAGTATGGCGGTTTTGGCTGTTGGAAATTCGACCAGTTTGTCCATCTCGGCAATCGTTTTATTTAAATTAAGCATGGCGACATATTCCGCAAATATGTTACTGGTGGCGTCAGCGCAATACCACATCAGCCAACTGGCGCCGTTCTTGATGGCTTGTGACGCCCATTCCCGCATATCTGATTTGCCGGGCGCTACGCCGTGATAGATAAAACACTGCGGCATCACCATTGTTCTGGCGCCTGGCGCCAAATCATGGAGTTCTTTGGCGGAAAAACCGGTATGATAGCGCGCTCTGGCATTGCCAAAAAAAGCGGTAGTTGAGGTCGGATAGGGGTCACATGCAATTAATTTAGCCGTTCCGTTCAGGTTGCTTAAATCCACCATTGAACAACCTGAGGTATTATTGTTGGTAATCGCCATAAAGGGCACATCCGGAAAAACTTTATTTACCGCATCCTGCCATTGTCTGAGACTTTCCTTCAGTTCCGCATTCCACCAGCGGTAAAAGGCAATGCGTTTAAAGGGAGTATCACTGTCGGCGGGCATATAGGCATCCGGGATTCCATATTTGCCGAAGCCATATTCCGCTTTTATTTTATCCGACAGCACATCAATTTCCTTGACGGCGCGAACATTGTATTTGCGGCTGAATGATGCGCCAACGCTGTTGGTGGGTTCATCAAAACCCATCACAAATTTGGTGGTGTTTTTAATTAATTCATAGTTGGGATCCCTGGCTATTTTCTCTATCGAACTGGTCAAAGTTACGCGTAATTTAGGATCAGTGGGATCAACGTAGTTCGTTGCGTCGGGATTATAAAATACGGCGCCGCTTTTGCGGGCTTCGGCGCTGTCTCCGCTCGAATGAATGCTGTAAGGGAATTTCATCTGGTATTTTTGATTAAGCTCTTTAATCTCTCCGATCTTGCCATAGAGATTATTAATTACCCAGGGATAAGCCGGGCCGCCGGTGTGACTTTCTCCAAAGGCTTGCATCAACGCATTTTGCCAGCGTTCAAAATCAGCCTGGGTAAGTTTCTTTTGGACGGCCTCCGGGTAAGCGCTTTTTACATAGCCCTGAGCCCAGACATCAACGTTATAGTTGCCGGCAACCCCTTTTTCCAATACTTCGGCAAACTTGGGAGAAGTTCTTTTAACGGTGTAGGAGAGTTTTTCGACATTGCGATAGCGTTCAATTTCTATTTGATTGCCTGTCCGGCGCAAAGAGGCAAATTTATTGATGTCTCTGAAAGTTCCGGAATAGCAATTGAAAGTGCTGTTTTCACTCAAGCCTTTTTGTTCGCGGGCCGGGTTGATTTTCAGTTCAAATCCATCGGTAAAGTTGATGCCCAGGGTTTTCCACGGAATAAAAAATTTACTGTTCCATGAATCTTTATTTTTATCGGCTTTCGCCTGCCACTCCCCTTGCCAATCGGGAAATGCATTCCACGGATCACCGGCCACTTTTTGGCGCAATTCCGCATCGTAACGGGTACCATTGCTGTTGGTCATAAATTGCCAGCCCTTATTATGTGACGGATCAAAGATAAGCAGAGTATTGCAGTCGTCTTTCCAGGCCTCTTTATTGCGATCCCCGGTATATTTGGCGGCTAAATTTGCCATGTCGGGCTCGGTATTATGGAAATAGACATATAAGCCCTCGGCACCGGCGGCAATTTGTATTGTCGTGGGAACTTTTGCCGCTTTCGTATCGACATAAAACCCTGAAAGCGAATAATCCGGGTTCCAGCTTGGATCATCGGGCGATGCGGTCCATTTTACCTGACTGGCGAAAGGTATTTTTACACTGTCCGCAGTGTATTTTAACGCGAGATCATCAAGCCTCATGATCGCATCGGCGCCGGTGATTGCGAAAGAAAATTGAATTACCGCGGTTTCATTGGGAACATCAACCAGGGTTTCAAAAAGCTGCCACGTATCTGACTTGGGAATCTTGATCGTCGCAGTGCCGGCGCTGCCGTTGCCTTTCCCTTTTTGATTAAACGCCAAGGCCAATGTCGCTTTTTCCGAATCGGTCTTGTACATAAAATTAACTTTCAGCACTCCCGGAGCTTTTTCAGTCAAGTAATAATAATCGTAGCAGGTGGTGGCGGTCGCGCCTTTGTGTTCAATTTTTAAGGCTTTTCCGCTTTCAGGAGAATAGGATGGGCTGTCAAGCGAGAATGATTTGGCCGTTTGGACGGGATACGGAGTCAGTTTGACCGCTTCATTAAAATCATAAACCAACGCTTTGTTGATGCCACTACCGGCAGGGATTTCGGCGGCGCAAACCAATGCAGTCAGAGCGAACATTAATAACATCAAACTTCTTTTCATCATCAAAATTCCTTATTTTTATGCCATACAATTGGGTAATCAACTAAACGATGAATTAACTTTTCACTCGGAGCCAGAATCCGCTCCCGCAGCGCCTCATAAGCCGCCAGCATGACATCAACACTGTCATGCGCGGCTAAAGTAATTATGTTTTTGCAACTGAAATCAGGCGAATAACTGGGCCCCGCGACCAGACAGGAATCGGGTAATTTGTATTTGCCTTGTCGAACTAATTCAACACTATCTTCATCAATGCTCATCCACAAAATCAATAATTGCGGGTACTCTTTAGTTGCATATAGCACTTGCAAATACTGCTCCAGGCACACTAGCGGTTTTATTTGCCAGTCCAGCTCAATATCATCGGCTTTAAGCAATGGCAAACCCAATTCCTGTTTGATGCCTTTCCAATGCTTTTTGATAAATTTATCACAGTCATCCCATAAAAAATCTGAAAGCTTGAAAAAAGACGGATTCATGACACCTTTATTTTCGTCAAAAAACATAAGGAGCTACCATGAATCCGTTGAAGAATACTTTGCCCCTGTTGGGTCAGCTTGTCAAGCACATT
>CAIKZE010000465.1 GCA_903831825.1 uncultured Lentisphaeria bacterium | reverse complement strand
ATTGATATGATTCGAGCCTACGGCTCTCGAATTGTGCGGGGGATGGCGGACGGATTAAAATCCGTCCCTACAACATGATTCGAGCCTACGGCTCTCAATGGCGGCATCTAAAAAGTGTCAACTACTTTTTGAAACATGCCAAATTTTGGCATGGATTTTTGAGATGATTTTTGTTGTAATTGTGAGGAGCATAACAAGTTATGTAACGAACAATTACGGCAAAAATGGCTCGAAAGAACACCAAAATGTAAAGGTTATTTTTGAACGGCTCCCAAGCTCAAAAATTGAACAATATGCATAAGTGGATAAGTATCAGCTTTTAGCGATGGCTGTTAACTTATGCCGCAATGTTCGAGAACTGAATTTTTCCGCAAAGAATGTTGAGACGATCCTGCTTTATTTAAAAAATTTCGGAGAACAGCGCCTTTCCGGCCGGAATCCGGGCCCAGATAATAAGGGGCTTCCCAGCAGATCAGTTTTTTCGCGTATGCAGCGGCGTTGTTGATTTGACATGAAACTCTTTCCGGCGAAGCCGTGTAATTATAGCTGTCTCCATCAAGTTGATCCTGCCTTTCGAAAATCTCAATATTTGACCAGAAAGTAATGTTCAGATCCCGGCATACTTCCGTCCATGCGCGATAGGTCTCCGGCTGATGAAGCAGTTGATTGCCGCACGAACCGATAGAGTCCTGCGGCGCCATGATGTCAAGCGGAACCCCGGCCAGCAATGCCCGCCAGGAATCTTTCATTTCCTCCATTTTGTCTGGAAAATACTTGGTGGCCGGAGACATCAATATTTGCAGATCCGGAGTTTTATTTTTAATTTCACAGAAAAATTCCCGGTAAAGTTCGTTGAGAAATTTTTCCTTGTGCAAATTACGTGTTCCGCAATATGCGGTCTCCGGGGCAAAATAAAATCCGTCGAAAAACTGACGATATTTCAGCAACTCCCGGTAGCAGGCGCTTTGACTGCTTTTTTCCTGCTCGATAATGTTTGAATTAAGTTTTTCATCCCATCCGGTGACTGAACCGTAACCGCCGAGAAAAACGGTCAATCCGGTTTCCCTGGCGGCAGTCAGCATCGGCTCGACCACATTCCAGGTTTTGAAACCCGTAAAGTATTTTGACGGATAATAACATTCCCCCAACTCATTCCACACCGCGGCCTGGAGGATAATCGTATCCATTCCCAGTTCTTTAAGCCGGTTCAGCATGTCCGTCCATTCGTTTTTGCCGTAATGCAGGGTGCAGGCTCCGCGGTAATTCGGCGGATGCGGATAAACGAATGAACCGGTTATCCGCATTTGCGGTGCGGCTGGTTTATGTTCGGACAGATATTGGAGGTTGGCCTGTTTTGCTTCGGCAATCAGCGGCTCTACATGTTGTTTTGCCTTTTGAGTCGGCAGAAAGAGATTATAATCTTCAGTTTGGGCGATAAGGTACATTTTAATTCCTAATAGTTGATGCCCAGTACAATATAATCATTGCGCGGGATATTTAATTTGACAGAATCATTGTTTAACTCAATTTTACTGCCGGTTTCGGCGTTTTTTACGGAGTTTGCTTTGATTCCCTTTAATGAGATGACGGCTTCCTTCGTGGTACGGTTCAGATTGGAAACCAGTACCAGGTATTTATTGCCGTTCCGGTAATACCCGGCGACAACATCCTGTTTGTCGGAAACAATCCGGCTGTTTTCCCAGTAAGGGGTGAATTGCACTTCCGCATCGGCAATGCCGAATTCTTTGCGGAATTTCCAGGTTTTCATGACTTCCTGTGAATTGCAGAATAGCGGCCAAACCAGCATATCCGCCTGCATGACACGGGACAACATGTCACGGGTAGCGGCGGGATTGGTCATGATTTCTTTCTGATTTTTCAGGCATGGCAGCCAGATCATGACCGCACCCCATTGCTTCCAGTAACATTCGGCGCGCACCCTGTCCATCGGCAGCGCATAACTGTAGTAGTACAACTTGTCATTTTCCGGCGGCATATATTCAGGATTGTTGACGAAATAACCGGAATAGATCTGTTCGCCGATTAGCATTGCGGTATACATGCTTAAATTCTGCATCGTATGGGTAGCCGAACAATGTGCGATTGACCATGGCAGTTGCTTATTGTTCCGCATCCAGATGTTGTATGTGATGCGTTTAATCAGGTTTCTGCTGCCCATCGCCTCGAAAGTCGGCCGCCTGGTTCCGTTGAAATCGGTATAACCGCCGCCGCTGGCCTGGCTGGTATTGGGAATCGGCTGGGTTTCATCCATATACATGCCGTCAATGTGGCCCATAATTTTTGCCCATTCCTCGACGCACCAGACCAGGTAATCCGCCCACTCGGAATTACATGACGCCCGGTACATCTGATGAGCTCCGCCGCCGGGCCGTCCGGGTTCGGCGGCCCATTTGTCCTGTACCGCCAGCGCGTCGGCATTTACCTTGTTTTCTTCTTTTGTCTCAAAGTGCAGCCGGGTCCAGTACGGTATGATTTTTCTGTCTTCGGCCATATCCCGGCTGACTTTTGCTTTAACTTTGTCGATGTTCCGCGCTCTGGTCGGTTCCGGGTCCAGATTCATATAACGCCACTCGTCCGGCCAGTAAATCAGATAATTACCGCGAAGGTTGCCTTTGAATGCATCGTATTGAGCCGTAATCGTCATGCCGCGCCATCCGGCGGGCATCGGTTTCACCGGAGTGGCCATCAGGCCGAATTCATAACATAATTCCTTACGATTGCCGTATGGAATCTCCGCAGTTGCCAGATTAAGATTAAGATTGACGGTGCCGTCCGGATTTCTGACCGCTTCAATCATATTATTACGGTCTTTGGGCCACCAATACTGTTCTGATTCGGCGAACCATAGCAGTCCCCGTTCATTATTGCCTATCCAGATATTAGTTTTGAACCCGCTTTGGAATACGGCACCGGGCTTTTCACCCAGTTTCATGGAACAGGAGTTTTTCGGCAGATCCTGGGATTCGTAAGCGGTCGGCGCTCCGACATAATGAATAAACGCGGCAGTTTCCTTCGAATATGGAATTGAGGCGATCAGTTTGCTGATCTTTTTTCCTGCCGGCAGAATGGTCAGTTTGCAGAACATCATGCCGTCATATTCAACGGCATACTCGATCGAAGCTTTAATGCCGTTGAATTCGCTGGAATCCCGCGTCAGAACTATCCTGCCGGCGGCTTGTTGCTGAACGGCCGGCGCGGCAAATGCCAGTATTCCGCGTTTGCCTTCAGTTTCGATTTGAATTTGCAGCGGGGCGGAAAGCAATTGACCGCCATTGGCTTTTATCGAATCAACCAATGAATTGCCGGACAGGTCATAATCTCTGCCCCATACGCTGATAACAGCGCCGCTTATCGCTACCGGAGTCCAGGGCGGCAGGACTGTTTCGGGATTAAGCGCTTCCATCCCGAGTTTTGGCCTGGTCTTGAACCAGGGGCTGGGCGGCGCGATCGTTTTACCGCCGATATGCGCGCTCTCTTCGGTCGAAACTTGTATTTTCAGATTCGGCAGCCGTTCCTTGGCAATGGCCTTGACGTCCGCCGGCGTAAGCGCCGCGTCAAAAATGGTAACATTGGCGATAGTGGTCCGCCCGCCATTCCAGCCTAAAGACTTTGCTCCGGGACCGACATTGAAAGTCGCCGGCCATTTTTTGATTTCCGGAAAATCGGCGGACTTGCATTTAACACCGTCAACATACAGGGCCACCCCCTCCGGAGAATAGACTACCGCCAGATGATGCCATGACTGTTTTTCCCAGCCTTTGACCGGACAAGTCAGGAAAATCTTTTTCCCGGTCTGGAATAATTCCAGATACAAGGCCAGGCCGTCGGTCTTATGTTTATATAAATACATTTTTGCCGTGCCGGGTTCCGTTGTTCCGATAGATTCCAGCAGCATGTGGACGTTATTGTCATTCCAGTCCCAGTCAAAAGCTTTGACTGCCATATCGATGGTGCCGGAACCTGCCGGCAGATTTTTAGCCGAATTGATCTGAATCGAGGTTCCTTCCTGACCGGTAAGCAAGCCGAGGTTGCTGTGCGCCATAGTATCGAAATCGAAAACCGGCTTGGCGGTCAGCAGGGTTTTGACGGTGTTGGAACCCGCCGCCTTGCCCGGAATTACCTGATCCAATGATTTGGTAAAATCCAGATCGAAACAGATTGAATCGGTAATGTTTTTTGCGGGACTTTCATTTTTAGCCGCGGGGAGCTTTTCAGGCTCCGGGATGCTTTCGCCGCTCAATGGCGTGATTTTCAGCTCGGAGGCCGCTTTCACGGTATCGGCGACGACGGTTTTCCAGTTTTCCGTAGAAGCATTATAACCTTTAATGATTAGTGTGTAGTCCGGCGATTTGTAACCGGCGGAATATGTTGCCGGCGTATCCAGCATCAGATAAAACTTGTTATATGCTTTTTTTATTTCCCAGAAAGCAGCCTTGCGTTCTTTCCCCTTAATCGCTTCCGGGAAATACATTACCAGTCCTTTGCCTGCCACCGCATTGTAATTTGCCGCCCATTTCACCTCTTCCTGCAGATGCCAGCGGCTGTTGCCTTCAAACTTGCCGTCAAAATCTCCGCTTAACGTTTTGCCGGCGGCGGTTTCCGCCAGCCAGTTGGTAGTTGCGGGCGACCAGCAGGCCTGGAAAATGTACAACAATTTTATTGGTTGATCCTTTAAGGCGGTGAATTTTTTCTGTTCGACGATGCCATCGCCTGAAACCGTGATTTCGATCTGGAACAGCAGATTATCCAGTTGCGATAGTTTGCGCATCGTAATTTTTGCCGCCTCAACCGTGCTGCCCGGCGCCGGATTTATTTCTTTGCCGTCCGCGGTGAAAGAAATCTTGATAACTTGCTCACATCCGCCTTCAGTATGGCCGGACCCGATATATTTTCCGCTTTGAGGCGCCATGACCGTACCGTAAAATCCGGTGGGCGTTCCAAGCCGGCAGTTGTTGAATTCCAGAATGCGGATGGTATAACGCAGGCTGGGATTGACGCTTGCCATGTACGGCCCGGATTTCAAGATGATGTTTTGTTCATCGCTGACTGGTCCCGCTGTCACCGCAATATTTAATGCCAGCAGGCCTGCAAATATTAAGAACGTTTTTTTGCTCATTTTTCTGCCTTGATGTTTTTGAAAAATATCATCCAATGATATTGAAGACTATTTTGTGTTTGATCTGTCCCAGACATTCTTGTTGCCGACTTGTGCGGATCCTGAAACGCTGCCAAGCTCCAAATACGGATTCAGCGGATTGGAACATTTTACTGGAGCCACATGTCCGTCGCACCAGGAAATATTGATCGAAAAAGTGTGCCTGGCATAAGCGCCGCCGCCAACGCCGCCTGATGTAAGATACCAGGAGTTCACTGCGTAATTGCCTTCGTCAGTACTGGTGGTAAGATTCCAGGAGTCACAAACCGCGAGGGTTTTAGTCGGTTGATTAATCTGACTTTCTTTGGCAGGAATATACATATAATTGGCGGCTGTCACCGTGCCCGTTTGATAAAAGTAAGAGGTGCCGATATGATGGTAATTGTAACCATAAGCAATGGCGGATGAATTGGGAAGAAAACGCTTGGGACAGGACGGACATTGAAAAATCTTATCACTTTTTAAATAATTGTCAATCATATAATTATGCCATTTGTAAGTACTTGCCTTGTTGGGATAATTTGCCGCCAGCGGAAAGTATCCGGTCCAATCATCCCGGTAGAACGTCGTAATTGTTCCAATCTGTTTGAGATTGCTGCTGCAGGATGAGGCTTGTGCGGTCATCCTGGCCTTATTCAAGGCGGGCAGCAGCATCGCTGCGAGAATAGTTATAATAGCTATCACCACGAGCAATTCAATGAGCGTGAAACCGTTTCGAATTAATTCCCCCGACTGCTTCTTCATGATACTTTTTCCTTTCTTATAATTATAAAGGCATTTACAGTCAACACTTTTAATCCCGTTAATTCAGCCGCCGCGCCGTCAATTAATTTTCTTAATACTTTCTCCCGGGCAGATTACCGGTTCGACGATCAAGCCGCTTTCGATTTTTTTACCGTCCAGCATTTTGGCGACGAGCGCAAATAACTCTTCGGACATTTGAGCCACCGGCTGTTCCACCGAGGCGATTTTCCCTTTAAAGTCACTCACGTTTACCTTGTCGAATACTGCCACCGAAATGTCGTCCGGAATTTTTCTGCCGGAATTTTTGATGTATTCAAATGTCTGCCGGTGGAATACTTCACCGGTCAGAAACAATGCGGTCATATCAGGATTGGATTCAAATAAATTATTCAGTCCGCCGCTGATGTCTGAAGAGTCTGTCACATGCAAAATGAGCTTTTCATCAGGTTCAATGCCTGCCGCGTGCAAGGCATCGCAAAAACCGCGCCACCGTTCTGAAAGATAGCGATAAGGAAGGTCCGACGTAACGCAGCCGATCCTGCGATGTCCCGCATTAATCACCCGGCTGGCCAATTCCCGGGTCCCGGAATATTGATCTATGGAAACAAACGGCAAAGCAGAGCCGTATAAATGACGGTTGGCGACGACAATCTTAATGCCGGAGGCTGCCAGCTTCTCAATTTTAGGAATTGCTTCCGGGGACGGTCCGGTCCATATAATAGCGTCAAATTTTACGGAACAGTGGCCCTGGGCTTCTATGTCATGCATGTCTTCATCACTTAAGAACCTGACATTGTAATGGTGTTTAGCGCCGCTGTTCAACAGGCTGTTCAGAAACGATGTGGTAAAATAGCTTTGAATCGTATCCAGCGGGATCCCGTAAATTGCAATTACCCCATTGGTGACAGGCGGCATTGCTTCTGTTTTCGGCGGTTTCCTGGCGGTTGTTTCAGTTACGAACCAACCGCGACCGGGAATGCTGGTTATCAACCCTTCTTCTGAAAGTAGTTGTAAGGAACTTCTCGCCGTGTGCCGGTGTATTCCATATTTCTTGCTTAAGGAATTTTCGGAAAGAATCTTGCTGCCGGCGGTTAATTCGCCCTGCTTGATGGCGGCAGAGATTGAATCCTTCACCTGCAAATATATCGGCTTCATGTTGTTTTTGTCTACTAAGGCATTCATGTGTCTATACCTGTATATGCTTGTATATGCCTATATATTACGGTGTCATCTCGGAATTGTCAATACTTTATTTATAAAATATATTCAGATTTTAAATTAAGGCTGTATAAAAAAACATTCTGAACTCACTTGTCCAGAATGTTTAAAATGGTCTGTCAACTAGCGGATTAAGTGTGATAATCCGCGTTGATCTTCACATATTCGTAAGAGATGTCGCAAGTCCAGACGTTATAGTTGGCGTGTCCGGCATTGAGATTGACGTTGATCGTGAATTCGCGTTTTTTCATCAGTTCGGCAAGCACGGCTTCCGGAGTTCCGGCATCCTGGCCGTTGCACACTACCGGTTTGTCGTTGTAATGAATGACGACATTGTCCGGCTCGAATTTAGCGCCGGAATAACCGATTGCGGCGATGACGCGGCCCCAATTGGGATCGCAGCCGAACCATGCGGTCTTGCAGAGCAATGAATTGGCGATGGCATTCGCCGCAAGCTCGGCGTCTGCCCTGGACGGGGCGTTTTCGATCACTACATTGACCAGTTTGGTGGCGCCTTCGCCGTCCAGCACCATTTCTTTTGCCAGCGACTGCATCACAAACAGCAGCGCTTTATAGAAAGCGGCTTCTTCCGGGGTTCCCTGAACGATTTTTACGCCGGAAACGCCGTTAGCCATAAGAATGGTGGTGTCGTTGGTGCTCATGTCGCCGTCAATGGTAATGCGGTTGAACGATTCGTCAACTCCCTGCTCCAGAAATTTTCCAAGCAGGGCATTATCCGCGCCGGCGTCGGTGGTGATATAGCAAAGCATCGTGGCATGAGGCACTTTCATCTTCGGGTCAATCATGCCGGCGCCCTTGGTCATCCCGCCGATGGTGACAGTTTTACCGCCAAGCTTGAGTTCGACAGCCATGACTTTGGGCCGGGTGTCGGTGGTCATGATCGCGTCGGCGGCTTTTTTCCCGCCGTCGCAGGACAAGGCTGGCACTGCCAGGGCGATGCCTTTTTCGATTACCGCCATCGGCATTTGCACTCCGATTCTACCGGTGGAGGAGACCATTACCGATTTCGGGCTGATGCCCAGCAGGCTGCCGACTTGATCACACATTTTTTCCGCGTTGGCAATGCCGGGTTTGCCGGTGCAGGCGTTGGCGTTGCCGCTGTTGACGATAACCGCCTGAATTTTATCCTGGCTTTTGACGCGTTCCTGACATACCCGCACCGGGGCCGCGGCGAACGTGCAGGATGTGAAGGCCCCGGAGAAATTAGCCGGGGTTTCGGAATAGATCAACGCCATATCCGGGTTGCCGCTTTTTTTCAGTCCGGCGGTGACGCCTGAAGCTTTGAAGCCTTTCGGCGAAGTCACGGATCCGCCGGCGATTACGGTAAACTCATTATCCATCAATTTTTCCTCCATAACATGCTTTTACATGGATTGCAATGCCGCCCCGCGGCCTGAAGATACCGATGACTTCGGCTTTGCGCGGCGAACATTTATTTACCACTTCATCAAGAATCGTGTTTACCGCTTCTTCATGAAAGGTGTTGTGATTTCTGAAAGCATAAAGATACAGCTTCAATGATTTGCTTTCAACACAGGTTTTATCCGGAATGTAACGAATTGTAATCGCGCCGAAATCCGGCTGCCCGGTCACCGGACACAGCGAAGTGAATTCCGGGCAGTCAAACGTAATGATGTAATCCCGGTCATGATAAACGTTCTTGAAGGTCTCCAGATTGGCTTTTTCCGGGCTGTCCGGATATCTGGTCGCTGACGCCTTCAGCAGGGACAATCCTGACAGGCGCGACGCCGCCGGTTTGATTTTCTTCTTATCTTTCATTTTTCTGACTCCATGTGTTTGATGTTTATTCAAAGTGATGTATTATTAATACGAATTTCCTTGATTTTTTGAAATAGTCAAGTTATATTTCAAAGATTTTAGCACTTCCCTTTAATCGGGATTCTAATTTTGTAATAACAAAGGGTATGATTGATGAGCTTCACAAAAACAGTTATAGTAGCCGGGATTGTCCTTCTTGCCGTTGCTATTGTGCCTAATACTCACGCGGCAAGCGGTCCGCTGGAAAAACTCGGACGCGGCGTAGCCAATATCGCATTCGGTCCGCTGGAAATTTTGATCAGACCGTATGACGTTAATCAGGAAAAGGGCGCGATTGCGTCTTTGACTTACGGGGTGTTTAAGGGCGTTGCCTATGTGGTGGCCCGCGAATGTGTCGGCGTAACGGATGTTGTCACTTTCTACATGCCGCTGCCTGGCGCCACCGACGATCCGGAAGATTCCGGCTGGGGTTACGGACCGCTTATGCGTCCGGCCTGGGTCGTGGACATGGAACACAATGCGTTTAACTTCTTCTATCCGGATGAAGCAATCACCAGATAACGCAGTTTGACCGATGATAATTACGCCCGCCTGAACCGGCGGGCTTTTTTATATATAGTAGAGGTAATTGCAAAAGTAGTCAGAATTCAGTAGTCAGTAGTCAGAATAAATCCGGATTTGAATTAGAAATTCATTCTGAATTCTGGATTCTGAATTCTGAATTCCCGCAAAACTTGATTTTTGCAATTGGCTCAGTAATGTTTTTTTAACTTTCATTTTGATTTTATTTGTGGAAAGAGGCTGACTATGAGTTTTTCGTGTGGTTTCGTGGGGTTGCCGAATGTCGGTAAATCCACTTTGTTTAATGCGCTCAGCAAAGGCAGCGCCGCCGCGGCAAATTTCCCGTTCTGCACCATTGAACCCAATACGGGCATTGTGGCGGTTCCGGATGAGCGGCTGGAAGTGCTGTCCAAACTCGAACATTCCGGCAGGATTGTGCCTTCCACTTTGAAATTTATTGACATTGCCGGCCTGGTCAAAGGCGCCAGTCAGGGGCAGGGGCTCGGCAACCAGTTTCTCGGACATATCCGGAGCGTTGACGCGATTGCCCATGTGGTCCGCGTCTTCAAAGCCGGCGACGTAATTCACGTTGACGGCGATGTTAATCCGGTCCGCGATCTGGAAGTGATCATGACTGAACTGATGCTGGCCGACCTCGACTTCATTGAAAAGCGGCTGGAAAAATCCAAGAAACTGATGCGCGCCGGGGATGCTGAAACTAAGGCCGAACTGGAAATCGCCTCGAGATTCGCTGCTGATCTCGCCGATGGACGGGTTCCGGAATATGACCGCAATGACCCGAAACAGGTATTGGCGGCGAAGAATTGCGGCTTGATTACCCTGATGCCGGCATTTGTCTGCGCTAATGTTGACGAAGCCACTTTCAGGTCTTTCGGCCAGGATGAACACTCCAAAGCGCTGGTTGAATTCTGTAAAAAGAATAATCTCGAAGTGGTGCCGGTCTGCGCTAAACTGGAAGAGGAACTTTCACAGCTTGAACCTGAGGATGCCGCGGTTTTCCTGGAAGACCTGGGCATTACTGAAAACGGCCTCTGCCGGGTTATTCATACCGGTTACCGCCTGCTCAATTATATCACGTTCTTTACCGCCGGGGAAATGGAATCGCGTGCCTGGACGGTTACCGCCGGAACGCCCGCGCCGCAGGCCGCCGGCAAAATTCATACGGACATGTGCCGGGGCTTTATCCGGATGGAAGTGGTTTCATACGCGGATATGGTGGCCAACGGCGGCTGGTCAAAAGCCCAGTCGGTCGGGAAATTAAGAATTGAAGGCAAAGAATATATCATGCAGGACGGCGACGTGATTCATGTTCGCTTCTCGGTATGACGCCGGACTGCGGGATCCGCAGTTATTAGGGAATAAGGAACTCTCAGGAATTTGAAAAGATTTTCAAAGGAAATAACAGAGTTTCAAAATAAGGATAAATGAAAACAGACAGTAAAGAGATTTCAGGATTTGATAGTTATGCTTATATTCTGAATTTTGATTTCTGTTTCCTGAATTCTGAATTTAAGTCTTCCATTCTGACTCCTGAATTCTGGATTTGTGTGTAACACCAGATATTTTATGAACGTCAAAAAATAAAACTATGAAATAAAGACTATATGTCGTCTTCAAAGAAAAGTATTTTGAGAAGCACTTCCGGAATGGCGGCGGCAACGCTGTTCAGCCGGGTGCTGGGGTTTCTCCGCGAAATTCTCGAAGCCAGCGTGCTCGGGGGCGGCGCGGTGGCTTCTTCATGGTTTCTGGCATTTATGACGCCGAACCTTTTCCGCAGAATTCTCGGCGAAGGCGCGCTGGGGACGGCGCTGGTGCCGACCATCTCCCACATTATCGAACTGCGCGGCAAGGAAGACGCCAAGCGCCAGTTGGCGGCAATCTTCGCCTGGCTGGGACTCGTGCTGGTGCTGATTTGCATCCTGGTTTCCGTAATTTCCCTTACTTTGAAATTCTGGGTCAAAGACCCCAGCGGCGTTATGGCGCTGAACCTTATTCCGCTGCTGATGCCGTATTCCTTTTTTATCTGCCTTATCGGCATTACCGGATCGATCCTGAACACGTTGCGGGTATTTTTCCTGCCGGCCCTCGGCTCCCTGCTGCTGAACATTTTCTTGATAGTCTGCCTGCTGTTCATCTGTCCGGGCATGACCGATATCGTGAGAATGCTGGATTTTCTGGCTTATGCCGTGCTGCTTTCCGGGGTTATTCAACTGGCGATGCTGCTGGGCCTGATGTATTGGTACGATATATTTCCCTCCTTTTCCATTAACAACCTGAAAAACTTCGAAATTCTTTCTGAATTGTGGAAACTTACGCTGCCGGGCCTGATTGGAGCTTCGGTGGTGCAGATCAGTTTTTTCATTGACCGGATGATGGCCTACAGTATTGGTCCGCAGGCGGTGCCGGCATTAAATTACAGCGACCGCATTGTTTATCTGCCGATCGGAGTGTTTGCCATCGCGTTCGGTTCCGTCCTGCTGGCAAACATGTCCAAGTCCGCCGCCAAAGGCGATACCGCCGAACTGGTGGCGGCGCTGAACCTGGGATTGCGGCATGTGCTGTTCGTCTGTGTGCCGATTGCGGCGTTTACGGTATTTTTCCGGCTGCCGATTGTGCGCTGCTGCTTTCTCCGGGGAAAATTTACCGAAAGCGACGCGCTTGAAACGGCCTGGGCGATGCTCTTTTTCGGGTTGGGAGTTCCGGCGTTCTGCGCCATCAAAATCACCCTGTCGGCGTTTTATTCCCGCAAAGATATGAAAACTCCGGTCAAAATATCTTTTCTCTGCATCTTTTTGAACCTGATCCTGAATGTCATTCTAATGTTTCCGATGCAGCAGGGCGGACTGGCGCTGGCCACCGTTATTTCTTCCACCGTCAACAACTGCCTGCTGTTATATTTTTTGAAGAAGGCGATCCGGCACGATCTTGGGCTCGACCAGGTCGGCTACAGCCTGCTGCGTTCCGCCGTCGCGTCGTTCATTCCGGCGGGAATCCTGTTTTTCTGCATCTATAAAAAACTGCATGGTATTTATACGATCAAATATCTGCCGGCTGACGCGGCGCCGCTGATCATCTGCGGCGTGATATTCTGTATCTCTTACGCGTTGATTTCATGGCTGTGCCGTTCCCGTGAACTGCCCGAACTGGCTTCCATGTTCAGGAGAGGATAATATCATGATCGTACAGGAATTTGTATTTTAACAGGGATAGACAGGATAGACAGGATAATAAAAACCGTTTCACCATGAAGAACATGAAGAAATTGAAGTTTAAAATAATATCGCCGTTCGTTGTTCGGACCTTCATGCTCTTCATGGTGAAAAGTATTTGTCCTTTTCGTGCCTTTCGTGTGTTTTGTGGTAAAAAAAGGATTTCTCTGTTTCTCTGTGTCTCTGTGGTTAATTTTAAGGATTCAGCTTTCCGGACCGGCTTTTTATTTGAGATATTTGCATTCCCGGATTTGCTTTTCAGACAGAAAATTATAATATTCAGACAGAGAACAATTCGGAGTATGGAAACAAGTTATACTCTATAAGGTTGAAAATTTAAAAATAGACGAGTAGGATTGTGGATTGGATTTTTTCGATCCGACTGATTGGCGATATGAATATCGCCTGAAGGAGGAACGGAAAAATACGGCCGCAAGACACTCGTCCCGCGTCTGCGGGATTGCGATCTTTTGAGTTTGGATT
>CAIKZE010000464.1 GCA_903831825.1 uncultured Lentisphaeria bacterium | reverse complement strand
CAAAAAGGTTTAGAGATAATTGACACTTTTTGAGATGCCGCCATTGAGAACCGTAGGCTCGAATCATGTTGTAGGGACGGATTTTAATCCGTCCGCCATCCCCCCGCACAATTTGAGAGCCGTAGGCTCGAATCATATCAATTCTTATATGTTTCGTTCCTACGGAACTCCAAATTTTTATTATCATCGTTCACCGGACTAAAGTCCGGCGCTACAATATGTATCGCTCCGCCGGAGCTTATTTTGAATGTTTTACTTTATTTTATCAGAACGTTATGACATAAAAGTGTCAACTACCTTTTGAAACATGCCGAAAAATTTGCGCATTTTATAAGATTGTACTTTATTTTTTACACAGACGCCGACAGTTAAAGAAGTAAAATTCGTTAATTTTTCAGATACGCGGAAATTTATTTCAAAATGAGAAAATCGGTACCCAAAAAGTTTTCTCCTGGTTTCCGGCAAGGTATCTGGCTTAATTAAAAAGGCAAACTCCAGTTCTGACGCAAATTAAACTGCCGTTCTTAATAATTACCAATTCCAGCATATTCCTGTACAAGCGCAAAATAAGGAAAACGCCTCGCGTCGGTGATTGTTCGTCGACTATTGGCGACGCAACGACTGTTGATATTCGTCAACTTTTAAAATTTAGTTTTATTCTTTTCGGCCATTATTTTCAAAATCAATATTGACAAAGCAAATCTGCTATACTATAATAATAATAGCATAGCAATGATTTTAAATATAAAAGGCGGCGCAGAGATGGCACGTGTAACTATGGCAGATGAAATAAGCAAATGCATTTTGCGTGAGTTTGACCATGAAGCGGCATTACCCAGTGAAAGGGAATTGTCGGCGCGTTATTCTTGTAATCATTTGACAATCCGGCGAGCTTTGAAAAAAATGAACGAATCCGGACAGTTGACTTCAATTCCGCGAGTCGGCCATTTGCTTAATAAACATGTATCCAATTTGCCGGACGAAGGAAAAAGTTCCGCATCCCGGCAAAGCCAGCCGCATATTCTTATACTGTTATCTGCCGACAGCATGAAAGATTCAGCGGTCGGCCATTTTATTGGCGGATTGGTTCATTACGCATCTTTCCTTGGAGCGTCAGTAACCATCAAGGAATTGCCTAGAGATGTGACATCAAGTTCATTTGAAGCTTGTGTATGCGTTGATCGGGAAATACGAATAGACGGTTACATCCTTTTCGGCGGAGTACCTTTCATACTGTACGATTTTTTGGCAAAATCCATGCGCCCGTGCGTAATGGTGGGTTGTTTTAAAGAGCAGTTGCTTGACCGGGACTACAAATTGCGTTGTCTGCAATTTTTCCTTTCACTGGAGGAACCTTACGCCGAAGTTGGGAAGAAACTTGTGGCTTTAGGACACAGGAAAGTAATGATGGCAACAATGTTCAGAGACAAAGAGGTCGATAAAATAAAACATATTCTGGAGCGACAGTTCGTTGATGCCGGTTTGTCAAAAGACTGTATTGACGCCAAGTCAATGAAAACTGGAATAACCGGTTATGTCACTCATGATTTTGCGCGGCAGGCGGCCCGGGAAATCGCCGGACAACTGACAGACCATACAGCAGTGCTGATTATAGGCGGAAATATTTTCGGACAAACTCTGCTCCATGTTCTTCTGACAGAACGCGGGCTTAAATGTCCGGAGGATATCAGCATTGTGGTGCAGGGGGCTGAATCGGACTGGTATCAGGAACTATATGACGTTGACAGAATATATTTTGATCTTAGCGAACTTGGCGGCGCATGCATCAAGGAGGTAATGCGTCAAATTGAAAACGGCAGGCTCGATTTTGGATCACGTTATCTGCCAGGAAGTTATCTGGTTGCGAAGTCTGTCGGGCTTGCAAAAAATCAATAAACAAATAATTGAAAAGGAGGTTGAACATGAAGAAGAAACAGAATTTTACCCTCATTGAGCTCCTCGTGGTGATCGCCATCATAGCAATTTTGGCTTCAATGTTGCTGCCGGCGCTGGGTAAAGCCAGAGAAACAGCCAGAGCCAGCTCTTGCATCAACAACCTGAAACAAATTAGCCTTACAAAAAGTGAATATTCCCTGGATTGGAATTTACATTCTATTCCTATGACCGGTTTAGGCGGCCCTGCCTGGGGAGATACCTGGGCTTATTATTTGATATCGAAATACCGCTTAAATAATAAAATCTTTAAATGCGCCGCAACCACCTGGCCGCTGGAAAATTGCACCGGAAATTACGTTGAATATGGATATAATGCGTATATTCCATATGATAACGCTAGTAACGGCGGATGGTGCGGGAATACTGCGCTCATGAAGACTCCGTCAAAGATTTTAGATATGGCTGATTCTGTTTTTGATAGAGCCAATCCTGTTATAGGATGGTATGAAGTAAGTAATTTTCTTAGGTGTCATATCCGGCACAAGGACAATCGTGGAATTAATATTGCTTATGTTGATGGACATGCAGCATATACAATTATAACACATGATCCTTTATACGGAGAAACAGATAACCCGTTAGGCCAGCAAGCCTTTTCAAAACAGTGATTTAAAGATTTAAATAAAAAAACAAGTTTCGTCAACAAAAACAAATTAAACGAGAGGAAATGAAAAAATGTTAAAAAGAGGATTGAAAACTTTATCCGGTACAATATTGCTGGTAATGTCCGTCGCAGTTAATGCTGATAATCTACTGCCAAATCCTGAATTTACTATTTCCGCGCCTTGGAATGATGCCCAAAAACAGGGGCTCCACGCTAAAATCACTACGGAAAGTCCTGAATTCGCCACATCCTGGTTTGTATCTCCCGATGACTCGCCGGAAAACGCCAAGGTCAAATACAGCAAGACCATCGACGTAAACGGCAAAAAAGTCAATGTGATCAGTCTTTCAAGCAGCACCGGCAAAATCGTGCTTAGCGTATATTTTTACAATCTTCCAATAAGCACTTTTCCCGCCGGAAAAAAATTTCAGTTCGCAGCTACAGCCAAAGGCAATGGTCAAATGACCTTTGGATTTTTCTGCTATGAGAAAGGAACCTTCAAATTCATCGGAGGAGCAACCGCCGGAACATTTGCTTTATCCGAAAACTGGGGCGCCGTCTGGAGCAAGCCTTTTGATAATTCCGCATTTCCGGCGGGAACCGACAGTGTAGCGCCCTACATCGCGTTCAGCGGAGATGGTGATATCTCCAGCGCGACGCTTTGTGAGGTTGCCGCTGAACAGCAGCAGGAGACTGTTGAAAAGCCCGTGAAGAATAAATAGCCGAACGACTCCTTGGTGCGCGTTGTCTGTCATTTGCAACGATTTATACAACAAACATAATTTAAAAGAATTAGGAAACAGCCATGACTAGGTTTTGTGGAATTATTGTGGTTTTCGTATTGTTCCTTGCGGCACATGTCATCAATGCAGATGATGGACAAAATCAAGAGAAATGGAAAGGGCCGGCGAACTTTGCGGACCGGAATATGCTGCCAAATCCGGAATTTGCTATTTCCTCGCCTTGGAATGACGCCCAAAAACAGGGACTTCACGCTAAAATCACTACAGAAAGTCCTGAATTCGCCGCATCCTGGTTTGTATCTCCCGATGCCTCGCCGACAAACGCCAGGGTCAAATACAGCAAGTCCATTGACATAAACGGCAAAAAAGTCAATGTGATCAGTCTTTCAAGCAGTACCGGCAAAATCGTGCTTAGCGTATATTTTTACAATCTTCCAATAAGCTCTTTTCCCGCCGGGAAATATTTTCAGTTCGGAGCTACAGCCAAAGGCAATGGTCAAATAACCTTTGGATTTTTCTGCTATGAGAAAGGAACTTTCAGATTCATCGGCGGAGCAACCGCCGGAACATTTGCTTTATCCGAAAACTGGGGCGCTGTTTGGAGCAAGCCTTTTGATAATTCCGCATTTCCGGCGGGAACCGACAGTGTAGCGCCCTACATCGCGTTCAGCGGAGATTGTGATATTTCCAGCGCGGCGCTTTGTGAGGTTTCCGCTGAACAGCAGCAGGAGATTGTTGAGCAAATTATTAAAAGGAAAGTAACTGATCTGCCCAAGACTGGATTGTCCGCAAAACTAACTGCCCAATATGCCGCCGCAGATCATGCCGGTAAAATAGAGTTTATCAATGGTTGTCCCGGTGACCCGGATGCTTTACCGTTTTTATTGGAGATCTGTAAAAGCCAGGATAATGAATTAGTTTATCTGGCATTAATGCGGATAGCTGATATAGCCGCGATTTCCAGTCCGGACATAGTTTCATTTCTAATAGGCAAAATACAGAGCCCCGATAAATCCGTGGCGGCAGCGGCAATCGCGGCAGTCGGCGCGCTCGGCAAAAAAGGGGCTCCCGCAGTCCCTTTCCTTGCGAACATGGCAGTTACCACTTCAAATGAAAAAATTCTTGTATGCATCGTTGACAGTCTGGTAAAAATCGGTCCGGACGCGATTCCGGCGATCAAGGAACTGCTGCTTTCCAGTAATAAGGTCGTGGCGCTGTCCATGGCCACCGCGGTTCGCGGCATGAATGTAATTCCTGATGAATTGAAAGATGCCGTTGACTGGGCCAATCCCGCTGTTGCGGCAGAGAATGGATCGGCTCTGGCCAATTACAGTTTTGAAGCCTCCGATGAGGCAATTCCCGGCTGGAGTTTCAACCTTAAAGACGGAGCCGAAGGCAAATTTGAAATAGATCATACGCGGAGCCGCACCGGGTTGAAATCGTTGAAAATAACCAAGACCAACGGCACCGGTTTTATCAGTTTACGCACAGCGGAGCCGGTTAGCGTCGAACCAGGTTCAGAAATTCTGACCTTCAGGGTTCATTTTCAAGCCGCAAACGCTTCTCCGTCATCCCTGCTTCTGCTGCGTTTCGAAGACGAAAATGGCAATTTGATATGGGATGACACCAGCATACACGGCGGCGCCGGCTGGGCAAGCCAGAGTATTCTGCGCAATACTCCCGGACAGTTCTGGGATCGGCGGATGATTATGATCAAACGCAGCAAGCAGCCCCGCAAGTATTTTCTCAATGTTATTCTCTACGGCAATCCTGCCGCTGTCTGGCTTGATGATATTGAATTCCCGGCGACGACGTGGACCGCGGCCGCCGCCGCGCCGACATTTCCACAACCCGCAGTAACGCTTGATGAGGCGCTGAAAATAATCAATAGCCGGCCGGTTACAGTCGCTAAAATTGAAACAGTCAATGATCATGCCGTATTAAAAGTCAACGGAAAGACGATGTCTCCAGTACTGTATGTTCCGACCAATGCACATTTTGGTGATTTCAAACAAATGTCAGCCGAGGGTAATATAAATTTTCAGGTGGTAAATATCAGTTTTTCCAATTTGTCATCTCAATACAACGCTGTAAACGGCTCGTATCCGTTCGGGCGCCAGCTTTGGGGAGCAGACGGGAAATATGACTTTTCATCGGCGTTTCGTCTGTTGGAAAACGCCATACGGCACTGCCCTGACTCGAATATTGTGTTAGGCATTTATGTTGAATTCCCTTCCGATTATGTCGATAAAAATCCGGACCAGGCCTGGATCAATGCCAAGGGCGAAAAACTCTATGGCACTGCCATGCATATCTCCGGCTTCGCCGAAAAATTGCCGACCGGCATGCGCTGGTGGCCTTCGCCATATTCGCAGAAAGCCATGGAGGCGGCGGGAAATCTGCTGCGGGAATTTGTCCGTGAATTAAAAGCCAAGCCCTACAGCAAGATTATCGCCGGAACTTTTATTGCCGGCGGACATGACATGCAATTCTTTTTGCCGGAGCGCGATTACAGTTCTCATTGCCTTGCCGCGTGGCAGCAGTATCTGCGCGAAAAATATCAGACTGACGAAGCGCTATCCGCCGCCTGGAATAAACCCGGCCTGACCTTCAGTGAGGCCAAGGTCGTGCCCAAAAAGCCGGAACCAGCGGCCGGTGGCGAAAGTAATGAGATGTTTTTTTCTCCGAATAATTACCAACCGTTCGCCGATTTCAACGAATTTGAAGGCCGCATGGTCTGGATACAGCCGGAATATTATGCAAGAATCGTCAAAGAGGAAATCGGACACAATATCTTCGCCGTGACATGGTGCATGGGTGGCGGCTGGCGAAACAATTTTTCCTATTTCCTTGATTCTAAGATACTTGACGGATTTGTTGCGCAGCCGTTCTATGAATACCGGAATCCCGGTTACAGCGGCGGGCTTAATTCTGTCTACGAAACATTTTCCCGTCATGGCAAAATTGTTGTAAAAGAGTTAGATACCAGAAACTGGATGCGCGGCATTACCGATGAACTTGATACTATGCGTATCGGAACTCCGCTTTCTCTGGATCATTTCAAATCCACCATTTATAAGGAAATCGGCCAGATGCTGGCACATTATCAAGGGTACTGGTGGTATGATATAGGCGCAAACGCTTATCGTCACCCGGAGGCAATGAAAGTCATCCGCCTGGCCAAGGATGTTACCGATGAAGTTTTTTCACGGATGCCGCAGGATAAATTCACGCCGGAAGTTGCATTTGTCTACAGTACTAAATCGTTATATTGGGGTATCCCGAGTTTATGGAGTATATACCATATTCCCACCTGGTGTATTGACTGGATGTCTCTTGATCTGGCTACCGCCGGAGTTCCGGCAGCACACTATTTTCTTGAAGACGTCATCAATAATTCAGGCAGAATATCCAATGCCAAAGTGCTGGTCTTTGTCAATACTTATTATCTGACTGCGGCGGAAAGGGATTTTATCAACAAAAATTTCAAAAAGGATCATAAAATTCTCGTATGGCACTATAGTCCAGGTTATGTCAATGAAAAAAACATCGACCTGAAGGAGACCGCAAAACTGGTCAATATGAATATTGAAACGGATGCAAAAGTAATGCGCATGCGCCCGATAGCCGTTCCTGGCAATGACCCGCTCTCCGCCGGACTTAAACCTTTGCAAGGCATTGGCGACAGCTTTCGCTGTTTTTTTGATATTTCTGAAAATGGCGACTATCAGAAATTGTTCTGCCAGCGATTCAGGATTAATGATCCAACCGCCGTGACTCTGGCCAAATATTATGAAGACGGACAAAGCGCGATCGCGGTAAAGCGTTTCGACAATTATACATCCGTATTCGTCGCCGCGCTCGGGGGACTTTCGCCGGAGCTGCTTAATAATGTTGCCCGTGAAGCCGGCGCATTCGTGGCTTCGCGGCCGGGACCGGTCATCGATATGAACGGCAATTTCATCAGCATTCATGGTGTTGCCGGCGGTAAATATACTATCAAACTGCCGCGCACCGCTGATGTTTATAATCCGTTTACCAGGCAAATCGTTGCGAAGCAGGTTGATCATTTTGAACTGGAAATAATGCCGCAGAAAAGTTATTGGTTTATACTGCGTTGAATTGTTTGTTTAGAAATTGATATGGTTTTCAAGACGAACTCTTGATCTTGAAAACGTAATGACGGCGGATATTGTCGAACAAGCGGCAGTGGCAACGCTGTCAGGCTGTACTGCGTTTATAATCCAAAAACAAGTGAGGAATTTGTGTGTCATAAAAGAATTCAATCATTAAGCCAAACAGGCCTGGAAAAAGGATTTTTTCAAGTGAAGCAACTTTTATAGACTAAATTCTACAATTATTTATAAAAGGTTTTATAAATAAAATAACCATAAGGATATTTTTTATGTCATTCAGAAATTTAAGTCCGCAACAGATGTTTATCGAAATGGCTGCTGAACATGTGCCGCAATACGCATTTAACGCCAAAACAGACTTTGCCAAATGGAAAAAACAGGCGCTGCCCAAAACGCTTGCCTCTATCGGCGACAACCCGGAGCGAGTACCGTTGAATCCGCAACTGCTGGCGGAATGGGAACACGACGGCTTAACCAAGCAGAAATGGCTGATTGACGTTTCAAAACATATTTCAGCAACCCTGCTGATCGCATTCCCTGAGAAAATGAAGAAGGGGCAGAAGTATTCGGCGATTCTCTGCTGCCACGGCCACGGACCATTCGGCAAAGATCCGGTAATGGGCAACGATTCATCCCCTGAGTTGCGGAGCCAGATCAGCCAGCATAACTACAATTATGGTCATCAAATGGCAAAAGCCGGTTTCATCACTTACGCTATCGACTGGATCGGCTTCGGTGAGCGCAACGATAATAACAAACCTAATCATTACACACAGCAAGGCCGCGACTGGTGCAACCTCTACTATCTGCATGCCACCATGTTTGGCATGACCTCGCTGTCGATCAACGTCACCCACGGCAAAGCCGCCACCGACTTTATCTGTTCACTCCCGCAAGTTGATTCCGATAAGCTCGGAACCATGGGACTCAGCGGCGGCGGCACGATGACCCTGTGGATGAGTCTCTGCGATGAACGCTTCAAGGTGACAGAAATCATCTGCTACAGCGACCTGTGGGCTCATTTTGGTATCCGCGACATCAACTATTGCGGCATGCAGGTTGCGCCCGGACTGTATAAGCTGGTCGATCTTCCGGAACTCCAGGGTTTGCTCGCTCCGCGTCCGTTGCTGATTGATATCGGCGCCAACGATTCATGTTTCAAGGTGGATAGTGCAATGGCATGTTTCAAAAAGCTGGAAAAAATCTACGCAGCAGCCGGAGCATCAAATAACCTTCAGCTTGACCTGTTCCCCGGAGAACACGGATGGGGTGGCAATAAGGCCGTAAAGTTCTTCAAACATCATCTCTGTTGATTCAACCAGAAAATCGCAGTTGAACAATAAAAAAATTATTAATCTATAGAGGTAATTTCAAAAGTTTGAATTAATCCTTTGAAAAAGCGAAAGCAAGTTCATTTTATTTTCAAACATGAAGAATAAAAAAATGAAAAATGAAAGAACTGTAAAAATCGGTATAATTGGCCTGGGTGCGCGCACAGAAGTCCTGCTTGTCTCGCTGTTTGCTATCGGCGGCGTCGAAATATCCGCCGTCTGCGATCTGTCAGAAAAGGCCATCGCTAAAATCAAAGATATCTTTACCGCAAATGGCAAAATTCCGCCGGACGTGTATAAGGATTACAAGGAACTTTTGCAACGTTCCGATATAGAGGCAGTTATGATTCCTACATCCTGGAATGCCCATCTGCCTATCGCCGCCGATACCATGAAAACAGGCAAGTACGCCGCTATTGAAGTGGGCGGCGCTTCATCGACTGAAGAACTTTGGCAACTGGTTCATGCGTCCGAACAGACTGGCGCTCCCTGCATGATGCTGGAAAATTGCTGCTATGCCAGAAACGAGTTGATGATTTTAAATATGGTAAGGCAGGGGCTGTTCGGTGAGCTTATCCATTGTTCCGGCGGTTACGAGCATGATCTTCGTGACAGTATTGCGGTAAATGTGGAGAGCGGATTTGAAAGATCCATTCATAACAGATACCGCAACTGCGACCTTTATCCGACCCATGAACTTGGTCCGATTGCAAAGATATTGGGCATCAACCGGGGCAACCGTTTTTTGAGCCTTACTTCGACTGCCTCAAAATCACGCGGCCATGGACTCTTTGCCCGGCAGCATTATGGACATGGAACAAAGTATGGCGACATTGTCTTCAATAGCGGCGATGTCGTCACTACGGTAATAAAATGCGCCGGAGGAGAAACAATTACTCTGACGCACAGCGTTTCACTGCCGCGCCCCTACTCAAGAAATGGCCGCGTTCAGGGCACAAAAGGTCTCTGGCTTGAGGATGCCAACGGCATCTATATTGACGGAATCAGCCCCAGCATTGAGGAAATAGATATGGCAGGCAATCCGTATATCACCCATAAATGGGACCCCGTCGAAAGTTTCTACGAAAAATATGACCATCCAATTTGGAAAGATTATAAAGACAAAACCGTTGGGGGACATGGCGGAATGGATTGTCTGGCAATAATGGCCTTCCTTGATGCCGTTCGCAACAAGACAGCAACCCCGATTGATGTCTATGACTGCGCGACATGGATGAGCATTTCATGTTTGTCTGAACAGTCAATCGCTCTCGGCAGCATGCCGGTAGCTTTCCCTGATTTCACAAACGGGAAATGGATTAAAAGAGAACCGGCACTGGTCAATAAATGGTCGCTTGATACTGTTCATGAAGAATGTTTCAATGTAAACGACTGAACGTTTCCTTTTCGTGAAAATTCGTGAATTTCGCAGTAAAAATAAAATCTTGTTTTCTCTCGTTCATTGAGCCTGATTAAATGCTTTCTGTTGACAAAACTTCCTATATATGTAGACTTTGATTTAAATTTTAAAATGGGGAACCATGAAAACATTGAAATAGTTGAAAGCGAGAAAAGTTGGGGAATCATGAAAACGATATGTACAATGGGTCTCTAAATCCTCGGAAATGTGGCAAGAGAGGCGTCAGAGGTCGGGAGTATGCCAGTTTTGCCAAAACTGGCTGGTGGAGGCGTTTTTGGCAAAAACGCCATACCACGATTAAACACTCGGCGTGGTTAAAGGATGTGAATGGTGAATAGCATGAACCAATGGAAAACGGCTCTGTTCAACGGGACTCCAAACACTCGGAGTATGAAGGAGCGAGAAAAGTGAAAAATATAAATAGCCATGTTCAATTGGTCTCCAAAATCTCGGAGTATGAAGGAGCGAGAAAAGTGCGCCCCCGCTTGGCGGGTCCCGCGACTGCTGGAAAGAAAAGTGGAAAAATGAAAAACGCTCTGTTCAACGACTATCCAAAGTGTCGGAGTCGGGTGTCCAAAATCGGTTTTGTTGTAGCACCGTCCGTCTCGGACGGTCTTACACAAACGGGGTCCAAAATGTCCAGAATGTTTGGGAAAACCGAAAAACGCTATGCTCAACGGGACTCTAAATCCTCGGAGATGCGGTTTGGGTGTAGCGCCGTCCGTCTCGGACGGTCTTACACAAACGGGGTCCAAAATGTCCAGAATGTTTGAGAAAACCGAAAAACGTTATGCTCAACGGGACTCCAACGGCTCGGAGTCGGGTGTCCAAATGAGCTTGGGATGTGTCCAGAATGGGTTTTGTTGTAGCGCCGTCCGTCTCGGACGGGGTTTTAAATCTTCCTTTTCAGAGCGAGGGCGCAACACCGGAACAGGTGTCCAGAATGAGGGTGGTGGGTGTCCAGAATGGGTTTTGTTGTAGTGCCGTCCGTCTCGGACGGGGTTTTAAATCTTCCCTCTCAGAGAGAGGGAGCTACACCGGAACAGATTGTCCAAAATGCATTCGGCTGACCGCGTGGGCAAAAAACAAAGGTTAACCAAAATGTGGCCCATCCCTTGATTTTTTCCGAAAAAACGATGATTGATGTTGCATCTTTTTATATTTCCAGTTGTATAGTAATCACAAAAAAGGTTATAACATGTCAAAGAAAATAAAGATAAGTACAATAGCGCCTTCGTTGATTCAGCCGGAAAACAATTCCCCGGAAGATTTCGTCATTCAGGTTTCTAAACATCTCCGAAATGAACTGGAAAAGGTTCTGCCGGAACGTCCGGATTTTATCCTGCTGCCGGAAATATGCGATGCTCCGCTGAATGAAACCTCCGGGTTTTCCAAGCATGATTTTCTCCGCGTCCGCGGCAACCGCATTTATGACATGCTGGCGGAAATCGCCGTGCAAAACAACTGCAATATCGGCTATTCGACGAATTATTTTGACCGCGCCGGCAAGCTGGTCAACGGTACCCGTTTCATCGGACGTTCGGGTAAACTGCTCGGCGTGTATGAAAAAAACTTTCCAGTAATCGGTGAAATTGAAGAAGGCATTAAGGCGGGAACGAAACATCAGGCCATTGAAACTGATTGCGGTAAAATTGCCGGAGCCATCTGCTTTGACCTGAACTTTGACGAACTGCGCCTGGCATACGCCGCGCAGCGGCCGGACATCATCATGTTTTCAGCATTCTATCACGGCGGATTGATGCAGCAATACTGGGCATATTCATGCCGTTCGTTTTTTGTCGGGTCAGTGTCGCCATCATTGATCATGCCCAGCGCAATAATCGCGCCGAACGGTCGCATTCTCGCTGAAACGACGAACTATTTCAACCATGTAACTGCCGTTATCAATCTTGACCGCGTTCTGCTGCATCTGGATTACAACTGGCCGAAATTGACTGAGATCAAGAAAAAATACGGACCTGAAGTTGAGATAGATGATACCGGCAAGCTTGCTTCGGTGCTGCTTTACAGCAACTCGGATGATTTCACCGTTGCCGACCTGATCCGCGAGTATGAACTGGAGCCGCTGGATGATTACTTGAAGCGAGCCGGGGCGGTGGCAAAAAATCCGGTTAATCAATATATTTGACTTTCGCAGTTAAACGGAATTTTGTTTGAAAAAAATAAATTATATTTTCAAATCTATGTAGCGCTGACGCAACTGCAGAAGTTAGATTAACTCGTCACGAAAATCACTTTGGACTAATCCATGGTACATAAAAGCAGCCCTGGAGAAATTTTCTATAATGAAAATCCCGCTCCTGCTGCCCGTGTGGATATCCGCATAAAGGAGATTTAGTTTATCGGACTGACTCCGGTACATAAAAGCGGCTCATTGGCAGTTCTTGTAAGGAAAATCTCGCTCCTGCTGCCTCCATGGCCATCCGCGTAAATAAGGTTTAATTTATTGTTATGCCGCAGTGCCGTGTGGTTATATTGAGAGGTGTCCATAAGATATATGAGGTCGCCATCGCAGAACGCCATGCATCCGCTGGGATACTTTATTTGGGAGCCTTTCTTTAATTCCACCCCGGTTTTATCCACCGGAAACGCATAAGGTGTGCCGTACCAGGCGTTATAAACATAAGATGGATAATATTCTGAACCGTAATATGCGACTGTTCCGGCACATCCCATAT
>CAIKZE010000463.1 GCA_903831825.1 uncultured Lentisphaeria bacterium | reverse complement strand
TTCACTCCCTTCATGTTCTTCATGGTGAGACTGTATTTGCTTATTTTCGTGTTTTTTCGTGCTTTTCGTGGTTAAGGTATATTTAACTGTTTCCTTTGGTTGCGGCTACGCCGCGCTGTGTTCTCTGTGACCTCCGTGGTAAACTTTCTCCCTGTTTTCCAGTTCCTCCATTTTCACTTGTCCTTTTACTATTAGCAATTTTGTCAATTTAATATTGTGTTAATGCTTGGAAATAAAGTATTTAAATGCAATTTTTGCCACAAAAAAATTACCCGCCGAAGGCGCGGCAAATTCCGGGAACGCCGGTCTCCGTACCGGCAGGCTGTTTCTCGTTCCGATCATCTGGAATATATAATGGGTTTCTTGAAAAAGCCGGTACGGAGACCGGCGCTCCCAGGTAAATGCACTACTTACCATAAAGTTAATTAAACCCTTAGTTTCGGACAACAGCCTCCCATTTTTTAACTTTCAATTGGTCTTTTACATATTAGAGGATTTGTCAACAGAAACTGTGTAAATAAGCTCAAATAATACCGTAAAATGCATTTTCGAAACTCAGGTTTTTTCGACGGAAATCTGTTTAACCGCGAATGGACGCCAATGAACGCTAATATGGGGAAACGGAGAATACACTTTTACCACGAAAAGCACGAAACACACGAAAATTGAAAAAAACAGAAGTCAGCGCATGAATATAAACCTTAATTTTAACGCAAAGGCGCAAAATCGCGAAGGAAAACAAAAAGAAAAAAGTCTTTTTAAAATTTGGCACAGCCAAACTTAAAAAAAATCCCTTCTTTGCGCCTTTGCGTTAAATTCTTCGTTCGGGAGAAGCGCGAAGATGTAAAGGTTATTTTTGAACTGCTCCCAAGTCCACAGGATTGTTCGACCCTGAACTGGGTCGCAGATGTATTTTGCCGTTTTTCCTATAAACCTGTTATCCCGCCGGGATAAACGGATTTTGTGCTTTTAGGCTTGATAATATTATCCATCCGGTTATATTGAAGCTTTAAATAAACGCTTGGAGAGTCGTAATTAAAAAATATTGCTGAGGGCACAAACTGCCCCCTTGACCCTGATTGAAAAACAGCAGGACTTATTATAGCGTTTCTGGAAAAGAAATATTTAACTCCTTATGAAGAATACTCAACGTGGTAAAAAATGAATTTGCGTTGTAACAAAAACCATCCGGCAAGGAGTCGGTCATGACATACCGGCCGCCATTTACCGTGAGCGCAGCCGCCATCAGCAAGATCGCGGAGATTTCCGCATTGATCGAGCGGTACGTTATACGCATGGAACAGGAAGACGGCCTGCGGTTGCGTAAGGCAAACCGCATCAAGACGATTCAGGGATCTCTGGCCATCGAGGGCAATACGCTCTCTGAAGAGCAGATTACCGCGATTCTCGAAGGAAAGCGGATTGTCGCGCCCATTCGGGAAATTCAGGAAGTTAGAAACGCCATTGAGGCTTATGATCTGTATTCCTCGTTGAATCCCTATTCCCTCGACGACCTTCTAAAGGCGCATGGGATCATGATGGCAGCGTTGATCGACGCACCTGGACGGTTCCGCGCGGCCGGCGTCGGCGTGGTTGCGGGAACCCAGGTCATCCACATGGCTCCTCCGGCAAAACGGGTTCCTGAATTAATGTCCGACCTCTTTGACTGGCTGAAACAGGCAGAAGACCATTTGCTGATTCGCAGTTGCGTCTTCCATTATGAGTTCGAGTTCATCCACCCCTTTGCTGACGGCAACGGGCGCATGGGACGGCTCTGGCAATCATTGCTCCTTGGGCAGTTGCATCCGGTCTTCCAGTATCTGCCGGTCGAAAACATGGTATATGCGAACCAGCAGGGCTACTATCAGGCGATCAACCTCAGCACGCAAAAAAACGACAGCGGAATATTCGTCGATTTCATGCTCGAAGAAATCTCGCGCACCTTGAACCGGCACTTGAACACTTCGAATGTCGGAGTAATTGTCGGAGCAAATGTCGGAGTAAAAATTCTCGAATATATCCGGCTGCATCCCGGATGCAGGGCCAACGCTATCGCCGAAGCGATCGGCACAACCACCCGCACCGTCGAGCGTCATATCCGGCAACTCAGGGAGCAAGGAAAGATTGAATTCCGCGGTGTGCCGAAGACCGGAGGATACAACATCCGTCGCGAGAATTGAATCGTCATTTCCAACTTGACTCCAAAATTTGAAGTTATTTAGAAACGCTTGGAGCGTCGTAATCAAAAAATATTGCCGGACACAAACTTGACCCGATGTAAAATAGTGGTCAAACTTTAGCTTTTGTGTTTTTGATGCTTGTTAATAAGTTATTTCAGGACTTTTTGAGAGAATTTTAGCAATAGTATTAAAATCAAATTCTGTATTAAATCTGACCCCGATGACTTCGGAGTTGAAAGTACCTCAAGCTTCCAGCTTGAGAAGAAGCCGCAAGCAGGATGCTTGCGATACTCTGACATATCGTGCCGATATGTCGCAACGCCGCCGTTTTTGCTTCCGATAAGAACGAAATCCAAAACATATTCTCCACAAAACACACAAAATACGCGAAAAAAAATATGAAGCAGTTAAAAGTACCTCAAGCCCCGGTCGCATCCGGCGGGTAAACTTCCAGCTTGAGAAGAAGACGCAAGCAGGATGCTTGCGATACTCTGGGCATATCGTGCCGATATGTCTTTCCTCCGGCGCTTGATGATAACGAATCCCTCTTCATTACCTTCATGGTGAAACCGGTGAATTGTGACTGGTGAAAAACAGAAAGATAAAAAGGATTTTCTCTGCGGCTTTGTGGCTTAGTGCGAGAAAAAAAGATTTGATTTATGACGGGATTTTGAGCTATTAATATTTCGCGCCGCCGGCGCTTTTGGACGAAGAATACAGTCGGTTTTACCATGAAGAACATGAAGAGAATGAAGGCGGCATCAAACGTTTATAGTACCAAATAAGATGGGACTTGTGCGACTCTGACGGAGTCGAAAGTACCTCAAGCTTCCAGCTTGAGAAGAAGCCGCAAGCAGGATGCTTGCGGTACTCTGGGCATATCGTGCCGATATGTTTTTCCGCCGGCGCTTGATGATAATGAATTTCTCTTCATTACCTTCATGTTCTTCATGGTGAAGCGTATTTTCCCTGTTTACTTTTCGTGTATTTTGTGTGTTTTGTGGATAAAAACTTAAATGCCGGTCAGGCGACCGGCGCTCCCAGGTTTTGGCTTCATTACCTTCATGCTCTTCATGGTGAAACCGGTGACTGGTGACTGGTGAAAAACAGAAAGATAAAAAGGATTTCCTCTGCGGCTTTGTGGCTTAGGAGTCGTTCAAAAATAACTGGTACTTTCTACTGGTGTCTCGGGGGCACTTTCGGCTTTGCCGGTTCGTTACAAAGCTACGGCTTTGCTCCTCTCCGGCAACCCCAAAATTTCTCCCCGATACCCTCAGTAT
>CAIKZE010000462.1 GCA_903831825.1 uncultured Lentisphaeria bacterium | reverse complement strand
CAGAACCGTTTTTAAACGCGGAGAACAGGAATACACTTCACCATGAAGAGCATGAAGTTAATGAAGATAGATTTTTAAACTTCAATTTCTTCACGTCCTTCATGGTAAAATGGTTTTCCTCATTTTCAATTTTCAATTTTCAATTAATCCCTGGTTCCCCATTTTCAACTTTCAACTTTCAATTTTCAATTCAGTTCCAATAGTTCCCCATTTTAAAATTTAAATCAAAGTCTACATATATAGTATTTTTGTCAATGCGTATTTCGCTAAGTGCTTAATAACAAAAAATTTATGTGGTATAAACACGCGTAAAATTTCAGCCTTTTGCTGAGTGTAGAATAAAACTTTAAGTTTTTTTAAAGTTTGACTGTTGCTTTTTTTTGGAGATTGAATTATAATAATGATTAGACGTTAAATCAGAAATGGCTGGTGTGCTTAAATCTGATGATTGGACGTTGAATCAAAAATAATGGGTTTTTATATGGCGACAACGATAAAAGATATAGCAAAGGCTGCAAATGTGTCTAACCCCGCAGTCTCGGCGGTATTGAACAACAAGACCAATTGCCGGGTTTCCTCTGCCACGCGGAATCGAATTTTACATTTTGCCAAGGAAATGGATTACAAGCCTAATTTCAACGGCTTACTGTTGCGCGGCGAAAAAACCAAAACAGTTGCGCTGCTGATCACCACGGTATGGCAGAAGTCGGAAGAGTATATGAAAGACATGATTATCTCCTTGATGTCGCAATTCGACCAGCAGGGTTATGCCTGTTATCTTGCTGACGTTACCGGCGATGCCGATACCAACTACTCAAAAGTTCTGGAGTTAATTTCACGCGGAGTTCATCATTTCATATTTATAGGACCTCCGCCGTTTGGTCGGGATCAAGTCAAGGCGTTGATTGAAAGCAGAAATAAAAGTTATATCGTTTACGGCGCTTCAAAATTTCTAAACAGGTATGTCGAGAATGATTCCGCGTTCGGAGTGGCGTCAATCATCAAATTTTTCCTGTCTCGCGGCAGGAATAATTTCCGTATGTTAATTATTCCAATCCCCGCAGGCAGCCCGGAGCTAAACTCCCGCATTTGCGGACTGATGTCGGTTTTTCCGGACATTGACGAAGAAACTTTGAAAAGACGATATGTAATTCAACTGGATGAAATAGACAATGCGGCGACCAATCCTTTGGATCTATTTGTTAAAATTGGGTATGAGGCGACTGCCATGATTCTTGAAAATGACCCTGGCATTCAAGCCATTTTTTATCTGTCGGATTTTTACGCGCTCGGCGGAGCAAAATTATTGCTTGAAAGAGGCTATGCGATTGGCAAAGATATACTGCTGGCTGGATTTAACGAAACGCCGGCAATAAAAAACTATCCATACCCGATTTCGTCAGTGGAACACGACATAAAGAAAATTACCGAGGTTATCATCCGAGAATCATTGAAGGAAAATGTTCCATTCAATACGTTGATCCCTCCCATTGTCCATATCAGAGAATAGTAAAACATAATAACAAGACAATAACTCTCAATAACAATAACCCGGCAGAAGGAAATAAAGAAATGAAAAAACAGTCCGCGATAAGAGGAAATAAAGAAATGAAAAGGCCACTTTTCACGCTCGTAGAACTCCTGGTCGTAATCGCAATTATAGCGATTCTAGCCTCAATGCTGCTTCCCGCATTGGACAAGGCCCGGCGCTCGGCCTTTCAGTCAAAATGCCAGAGCAATCTCAAACAACTGGCATTCGGGGTAATTGGATATACCGATGATTATAAGAGTCAACTGCCGGTGGGAACTGCCGGCAGTAACTATCTGTTCAGTGCATTTGGCTATGGTGGCATAGGCTCCTATATTGGCCTGCCCAGAAATTACAGTATTTACGCATTCGAGGGAGGAGATGGAGTTCATGGCGTTATGGCGTGGGGAATCACCCAGTGTCCAGCCGGAGGATATGACGGGCTCCCGAATCCTTCATATAAGCCTGTGGCTACTGCATATCCTAATTATGGTTATGGCAAGAATTCCTGGTTTAATGTATATACTCCTGCGGCGCCCAATGCTTATTTCATAACCCTGGCGCGAGTAAAAAAACCTTCACAACGTATGCTGCTTGGCGACGATGGCGCGGATTTGTGGAGAACGTTTCCCTCTGCGACTGTTATGGGAACTAATCTGACCAGCAAAAGCGCCTACTTCGCTTTTCGTCACAATAAGTCATCCGGCTGTGCGTTTGCCGACGGACATGCTGGAATGGTAAAACTGGAAGACGTGCCGGCGCAGCGACCTGATGCGGCAGGCGGACTGACTGAATTCTGGCGTTCCGAATAAAATTGATGGAATCCATATGATTTTCTCCAGGAATCAGGAATTGTATAGAAAAATTATGTTTAAATAGCTATTTAGGAAAAAAATGAATTTCAAGAATTTAATTATTGTTCTGGCGATGAGCATCGGAGTAAATCTACCGGCGGATAATTTAGTCCAAAACCCCGGCTTTGAAGATCAAGCCGGCTATCTGAATAAATGGACCGTCCGGGATGCAAACGGGGGGACAAATACCTATTACTACCATTTGACGCAAGAAGGCGGAGGACACGGCCCGGCCGGGGTACATTCGGGTAACCATGCCATTGAAATTTATACTAGCGATCGGGTTACCAATTTAGCACAAGGAATTGAGCTGTCACAGGCCGGATGTTATCGAGTAAGTTTCTATGCCCGCCCCAACGGCGCTACTTATTTCTCACAACTCAATATCAAGCTGGGCAACCAGGAGAAAAATGTAGTTATTGTCAGTCAGGCGTGGCGACAATATTTTGTCGATTTTGATTTGTCGAAACCTGAAAAAATGGAATTAATATTTAAGTCTAAAAATTCCGGCATTGCCATCGACGATATCAGTTTAGATTTAGCCCCCGCGGATGGTGAAACCGGGCAGATATTTTGTGATTTATATCCATCAAGCCCGGCGCGTTCAAAGAATATCCAATACTACTTTCCGGGGATCAAGCAGTGGATAAATTATGCATTAAGCAGTTCGCAAATGCCCCGGATGGATATTGCGCCGACGTTGAACTTCATCATCTCCAAAGACGTCAAAGTGGAAGGTTTCAATCTGCCTGTACTGGCGCGTTTTTGCCCGGCTCAAGTTAAAAAAATGGAGTTAACTATCAGTCAAACTAAACTAAACGGCATCGAGGCGATTTGTTATTCATTGCCGATGCCGAAACTCTATAATGGCATTAATGAATCTGTTTACCCCGGCTTTTGGGTTTCGTCGGAAAAGGCGGCGTCATTCCCGATGCAGGTAGTCATCAAATCGGGTGACAAGATAATTTTTGAGGCAATGTGGCAATTGCAGCCGGTGGAAATGCCCAAGGAGTACGCCAGTCCTAAAAGGATCAAAAGCATCTGTTATGACGTTACCGGCTGGAAGCAGGATTTAGACGCCGGTTTAGCAAGCATACCCAAACTTTTTTCAATAGCGGGATTCAATGTCTGGAGTGATTATGGGTTATATTCCGCAACTCGCGACGGGAATTTGACCAGTCAGGAGAAAATCAGCCAAAAAGCTTACAATGAATATGGGATCAAAAATATATGGCCAAACTTTTCCACCATGGATCGAGTCGAGTGCGGGTTGCATTATACCATGGCCGGCGAAAAAGATCAGGTCGCGGGCAAATACAAAGTTGATGCCAACGGCGTAGAATGCCCGAACGAATATTCCGCGCTCTACATGGCCAATGGCGGCAAGGATTGGATCAATAGCTGCATCGCCAGTTGGGTAAATACCGTTAAACGGGGCGCAAAAATCGGCATGCCGTATAATGGAGTAATCAATGATGGAATGGAAACGTTGTTTGTCAGCTTTGATTCCGTTACCCTGGATGATTTTGCGGCCGGATATAATATTCCCCGCCAGGGTTTGACGCCAAAACTTATCAAAGAAAAATATGACCTTCAATGGACTAAATATAATTTAGCGTTGTATCGTAAAATTTGTGCGATATGGTCGGCGGCAATCAAAGCGGCCAATCCTGACGTCTATGTAGTAAATACGTTTGGAGATTTTGGACCGGGCGGCTCCCGGGCATTGCCCGTCGCCGAACAGATGAGTTGGGTCAATAAAGACATTGATGCAACTATGCCGCAATGGTATGCCACTAAATTATTTATTGATGATTATACCTCCGGTCCCATCAAAAAAGGATTTGATGCCAAACTTTATGGCAAAGCAAATAATAGTTGCGACGTGATTCCGCTATTGCTTGGCGGCGCACAATACTTTTTGACTGATGAGGCCATTAGTAAACATCGGATTTTTGATATATTATCATTGAATGACCGCAGGAACAACATAGTTTTGCCCGGGTTTGGCTTGTACTATGAAGCCGGCAGTTTCTATGTTGATGCGGAGAATGTGCGGGAACTCAGCCGGATAAATAGTTTAGCGGCAAAAACTGAAGATTACTATCTCGACGGGGTACGGCAGGACCAGTGCGCCAGTTTTGAACGCACCAGTGGTTCACTGCCCATGACTTTTGCGTTAAACGCCGCTGGCGTCCAAGTCAGAATACCGGCCAAAATAACTACGATCCCCCGGGTACACCAGTTGCTGCAAGGAAAACGCATCGCTTTAATCACCCTGGTTACCTATAGCAATGCCAACATGGGTGACGAGGGCAATCTAAAAATCAACATTGCCAAACTGGCAAATTCTTCAGATAATGTCAACATCATTGATTATCAAACCGGTAAAATTATCCCCGTAAAGAATGGTCAGGCGATTATTCCTGTAAAGACCATCGATGCCGGCAATATCAACTTTTTTGAAGTAGTTAAGAAATAATCAATTGGAATCATTGCTCAACAATTTAAAAATTTTAATCTCGCGTCGCTTGCGGTGAATCTGCGCAAAATCATTTGCGGTTGCCGAGGGCGCGCAAGTTCGCCCGTAATACCTCGTCTTGCGTTAAGTACAGGGTAAACGGAAGTAAAATTTTCAGGGTCTTCACTAGAATTTATGGGTCGTTAAAAATAAATACGGTTATTCATCCAGGAAACGCACCGCTAGTTCAGAAGAAGAGGTAAATTTTATTGGGATTTGACAAACAATCAACAATAATCAGGAGGGTAAAAAATTAAATATGCCGCCTTGCGTTCGTTTCGCGGACGACCAGCGGTTTTTCGCTGGATTCCGACTCTGCACAACCGGGTATGATATTTTATTGATTAGGAAATGACCTTTTAACGCACAAGGAGAACGAGCATGAGTACTCAAAATTTAATCCTGTCAATGTTACGGAAAAATTTGATGCCGGCGGTGTTATTTACCTCTTTGCTTTCATTGCCGGTCTTGAACGCTGAAGTCTTGCGGCTGCAAAACGGTTCTAACGGTTATTCGGGGTGTCAGGACACTTATTTGAACGGCGTTTACGATGCAAACAAACTCTACAATTATGGAGCAAGTACCTGCCTCAACGTGTACGGCATCGCAAGCGGCGGAGGGAAGCAAACCGGTTTGATCCGTTTCCTTAATATCGTCGGGAACGGGGCAAATCAAGTTCCAATTGGCGCCAACATTGTCTCCGCCCGGTTGAAACTTCTGGCGTTTTCCCGTCTTGATCTTACTGGAAGCGATACTGTAAACGCTTATAAAATGCTTAAGGATTGGACTGTGGGAACCGCTAACGGCGTGACTCAAAACGGTTCAAGTTGTTATAATTACAGAAAGTACCGGACTGACGGCAACTATTCGGGCAATCCCGGTGATACCTGGGGTGGAGATGGAGTCGCGCACACAGGGCCTGTCGGCGGCTATGATTATAATCCCGCAATGACTGCATTATGCAATATTAAGGGAACAACTCCGAATCAAGTCGATACTGCTCTTCGCTGGCTGGAATTGGATGTGACTGCTGCCGTGAAAGATTGGCAAGACGACCAGAATTCCAATTTTGGTCTTTACCTTTATACTAATGGTTTTTGGCCGTGGGCATATTTTTACTCAAGTGATAATGCAACTCCGGTCAATAGACCAGTGCTTGAAATTGAATACACCTTTTCGACCGCGGAGTTCAACTTTGACAATATCGGCAGTGATAACAAAACGATAACCGACATCAGTCAGAATAATCACGATTGCGTATTTAATAACACGGTTTCGCTTTCGACGGACATTCCAGACGCCCTGAAACCGCTGTTTGCGCCGACTACCGGAAAAAGCGTTTGTTTGACCGGCAGCCAGATAGGAACGTTAAATAATCCTTCAACGATTGATCTGAAAAATAACGGAAATAACGGATACACATTTCAGTGCTGGTTCAAGCCCAATGTCGTACAGGCATCTACATTGATTCAAATTAAGAAAAATAATAGCACAACCCATGTTTTAGGCATAAATAGCGCTGGATATCCTGAAACGAAGCTTTACAACAGCAGCGGTCTAGGCTGGTATACCGCAACGAGCGGATCCAGCATATCGGCGAACAGTTGGTATCATTTGGCGGCGGTTTATGGTGGTTCCACCGATGGTCGTTTATGGTTATACGTCAACGGCGCCCCGGTGAGTTCGGTATATGTAGGACAAGCGCTCAATTCTTCGCATGACCAGGCATTAATCGGCGGCGGCGGCGAATACGGGTATGCAAACGGATTGATTGATGACGCGCTGATTGAAAATACCGCCAGAAGCGCTTCGGAACTTCATTACCCGTCCACGGCCAGCTTTGACCAAATCGTAATTCCCGCAACGGCGACAGGCGCTGAACTGTTTGCGGCCGGAGAACTTCAGACCTGGTTATGTAAAATAACCGGTACAACTCTGACGATTAACCAGAGTGATTCATGGCCGGAAAATCGTGCGATTATCATCGGGGCGCACCCGGCAAATGAGTTCTACGCAGACAAATTAGCCCAGACATATCCTATTTCAACCGGATCCCTGACGACTGCAATGAACTATGAAGCTTTTGGTATTTGTTACGACGGGAAACAAATCCATCTGGTTGGTCAAAGCGGGCAGGCGTTGCTATATTCCGCTTTTGACTTGCTGGAAACTATCGGCGTACGCTGGATTTTTCCGACAGCCCAAGGGGCGTATGTTCCAACTCAATTGGCACTTGCTCCCTTTGAAAAGTATGACGCTCCGAAATTGTGGAATCGCGGGCCGAATTATACCGTAAGTTCGAGCGACACCACATATCCCGCAGATTTGCGGGCAAACGAGGACGGGGTGCTGACAAGTAGTTTGTACACCTGGCGCATGCGCAACAACCAGAATACTGCCTATGATGGAAAGGATGCAGTAGTCTGTTTAGGGTCCGGACACAGCTACGATCATTATCTGCCGGCTACCCAGACAAGTTATGGTTTTGGCCCTTATGGAGCAGATCATCATGAATGGTATAGTCTGATCGGCGGCGTTCGTCAAGTCACTTCTCCCGGCTTAGCCCAGGTTTGTTTCACCAATTCCGCCGCGGCGAATCAATTTGCAACTAATGTCTGTACCGAAGTGCAAGCACAAATCAACCAAGGTGTGCCGATTGAGCGGATAGTCATATATGTCTCTCCTAATGATGGTTCCGCCTGGTGCGAATGCAATTATTGTCAGGCTTTGCTTAGTTCTTACGAAAAAACTAATATGCAAGCTGGATCGCTGGTGACGAATTTTGCGAATCTGGTATGCGCGAAAATACGATTAACCTTTCCCGGTGCGAATGTAATTTTTCTCGGTTACAGTAATTATGCCAGACCCGGCGATCCCGGCGATAATGTACATCCGGGCAACGGCGTGTCTGCCATGCTGACAGCCTGGCCAGGCAGTAATTCAACATATTTCAACAACGCAAAACCGGGAATGAACGCCACGTACAATCCAAATTTCTACAACTGGATCGGCACATGGGCGGGTACCACTGACGCAGTATCGGCATACATGTATTATGGTCATTACAACTGGTTTACTCCCTGGCCGATGCTGACCCAAATCGCCAACGATCTGCCGACAATGTATGCAAACAGCAAGTTCCGGGGAATGAATTCTGAAAACCATCGGCATTGGGGTACGCAACTGCCGAATTTCTGGCTGCAGTCACGTTTGATGTGGAATCCGGGATATGACGCGAATAAGATTAAAGATGATTTCTATAATAAAGGATTTGGACCCGCCGCCGCTGACATCAAAAATTATTATAACTGCTTACAGGCCTCGATGGACAGTTACAGTTATATCATGGGAGCGCAAGAAGAGCTTATCAGCGTCTTGACTTCAACCGTTATCAACAACTGCAATAGTTATATTGACAGTGCGGAAAGCAAGCTGTCCCAAATGACGAACGATCTGAGTATGCAGTGGCGGACTAAGCACATTATCAACGGATGGCGGAATTCCGCCAAAATGGGCAATGCAATGTTGCTTTATACCGCAGCATACATCAGCGACCAGGGTGCGCGGAACAATGCAAAAACGGCCATAATTAGCTATCTGGATGATGTGAAAACATTTGCCAATACCGAAGACGGCAAGTGGGCTTTTGAAAACAAAACAGCCGTTCCGCAAATAGAGGCATATAAAACTACCCTTAGTTTTCCGCTGACGGCGATACCTGCCGGCAATAACCAAGTGTTTAGTTTTTCATTAATGTGGGGCGGCGCAATTAATCTTTTTGCAACTCAACTCACCGGTTTCTACAACGGAAGGTGGGGATTATGTCTCAATAGCGGCGCATCCGGAGAGTTGGATGTTCCAATCACCGCAGCATCAGGCAAGACCATAACATCCGCCAAAATACAGGTTGGGTTGTTCAACAGCGCGGATGTTTATGTTAACAACGTCCGGCTGGCAAGCGGATTACCGGCGGCGGCGCAAGAACTCATAATTCCACCAGATCAATTAGGAACAACTATGACATTTAAAGTAAAAGCGACTAATACATCCGGATCATCGCAAATCGTTATTACCAGCTTTAAAATTACAGTTGATGTGCAATAACGATTACCATGATAATGTGAGTCTTTCATCTGTGTGCCCATCCGGGCACACAGATTCTTGGGCGAAAGAGACAAATAGCAGTATCAAATTCAAGATCAATAAACTAAGTTTATACCCTGATGGAAAACGTGATGCCTCATCTGCAATCGCTGGGGGCATTATCGTTCGTTTATTCTGGTAACCACGCCGCTTGTTGTGGCTTCACTGGCGCTGATTCCGTTCGTAGCAGATATATCAAGGGCGCTGGACGGCGTCGGATGGTTTACAGGGAGCGCTCAAATACAGTCCGGTACCCTCGTCAGTGTGGTTTCCGGTGTGCCGGGGCGGCAACAAGGCGGTAAAATTCTTCAAACAGCATCTCGGCTGATCCCGTGTATCGTCAATGAAGGTCCATGACGGAGAATCCGGATACCTGGCCCCATAATTTTCTTACAATCCCAACTTTAATACCAATTTTCTTCCCAATAGAGAATTATGACTGTTCCGGGTTATTATCCAGGCGGGGAAAATTCCTTTTTTTTTAGGATATGGACTTGAAAATAAAATATTTATGGTATATTATAGCCTTAGTAATGAGAAAGTTGCTTAAGCGTTAACATTTTTCAAATATCGAATGCTATTATTATAGGCGAATTATATATTTTGATATTGAAGCGGTTAACTGATTAACCCATAAATAGGAGGAGTTAAAAATGCAAAGTTCAAAGTACAGCCCTAAAGAGTCCGGAAGCAGTCGTAACCAGACAACCAAAACTGCCGTTGTCAAAAAAGCGCCCGCCGCGAAACAGGCTCCTGCCGCTAGACAGGCTCCTGCCGCGAAAAAAGCGCCCGCTGTGAAAAAAGCTCCCGCCATGCAAAAAGCGCCTGTCGCCAAAATGCCGGGCAAACGCAAGAACGTCATCTTCCAAGTGCAAACCAAGCCTGGCAGCAAAGTATATATCGCCGGGGATTTCAACGCCTGGAACCATCGGGAAAAAGAACTGTGCGACGATGACGGCAACGGCCTTTATCAGGTCGCGGTGGAGCTGGAACCCGGCACTTACGAATACAAGTTCCATATCAATGACAGTTGGTGCGTTGACCCGGAAAACCCGAAATTCAATCAGAATTCAATGGGAACGTTAAACAGCGTTATCATTGTAGAAGAATAAGTTTTCCTGAAAAATTTCCGGCGGGACGATCAGGCAACCGGTAACGGTTTTCCTGTTTGTCTCGCCGTATGTATTGTCTGGAACCGGATAAACGAATCTCAATCATATGTTCCGTAAAAGGGTTTTCCCTGGATTTGCGGGTAAAAACGAATATCCAATATCCCGTCCCGCAAGGCGGGATCCCGCGAGGCGGGAAATATCCAACTGATGAAGGAAAGGCAAAATACAATAAGGCAATCATAGAGATTTCCAAGTACAAGACCGTTTCATAATGGATCCTGCCGGAAAAAAGCAGGAACGATAACGATATTTTTTACCTTGAATGTTGGATATTCCGTGTTGGATATTGGATATTCAAATTATTTGGTCGTTAAAAACAAATACGGCTGTTCATCCAGGAAATGCCCCGTGAATTCAGGAGAAGAGGCCGTAAAAAAAACGGGAGGTTGCAAATGAGTAAGATATTGGTTCTTTACTACAGCATGTACGGACACGTCGAAACCATGGCATATGCCGTGGCGGAAGGCGCGCGCCGCGTCGAAGGCACCGAAGTCATTATCAAACGCGTACCCGATTTAATCCCGGAAGATGTGGCGCGCAAGGCCGGCGCCAAGGTTGATCAGCCGGCGCCGATCGTGACGGTTGACGAACTGCCCGGTTATGATGCGATTATTTTCGGCACTCCCACCCGCTTCGGCAACATGTGTGCGCAGATGCGCAATTTTCTGGACCGGACAACTAAACTCTGGCTAAGCGGCGCTCTCATCGGCAAGGTGGGAAGCGTTTTTGTCTGCACGGGGACTCAGCACGGCGGGCAGGAAACCACCATTACGTCATTTCACAGCACCCTGTTGCATCAGGGAATGATAATCGTGGGGACGCCCTACTCATGTCAGGCGCTGCTCAACATGAATGAAATTACCGGCGGTTCCCCTTACGGCGCGGGTACGTTTTCCGACGTGGATGGCAAACGCCAGCCGACGGAGAACGAACTGACCATTGCCCGATTCCAGGGCGAGCATGTTGCCAAAATCACCAAAAAGCTGATCGCGTAAGATCGCGCTTGTCTTCATCCGGGCGGTTCGCAAACCGCCCGGTGAACTTGCCATAATGGGGGTATTCATTGCACCCCATAGAGCTGTAGGCTCGAATCCATTTTGTAGGGATGGATTTTAATCCATCCTCACGATCTACCCATACCGAGAGCCGTAGGCTCGAATCATATGTTTCGTTCCTACGGAACTATTATTTTTATTTATCATTATACAACGGATTGAAATCCGTTGCCTACAATATGCGTCATTCCTACGGAATTCCAATTCTTTAAAATCATTATACAACGGATTAAAATCCGTTGCTACAACATCGGGTGTTCCTACGGAACACATTTCGAACCATAATCGGGGATATTCATTGCACCCCGTAGAGCCGTAGACTCGACCCAATTTTGTTTAATCCATCCACCAGCCGCACCCTGTCATTGAGAGCCGCAGTTTAGATGATGCCGACGGCATCAAACGTTTATAGCACAAAAGGCTGCGGATTGTTCGACCCTGACAGGGTCGCAGGTATATGTTGATTGATTTTGCTATAAACGTGTTATCCCTCCGGGATAATAAAAAATCGAACTATAATGAGCTGAAAACTCGCCCGCCGGATTTGCATACTTCCCGGTAATATATATATTCTCGAACATAAGTTTTACATTCAACTAATTTTCATGGAATTAATTATATGGCAAAAACCGCGGATTCAACGGCGGGCAGGATTTTACGGGCGGCGGAAAAAGGACTGGAGTTGTGTTGCGCCGAAAGCGCCAGCCTGGATGACTATCTGGATTTTTATCTGGAAGATCCCGCGCTCCGGCGCTCGGTTTCCAGTCTGCTGTTCACTTATTTCCGCAACAAAGCGCTGATTGACCGCGCCATTGATTCCACCGCCGAACGCAGTGTCAAGCCGCGCTACCGCCGCTTGCTGTCGGCAGTCATTACCCAGGGCTGGTTCCAGACCGGAATCCAAATGGAGTCCGCGGTGAACATCGCCGTCGGGTACGCCACTGAAAAATACGGAAAAAGTCCAGCCGGTTTCATCAACGCCCTGCTCCGCGCGGTATTTCAGAATGACATGGAACCCGTGAAAGCCAAACTTTCCCCGGCGGAAAGACTGAATTTGCCTTCCGTTATTTATTCCCGCTGGAGTTCCCGCTGGAGTGAATCTGAAATTGCGGAGATCGCGTCACAGATGCGCTCCCAGCCATTGATTTCATTCCGCACCCGCGGCGTGTTTTCCCCGGAAGAGCTGGAAAGCGTGTCCGCCGTCCCCGTGGAAGGGCTGCCGTGGCTGGAGCGGTGGCATTTTTATGAATCCGCCAATACCGGCGCGCTGTTCAGGACCGACTGGCTGGAAAAGGGCAGGATTTATATTCAGGACCCGGCAACCGCCTTTGCGCCGTCATTGCCTGAAATCAACGGCGGCGAACGCATTGTCGATTTGTGTGCCGCTCCCGGCGGCAAGAGCCTGATGCTGGCGGAACGGCTGGGCGGGCGCGGCGAATTGATCGCCGCCGATAAATCCGAGCGCAGGCAGCGGCTCACCGCGGACAATTTTAAAAGACATGGCCTCGATTGCAAAATCGTTACCGCTTCCGCCGCCGAACCGCCTTTTGACAAGCACAGTTTTGATATAGTCCTGATCGATGTTCCATGTTCGAATACCGGGGTTTTCCGGCGCCGTCCGGACGCTTTATGGCGATTCTCCGGCCAAAGCCTGGCGGATGTCGTAAAAATCCAGAAGGCGATTTTCGACGCGGCGGCAACCCTGGTAAAACCCGGCGGGCAACTGGTTTACAGCACTTGCAGCCTTGAACGGGAAGAGGATGAGTCGCAGGTGGATTCCTTCATTTCCACTCACCAGGATTTCAAATTGAAAACGCGGCAGTTGATTATGCCTTCCGCCAAAAATGACGGCGGATTTGCCGCGTTGCTGGCGCAGGTTTGAACCGAACAAATCCGACTTTTTGATTGAAAGAAGATTTTAAGCGAAACAATGCTATATTAAAATATCTAATCTGCTTAACCGCTGATTAAAAATTTGCGAAATTATACTCTATAAACGCAGGGAGATTTTTAAATGCGGTTTCGATGCCCGTTTTGCCTTTCGTTGATTGAAACATCATTGAAAAACAACGCGCCGCTTGATTGCCAAAGTTGCGGCAGGAAAATCTTTGTCCCGAAATCCCCGTTTGAAACAAACTGCGTAATTGACGATTTCGTCATTCGCGAAAAAATCGGAAAAGGTTCCATTGGAACCGTCTACAAGGCAGTCCAGCTTTCGCTGGAACGCGAGGTGGCGCTGAAGATTTTATCTCCGGAGTTGACGAATCCCAAAGTTACCGCGGACTTCCTGCGCGAGGCCAGGGCCGCCGCCAAACTGATTCACACCAATCTGGTTCAGGCCTTTGCCGTCGGCACCGAAAGCGGCGTCTGCTTTATGGCGATGAATTATATTAACGGCGAAAGCCTGAAAACTAAACTGCTGCGCGAAGGCAGAATCTCCGTGGACGAGTCGCTCCATATTGTGCAGCAGGTCGCGGAGGCCCTTTTCTACGCCTGGCAGGAAGCCAAACTGATCCACCGCGACGTCAAGCCGGACAATATTATGATCACCGCCGACGGCGTCGTCAAACTGACTGACCTGGGCCTGGCGATTAATCAGGCGGAATGGTCCGCGGACATGGAAATTTCCGGCAGTCCCTCTTATATGAGCCCGGAACAGTTTTCCGGCGAGCAGCTTGATCCGCGCAGCGATATCTACAGCCTTGGCATTACCCTTTACCAGATGCTTTCCGGGGAACTGCCATTCAAAGCGGAAACCTTTCAGGATGTGGCGCAGCAGCATTTTAACGAAAAAGCGGTTCCGCTTCACCGGCTTGGCCTGGGGATTTCCCTCAGAGTATCCAACCTGGTAAAAAAGATGATTGAAAAACTTCCGGATGACCGTTTTAAAGACACGGAAGCGCTGATCAGGGAAATCTGGAACGTCCGCCAGACAACTGCTCCCAATAAATATCTGGTGCCGGATGTGCATACTATTTCCATCGCCCGCCTGGACTATCAGCTCCAGAACCAGTCGGCGCAAGACCAGGAGCAAGAACAGGCCAAGCCCCGCGTCCAGATAGGCGAAAGTACCAGGAAATTGAAAAACCGCCGGGACTGGCTGTTCTGGAGCATGGCGGCCGTTTTTCCGATTCCCTTTATTCTCCTGATTGCGGCGGTCATCTATCATGCCGCAAACAGAGAACCGGACGAAACCGCGTTCATTGAAGACCGGATGGCAATACTGGAAAAGAAACTTGCCAATCCCAATATGCCGCCCGCGGCGCTGGCGATCGAAGCCATCAGAATCATGGCGATATTTCCGGATGAACGAACTCTGAAACAGGAGGCTCTTTATTGGAAACTGAAAAATCAACTTACCAACCTGGAGGCCACCAAGCGGGCAATTGATTTTGAAGAAAAATCCGATTATGTGAAGAGCCTGGAATTCCAATTGAAAGAATTGCTTTCCAATAAAACCGGAAACGACAGCAAACTGGCCGTGGAGATTAAACAGGCGGAAGCCAAAAGCAAAACGGCCGAAAGTGCGATTACCGAACTGACCGCCAAAATTAAAGGTTTGGAAGACCAGATTAAAGACCAGATTAAAGAGCAGGAAAAGCAGAAATCAAATCTTGCCGCGGCGATTTCCAAACAGCAGTCCGATTACGAAAAATACTGGCAGTCCGACATATTGGGCAATTTATACAAAAAGCTCAGGGCGGAAGACTACGTCAGGGCTGAAGCATACTTGACTTACAAACGTTCGCTCCAGGGGAAAGAATATAACGCATGGTTCAATTCTTACATCGAATGGATTAAGCATCTTCGTGAGCTTGAGGAATATTTCGAAGTCGGCAACTCCAATCTGGTCGGGAAAACCATTGAGGGCCGCAGGATTACCATGATCAATTACAGCAATATTTATTTTGAGGAAAAGAACGGCGTCATCAAATCCCGGAACTGGCATGAATTTTCGCCGCAGGGCATTTATGAGTTGCTGCAAAAGGCCAAACCTGAACTTGCCGGCAAGCGGAAAGTGTTTGATGCCGATATCGCCTGCCTCAGAGGCAATATCTTCAATCCGGAGGTATTTGAAGGCAGGCCATACCTCAAAGAATTATGCCAGACCGTAATTGACAATGCGGTAGAGTCAATTCTGGTCATTGCCGTTTATGACAAAACCCAGGCGGCCGCCGCTGCCGAGAATCTGTTGAATATGCTTAAAAACACCGAATTTGTCCCCGCGATTAGGGTTCGACTCGGAACTCTTATCAATCAAAATTGAATTTTCGATTGCTTTATTTGGATTTCTGTTATATAATTGTGTATTGATGATTAGAATTTTGGAGTAATGCCAATGTCTGAAAAATTAAATGACCTTCCGCGCGGAACGGAAACAATCCTTATCGTTGACGATCAGGAAACGATTTGGGACTTCCTTATTGAAGCGTTGCAGGAACTGGGCTATTCCGTCCTGCTGGCGGAAAACGGGCTGGATGCGGTGGAAATTTATAAAGCGAACCCGCGTGAAATCGACCTGGTTCTGCTGGATATGATTATGCCGAAGCAAGGCGGACATCAGACCTTTTTCAAAATCAAAGCCATTGATCCGAATGCTAAAATCCTGCTTTCCAGCGGATATGTTTCCGAAGAGGAAGTAAAAGACCTGCTCAATCAGGGAGCGTGCGGCTTTATCCCCAAACCGCACCGGCTGGCCAACATGGCCGCAGACATCCGCAAAGTGCTGGACGCCAATAAAAAAGCGACCAATTGATTCCTGAAGTTGTCCGTTTCCCACACCTCCGCACTACCGCGCCCGGCGATTCTGTTATATCAAAAGTCTATGCAAATTTTATTTTGCGGCATGATCTTTCAGCGGCATAATGCCCAGGCGGCGGGCCTCGGCAATACTGGTAATATGATAATCCTCGTCTTCCGGGAGTTCTGAATCAAACCGGTCTTTGTTTTCTTCGTATTGCTCTTTGCCGCTTTCAATCGCATCGGCCAGAGAATGTTCTCCGATCATCGTCGTTTCAATGAAAATGATTTTTCCGCCTTTATCATCAAGAGATACGGCGATAAGCATGTGGTCGGGCAGAATGACAAGACCGACGTCAAGTCCTATTTTGCGCAGAATTGAAGCCAGCAGGACAGAGCCGTCAACGCAGTTTGCCTGCGAGGTATTGATACTTTCGCCGATTAACCGCACATGCTGGCAGCAGATATCATCATCTTCTCCGGACGTGGTGGTAATGCTGCTGTAATGCACCCCGCTCTGTTTCAAGGTTTCCCAGATTGCAGCAATCTCCGCTTTAACTTCCGCCTTGTCATTCTGATAACCGGCAAAGCTGTCAATCCGTCCGGATTTCAGCGTTTTCTCAAGGATTTTTTCAATGACCGGATGGTTTTCGTTGACATAGGCGGCAAAGGTCCACGACACATCGCGCACATTGCCCATGCAATCGGTATATTCATAAACACAGTCATTGATCGGACGCACCTGAATCCGCTTCACTTCTTCGAGTTCGGCTTTGTCGTTGATCGTAACCTTGAACGTCAAATCTTCCGGGATGGTTTGCCTGACCGCCAGCAGTTTTTCATAGTCATATTTTAACGTCGGAAAAATCCTGTACACTTCTCCGCGCTTAGGCAGTATTCCTTTCCAGATGCCGGATTTGACGTAACTTCCGCCTGAAATTTCCACTTTTACCGGGCAATCCTCCAGGGGTGGGCATATGGCCACGCCAATAGAACTCCACGGCTTGCCGATCCGGAATTCGTCATTCTCGCCGTCATCTTTCAACGTCGCAGTACAGATAATCATTGACGGAAACAGATTTTCGCCCAATTCAAACAGCGCTTCCCATTTGCCGGGCTTTACCCGCGGGGACTGCGGTTCATCACCGGCGACACGTTGCGCCGTTTCCTGCGCATCAGCATTCTTGTCCGCGCCGGCCTCAACCACCACGCCGGCCAGCAACAAACCGGCAAGCAGGCCGGCAATCGCCAATCGGTAATATTCGTAATTCATTTTTGCCTCCTGAAAAAATCTTTTATTTAATTGGATTTCAATCCGGGACCGCCAATCTCCCGATTGGCTGATTTTTCCAATCCGGGATCGCCAATCTCCTGATTGGCTGATTTTTCTTCGCCATTACGGAGAATGGCGTTCCCAGGGGAATTCAATTCGCCGCTAATTTGTCCAAACATGCCTGGCCTTTATGATTAAATATGTCGCTTCTTATGTTCAAAAAAGTTCTTCTGTAAAGATAACATCTAACATGCAAAAGGCAATAAAAAACTATCAGGATATACCTGGCGAGGAGTGACATTTTGCGTCGCGGCTGTGAGAATTCAGTTTTTTTCTGTAATTTTTCACAGCAGGCTCCGGACAGGGGGTATCCGTCTTAATAACCCGTCATGTTTTCGGTAAATAAAGCGAACCCGGAGTTGAAAAATATGAGTTTTGTGGCAAGTTTATGAATAATGTGGGAAAATATCAATTTTTTGGAAAAATCCGACTAGAATATAATGGAAATACCGTCATTAATAATTATACTGTTCGCTGTTTCATTCAGCATTGTGATATTTTATTGCTTCTACTTGAGCAATAAGAACTTCGGGCTGAGAAACCGGATCAAGGACGTAATGCACCAGAAGGCTGAAATCAGCAATTTCCTGAGCCTTTTCTCCCAAAGCCTGAAAGATATTGACGAAGTTGACAATTCCATGAATACGACGGCCAGGTATATCGCCGACCTGATTGAAGCCGAATCCATCTGTATCTTTGAAGTTTCCGAAGACACCCTCCGCGCAGTCGGCATTTCCGGGGCATTCCCGCTGATTCATAACGCCAACCAGTATGTGATGACCAAACCGAAATACATTCTGGATATGCTCCGCCGGGAGAGATTTCACATCGGCGAAGGAATCATCGGGGAAGTCGCGGCCGCCCGTGAATCGCTTATCCTGGAGGATGCCACCGGCGATCCGCGGCTGGCTGAATTTGCCGGCTCCGCTAAAATTTCAACGATGATGGTCGTGCCGATGGTGCGGGACGCCATTCTTACCGGGGTCATCTGCGCGGTCAATAACCGCCGCATCGGTCCGTTTACTCCGGAACAGTTCAGCCGTCTGCGCTTTATCAGCGCCCAGGTCATCCTGGCCCAGAATCTGGTGAAAGTCTATTCCAGTTTAAGCGAACAGCAGCGGCTGAATCAGGAACTGGAGTTTGCCCGCCAACTGCAGGCGTCGCTGCTGCCGGAGTCGTTTCCGCCGTGGGACCAGTTCGTCGTGCATGCCGTTACCCGCTCTTCGAAAGAAGTCAGCGGCGACTTTTATGACTTCGTGGAAATAGACGAAAACCGGCTGCTGATCGTCGTTGCCGACGCCTGCGGCAAAGGCATTCCCGCCTGTATGCTGATGGCGATGACCAGAAGCTTTATCCGTTCGATAGCGCCCCGTTTTTCTTCAGTGGAAGATTTGCTGGAGGAACTTAACACCAATCTTTTCCGCGATACCGACGAAGAACGTTTCGTTACGCTGGCGTGCTGTCTGGTGGATAAGAAAAACGATCTGATCGAATACGCCCGGGCCGGTCATACCGAACTTCTTACATTTGTGCGCGGGCATATCAGAAAAATTTATCCGGACGGTTCCGCCCTGGGGATTCTGCCGTCCGAACTGGCAAAGTTTGATTCCATCTGTTTCGAATGCGGACAGGACATGACGCTGCTGCTGTTTACCGACGGCATCACCGAAGCCATCAACAGCGAAGGCGAGGAATTCGGGCTTGAACGGCTCCAGGAAGGCTTCAAGGCGTCGCTGTTAAACGGCGATTCCCTGGAACAAACCATCAATAAGATACTAACGGAGGTAGATGATTTTGCCGCCGATCCTTCAAATCATATTGACGACCAGACCATGGTTATCATCCAGCATGTTTAAACCATAAAAGAACCTCTGCTTTCGCGCCGCGCGGAGGTATGAAATGAAGCTTTGTCCTGCTGGAAAATAACCTTTTCCGGTGTATATTTGGAAAACTTTTTTAAGACATGGGGTTTTTTATGCCGAAAGGGATCATTTTTCTTGCTGACGGAATGGCCGACCTCCCGCTGGAGGAACTGGGCGGGAAAACTCCGCTGGAAGCCGCGGACACTCCGGCCATGGACGCGATTGCCGCCGGAGGCGCCAGCGGCACTTTCCTGACCTTGCCGGAAGGGCTGCCGACTTCTTCCGACGTCGCCAACATGTCGGTACTGGGTTTTTACCCGGAGCGGAACTATCCCGGCCGCGGCCCGATTGAAGCCGTCAGCCAGGGAATTCCGCTGGAAACGGATGATATTGCGTGGCGCTGCAATCTGGTCACGATCTCACCGGACGGCATTTTGCTGGATTTCTCCGCCGGACACATTGACAACGGGACCTCCGCCCGCCTCGTAGCCGATCTCCAGCAGGAATTCGGCAGCAGCAAAGTCAGTTTCCATCCGGGAGTAAGTTATCGCAATCTGCTGGTGCTGCACGGCAGTGAATTTTCCGATAAGATTGAATATTTCAAACCGGACTCATCCCAGGGCATACATATTGATGAACTGAGGCTTTCCCCGCGGACCGGCGACGCCAAAGCCGCTCACACCGTTAAATTCCTGGAAGATCTTTTTGCCCGGACTGCCCGTTTTCTGGACTCGCATCCGCTGAACCGCGGCAAAGCGGCTCCGGCATCCCATATCTGGCCGTGGAGTCCCGGACGGAAACCGTCACTGCTGCCGTTTTCCGAACGCTATTCCGGGCGCACCGGGGCGGTAATCAGCGCCGTTGACGTAATTAAAGGACTGGCCAAATGCGCCGGCATGGACGTAATTGAGGTTCCCGGCGCAACCGGATTCATTGATACTAACTATGCGGGGAAAGTCAAGGCCGCGCTGAACGCGCTGAAGACTCATGATTTTGTTTATCTTCATGTCGAAGCGATTGATGAGTGTTCCCACATGGGCGACCTGTCGCTGAAAATGCGGGCGATTGCCGATTTCGACTCCAAAATCGTCGCCCCGGTGATGAAAGCGCTGGAAAACGAACCAGTAATTTTCGCGGTGCTGCCGGATCATCCGGTGCCGATTAAACTGCGTCAGCATACTACCACTCCGGTTCCTGTCGCGGTTTGCGGTCCGGGCATTAATCCCGACGGCATCCGCCGCTTTACCGAAAGTGAAGCACTGAAAGGCAGTCTGGGACTGATGAAAGGCGACCAGTTGATGCGCATGGTAATGAGCTTAAAATAAAGGCCGGTATGACTGACCAGAATCAAAGCAGACGCAAAAATAGTTTTCTGACAGCCTCGGCGCTGTTTATTGTGGCGCTGTATTTTACCCGTGACGGAATTTTCCGTCCGCTGTGGTTTGACGAAGCGCTGATGATTATGAATTTCATGGCTCTCCCCGGACCGGTGGAAATCTATCATAACTATGTCATCCCCAATAACCATATCATATATACGATCTTGCTTAAATTCTGGTCGCAACTTTACCAGCCGGTTATCGCGTTCGATGTCTATCTGCGGCTGTTTTCGCTGGTCATAACGCTGGCCGCATTCGGTGTCATGTTTTTCCGGTGGAAAAAGCAGAGCGGAATCTTGGCAACGGCGCTGGTCTGCGCGTGTTTTGCGTTTTCGCTGCCATTCGGAATTTATTCCGTTGCCGTGCGCGGCTATATGCTTAGTTTTCTGCTGGTCGTCATGGCCCTGGAATTTGCGCGGCAGTGGATTTCCGGGCCAAACTGGAAAAACGGCGCTGCTTATTTCATCGTCAGCCTGCTGGCCGTCGGCACCATTCCCTCGAATATCATTGCGCTCGGCGCCGTGGTTTTATGTTTTGCGGAATTTCCGCTGAAGAACAGAAAATTCCTTGCCCGCTTCATCTTTCTAGCAATAATTCCGCTGATGGCGCTGGCGCTTTTTTATTTGCCGATCTCCAGAGGGGTTGCCAAAGTAATGGCGCTCAAAGAAGGCTGGCATGATGGAGTTGCGGCAATGACTGCGCTCTACTTATCGTGGGCCGTTTCGTTCCTGCCGGTTATTGCCGCGGTAATTTTTGTCGTGCCGCTGATATTAAAAAGAAAAAGTTCCCGGCGCAAAGCCTTGATTACGGTGTTGGTACTATTGCTGCCGGCTCCATTTTTCTTAATTCTTTCGCCGGCGCCGTTTCCCAGGGTATTTTTCGCTGTCTGGCCGGTATGGATGTATTTGCTCTGCCGCGGGCTTGGACATCTGTTTGCGCTGACCAGATTAAATAAACATAAACCGCTGCTGTTGCTGATTGTGCTGACGGGCGCGGTTTTCGCCTGCGGGACGGCACAGCAGGAAATTAAAGAATATCTTTCGACAAAATATGTCGGACAACAGGCCCTGGACGATTTTTTCTGTCCGTATTACATGAAAGAGAGTTTTAATCCATTTGACGCGGTTAAATCTCTCCAGGTGCAGGGGGCGACGGAGCAACCCGCTAAAATCTATATCAGCTTTAACGCAGATCCGTATTCAATCATTTTTTATGGGAAAATGCTCGGAATCCCTCAGGACGTGTGGCTCTTTGATAATCCAAGGGGAAAAGTGTTATCGCTGGATAATAATTGCCGGCGGGCAATTCTTGCCGGAAGCGGAGACGAAAGCGCATTTTCCGGTAGGTTCAAAGGTAAAAATCTTGAGCCTGTATCCGCCGGAACCGGTTTTCAGCGAATTTATTCGATAAGCAGTGACGACAACGCCAAACCTTAATGAAAGATTGCTCTTGCCGCGATTACAACAATTATAAGCAAGATGGTCAAAATTGTAATTAAGGTAATTTTTTTGCGGCGTTTTTCAGTCCGCAACTTATTCATATTGCCCGCCTTCAGTTGACCAAGCACGGTTTTCATGGAGGACATCGTTGACCTTACCGTATTGCGGATTTTGCTTTCCCGTTTCGCCATTGCGCTTTTCGGGATTTGATTCATCACATTTCTTACTCTAATCTCTGTAAGGTCTTTATTTGCCATTTTCCATTTCTTTCCAAATCATACATTTCTTATACGGTAGCGCTTTAATATGGATGTCCTGATAATTTTTCCATATTCAATTTTCTCTATATAATATAACCCCGCATTGAACTAAATGCAAAAAAAGCAGCAATCCGGCAGCAAAAAAGAATGAAACTAAAATTTAAAAATTGAAGAAGTCCAACAGCCGTCGTGTCACCAGTTGCTCGATGAATAGTCACCGGCGCGAGGCGCTTTCCTTATTTTTCGATTGTAACGGGGGATATGGCTGGCCAACT
>CAIKZE010000461.1 GCA_903831825.1 uncultured Lentisphaeria bacterium | reverse complement strand
TTCCAAGAAACCGCTGAAGAAGAACGAGTCCCTCCGCAATCGCGTGGAGGAAGATTTAGTCAAAATCCAAGGCGATCGGCGGCTGGTGCGTTCATTTTTCGGATCAAAGAGTGTAGCCTATGCCGCTGACTGATCAGTAACGTAACTAAAAGTGATGTTAAGGTCAGAACGGCAAAAGTAAATAAAAACCCTGTGAACATTGACCGAAATTACTCTTCCTTCTCGGTCTTCACGCCGGATTCAAGTAATAGGTAGTATTTCCAGCCGTGCGGGCTGATCCTTCGGTTGACCCATACTTGTCGTAGCAGGTTGTTCGGTTGCCGGATGTTACGGATTTACCAACTGAGCTTCCATTCTTATCATAGTAATACGTCGCTGTGTTATCGTTTCGTGCTGATCCTTGGGTGCTGCCATATTTGTCATAGCACGATGTGCGATTGCCGGACTCGATTGCCCGACCAGAAGCACCCCCATATTTATCGTAATAATAGGTCGTACTGGATTCAGCAAGACAGGCTTGTGCTGCGAACCATGTACCTAAGCAGAAAATAATTGCATTCTTCATATACGCTCTCCTAATATTGTCGATGACAATAACCGTTTTCACGATTCATGCGGCTCTTTTCCAGATAGCGAGCCAAACATTTCAATGTAGGGGGTCGTACTCCGGACCCATTGCTCATCCTTGGAATTAGGCTGGAATCCGCCAGACAACAGCTCGGCGTACACATCATAACTGATACACCCGATAATGGCGGCAAGTACGGGGAATATATTGCCAGCATGCATGCCCTTCATGAGTGCAAACTGCGTGCATTGGTAGTCATTTAGCTTACTTATGGCTACTGCAAACGCCTCAGCGGCTTCATCTCTTGTTTTCTGAATGCCAGCCCCCCAGATTCGACAAGGAAATATCTTGTCCTGCACTTTGATGACTAAATCGTTTAATGTGGAGTCCTCACCGTTTTGTCCGTAGCAATCGAAATGATTATTTATTAGCTCGCGTTGCGTTGCCTCATTTCGGATGGCAGATGGAAAGTCAAGGTGGGTGCAAAATGCCGAGAATATACCAAATTGTTTGGCGGTTAACTTTCCAAGCTTCACTTTCTCAAACGCGATGGCCTCAATGATACCCTTAACCGCAGACTCAATCAGATGCCCATCCACCGTTTTGGCTTTCGGCAATGAAAAGATGCCATTGCGCTCTTGAACCTTTTTTTGTGCAGCTTGTAGTACCGGGACAGTGTTGGTTATGGCCAAAGAGAGCTTTTGGCCGATTGGACCTTCGAGAAATAGGCCTTGGGCTCGATAAACGAATCCAATTTTACCATTTTTCCCTGTCGCTAATCTAACAGGAGTGGTATCCAAGCACTCTAAGGTCCTTGTCGCAATATCGCGCGGAACCCGCATGCTGGCGGCTAAGGTCAACGCCAGACAGTAATGTGGGATGTGGAATTGCCTTATGCAATTTTCTACTCGGTCATCGATAACAAGGTGAAAGTGATTTGCGCGTTCTGCTGCAAATAACGACATACCACCAAGTTGTCCGACCAATTCAACTTCGAAATCATGCGGGATAACCGTCAACATCAAACCGTCATTTTCCTTCGACTTCCGCTTGCTTCTAGTCGACGATTGAACAATCTTAATCTGGTCATCAGTAGCAACAATCTTATGGCCTTTTTGCAGCTCGTCGACGTCAATGGGGACGGTAATCTCCTCCATTAATTCTCTACCAAGGTCGCGAACAGGTTTTTTTGTTTTAGAATCTACTTCCGGTCCCTGAGCGATGTCGGACGGGAGATTGAAGCTGTCCCCTTCAAAGTGGACAATCTCTTTAGGCGTTATTTTACGAAACTTTCGTGGCTTTAAATTTGATTTATTCATTCTTTATCACTTGAATCCGGCGTGAATTCCGTCGGAATGTGTTAAAAATGGCCGAAAATGCGGTTTTTGTCGAGTACTTGTTGCAGCAGTCGATGAATTTTCAAAGTATCAGTATCAGCCGTCCAGCGGTTTGAGTTTATTGACT
>CAIKZE010000460.1 GCA_903831825.1 uncultured Lentisphaeria bacterium | reverse complement strand
CGGAAACGGAGGGGTACGCTCAAAAATAAAGTTTTTGGCGACTTTTTGGGAAAAAAATCGCATCGGACGTGTCAAAATGGTTTTGACACACAAGAGAAAAGTTATTAACAGGCAAAAGCCAATACTTTTGAAATTGGCTCAGCATAAATCAGGTTTTAAATAACACCATGTCACTACTTAAAAAGTTAATAAAGAGAGCCATAAAATATTTATTGAGGCTTGCGCGTCCTGTTCTTTTTTTCGTTCCCAAGTTAATCATTAAGTTAATCATCCGGATTTTTAATGTTAAATTTCTTAAAAACACTTATTTCCCTCGTATTGGTCACTTGTGCGCGGAACCGGATTGCTATATAAAAGAGGGATTGCTGGGACTGCATCCGAAATATTTTACAATAGCTTTTGCTCCTGAAAATACTGTTGCAAATGCCTATCTCCTTAAATATTGGTCTCAATACATAAAGTTCATAACGAATCCATCGCTTTGCAGAATTATAAAGCGTTTTATTGTGAAGCCGGAAATTGAATATGATGTACAGCAATATTGCGTTGCTATCAATCAAACTGCAGATGCCTTTAAAATTCAGGCGTTATGGGGCGACCGTCCACCATTGTTAACCATTAAATCTGAAGATATAATCAGAGGAGAAGATTGTTTAAAGAAAATGGGCTTGCCTCCAGGAGTCTGGTTTATATGTGTTCATTCCCGTGAAGGCGGTTATTCTCCATCTGATGAACATTACCATTCATTTCGTAACAGTGAAATAGAAAATTATTTTTTAGCGATGAATGAAATTGCTAAACGAGGCGGCTGGTGTATCCGGATGGGCGATCCGTCAATGAAAAAATTACCGGCAATGAATAATGTTATAGACTATGCGCATTCAACCTATCGAGCTGACTGGCTTGATCTATATATAGCGGCCAGATGTAAATTTTTCTTGGGAAATTCATCAGGCGCATTTGGCATGGCAAGTATTTTTGGCGTTCCGGTTGCAACTGTAAACATGGCACCGTTATCAGTAACACTGCCGTATGGAATCAAAGACATAGGAATTCCAAAGCTGTTGCGAGTAAAGTCATCGGGGAAAATGCTTACGTTCAGAGAGATATTATCATCACCCATAGGTGATGCAAGATATGCAGAGATTTATGAGCGTGAGGGTATAGAACTTTTAGATAATACGCCTGAAGATGTTCTTGATCTGGCATTGGAACAGTTTGAAAGAGTGAATGGAACAATTCAATATACTGATGATGATGAATGCCTGCAGCATCAATTTAAATCATTAATGCATCCCGGTCATTATACTTATGGCTCCGCTTCAAGAATCGGCAGAGACTTTCTAAGGAAATACCGTCATCTGCTTTAAAGCTCGATTTTTAGATTTAGCAGTTCCAGTCAGCAATTATGAGGTAATAAGTTAATCATGAGCAGTCGTTTTGATATATTCGATACCCCGATTCAAGGGCTCAAGGTTATCCGGAGAAAACCTCTTGGGGACAGCAGGGGGTATTTTGAACGATTATTTTGTGCTGAAGAGCTGAAAACCTTGATCCCGGACAAAGTGATAGTGCAGATCAATCACTCATTGACGGAGAAACTGGGCACGGTTCGCGGTATGCACTTTCAATATCCGCCGCACGCGGAATTTAAGTTTGTAAGCTGTCTGCGGGGTAAGGCTTTTGATGTTGCGGTAGATCTGCGCCGTGATTCCCCTACTTATTTAAAGTGGCATGCGGAAATTCTGACTGCCGACAACCACAAGACATTTGCGCTTCCGGAAGGCTTCGCCCACGGTTTCCAGACCTTGACCGACGAATGTGAAATGCTTTATCTTCACACAAACTTCTATATCCCGGCGTCGGAGGGATTGTTGAATGCCAGGGATCCCAAACTAGGGATCAAGTGGCCTGTTGATATTGCGGATATCTCGGATCGAGATATAAATAATCCATTAATAAGCGATACATTTATGGGGGTTCAGTTATGAATTGCCGATATTGCAGTGCGCCAATGAGTTTTATATTTATTGACATGGTGAACTCTCCGCCCTCAAATTCATATTTGACACAGGAGCAACTTAATGAACAGGAATTATACTACCCGTTGAAAGTTTTTGTTTGTGATAAATGTTTTTTGGTTCAGATTGATGAATACAAGCATCATGACGAGATTTTTTCTCAAGACTATGCCTATTTCAGTTCATATTCCAGATCATGGCTGAAGCATTCGGAAGAATATGTCAACACCATTACTGACCGTTTAAAACTTGATAAAAATTCAAGTGTCATGGAAATAGCCTCTAACGATGGCTATCTGCTGCAGTACTTTGTCAAAAAAGGCATCCCGGCTTTCGGCATTGAACCAACCGCCAACACCGCAAAAGTTGCAAGGGAAAAAGGGGTTGAGACGCTTGAAGACTTCTTTGGTTTTCATTCGTCCAGAAAGATTGTGGCATTTAAAGGCACACAGGATTTGATTATAGGGAATAATGTTCTGGCGCATGTTCCCGACATGCACGATTTTATTGCAGGAATAAAAATTGCTCTGAAAGAAAGCGGAACTCTGACCATGGAATTCCCGCATCTGCTGAATTTGATCAAATACAACCAGTTCGATACCATCTATCATGAGCATTATTCATATCTTTCTTTTCATACTATAGTAGATGTTTTTGCCTCACATGGAATAGAGCTATACGATGTTGAAGAGTTGCCTACTCACGGGGGGTCTTTAAGAATTTACGGCAAGCATAAGGAATACAAAGCTCTCCGGGTATCCGGCAATGTAGAGAAGCTCATACAAAAAGAATATGACTTCGGCCTTAATTCGCTGGATATTTATCGCCAATTTCAAAATAAGTCCGATAAAATAAAAAATGATTTTTTATCATTCTTGCTTGAGCAATGCAAAGCGAAGAAAAAGGTTGCAATTTACGGAGCCGCCGCCAAAGGCAATACATTGTTAAACTATTGCGGCATAAAAGGTACAAACCTTATCCAATTTGCCGTTGATGCATCTCCGTTTAAGCAGGGTAAATATCTGCCGGGGTCGCATATCCCGATTTTTCCCGAGCAGAAGCTCAAGGACGAGAAACCGGACTTTGTGATTATTATGCCCTGGAATATCCGCGATGAAATCGAGCATCAGCTCGCCTATATCCGGCAGTGGGGCGGGAAATTTTTAACCGTAATCCCCCAACAGGAAATATTTTAGCTATTATCATGAAAATACTGGTCACAGGCGCAACCGGCTTCATTGGAAACCATGTTATTCGTTGTTTGCTGTCAGATGCAAAAGATCACGATATTATCGCGACATCTGCCAACCCGGAAAAGGCCGGAACGTTTGACTGGTTTGATAAAGTGACTTATATTTCATGCGATTTCCATAAGGAAAAAGTTAATTATTTCGAGAAATTAAAACGCCCGGAATTGGTAATTCATCTTGCCTGGAACGGTTTGCCGAACTATAATGCAACGTTTCATCTTGAAGAGAATCTCCCGGCAAACCTGCATTTTCTAAAAAACCTTATTGAAAACGGAATTAAAAAACTGGCTGTCGCCGGAACTTGTTACGAATACGGCTTGCAGGAAGGATGCATGTCGGAAGAAATGCCGGCAAATCCGGTGACAATGTACGGCCTGGCCAAAGATACGCTGCGCCGCAGCGTGGAATTATTGACCGGCAATACAACAGTATTGTTCAACTGGATAAGAATCTTCTATCTCTACGGCCCCGGCCAGAATTCCACGGCGCTCATCCCGCAGCTGGAGAATGCAATTCGGCGCGGCGAAAAAGTGTTTAACATGTCCGGAGGAGCACAATTGCGAGATTATCTGCCTGTGGAACAGGCCGCCAGTAATATATGTAAAATCGCACTTCAGGACAAAATCGCAGGCATAGTCAATTGCTGTTCTGGAACGCCTGTTTCGATAAAAAATCTTGTTGAGCATAGAATTAAAGAACTGAATGCCGATATTGCTTTAAATCCCGGTTATTATCCCTATTCAAGCAACGAGCCAATGGCGTTCTGGGGAAACAACAGCAAGTATAACACTATGTGTAAGGAGTAACCCTTGAAAAAAGATACTGCAATTTCATTTTCTGAAGAATGCAAGCAACGAATAAACTCATATAAAGGCTCTGGACTGGAAAAGATTGCTTCAACATTTATGCTTGAAAGTACCATTCCGAAATACTCATACAACTTTTCATGGTTAGGTCGTCCCATAATTCAATATCCACAGGATATCGTAGCGATGCAAGAGATTATCTGGAACGTAAGGCCGGATCTCATTATTGAAACCGGCATTGCTCATGGCGGTTCACTGATTATGAGCGCATCCATGCTCGCGCTTCTGGATTATTGCGATGTCGTGGCGACTGGTGTAGTGCTTGATCCCAAGGCAAGTAAACGCCGGGTACTGGGTTTGGATATTGATATCCGCAACCACAATCGGAAAGCCATTGAGGCACACCCGCTGTTTCATAAGATAGACATGATCCAGGGGTCAAGCATTGACCCAAAAATCATTGCACAAGTACACCAATACGCCCAGGACTACAAATGCATACTAGTCTGTCTCGACTCCAACCACACTCACGAACATGTACTCGCGGAACTGGAAGCTTATGCGCCGCTAGTTACTCCGGGCAGCTACTGTGTAGTGTTTGACACAATTATCGAAGATATGCCCGATAACATGTTCCCCGACCGCCCCTGGGGCAAGGGCGACAATCCTAAAACTGCGGTGCATGAGTTTTTAAAAACTCATGACTCTTTTGTGATAGACAAGAGCATTCAAGACAAATTGCTGATTACCGTTGCTCCCGATGGCTATTTGAAGCGAGTAAAATAATCGTATGTCCGATATTAAAAAAGATTGTAATCTACCTTTAGTGTCAATCGGGGTTCCGACTTATAATCGTCCGGGATTATTAAAGAACTGTCTGGCTTGTCTTTTAAATCAAACATATCCCAATATCGAAATTATCGTATCGGACAATTGCTCGCCCAATGAAGCAGTTCCCAGCCTAGTTGCAGAGTTAAAAAAAACACATGCCAATATCGTTTATTTTCGGCATTCGGAAAATATTGGGCCTAGCAACAACTTCAATTTTGTCAGACAAAAAGCCAATGGCAAATATTTCATGTGGTTGGCGGATGACGATATTATTTCTGAGCAGTTCATTGAGAAAACCGTCAATTTCCTTGAAGTGAACGAAGATTACAGTTTGGCATCCGGCGTTCCTTTCTGGATGGACGGAGAAATAGAGAAATCAGTCCTATTGCCAATTCTTTCGCTGGAAAACAGCAATAAATACAAAAGAATATCCAACTATATTCTTAATGTTGGAGAGAATTCTGTGTTTTACAGTTTAATGCGCAAAAAGCAGATCGATTCTGTTTGGCCATTGCCCACGTTTCCGGGGAATGATTGGCTGTTAATCTCCAGAATGTTATATTTAGGGAAGGCGAAAATACTGCATGGCGCGAGTGTATTCAAAAATAGCAATGGCATGTCTGATGGAAATAAAAAATCTTTTGCGGAACAATTTAATAGTCGTCTCTTTTGGACCAATCATCCGGCGCTAAACCTTTATCTTCACTTACTCAAAGATATTTTCCACAGTGATTATTTTGGCCGGAGAATATCAGAAAAGGTCAAAAGTTTACTGTATTTTTCCGCGGCATATTTTTGTCGCGATATTTGTAAATCCTTCTACAGATGGTGCTATTGGCTGATTTATTCGCTGATTTACCGGAGATACATCAAACAGTATTTTTTTCATATTTTCTATTTGTTACTGCCAGCCAGCGTATTTAGTTTCCTGAGGAGGATAAAACGCAAAGCCGTCGCATTGTTTCTACAGATATGTAAATTTAAATAATCAGAAACACGAGATTAATAAATTATGACTAATCACTGCAAAAAAATAACATTAATAACCTATACTCCATTCTGGCTTGAAAGCAATGGTTGTCAACAACGCATAATTGGTTTGCTGGAGTTGCTGCGGCAAGCAGGATTCAGGCTTGACCTTATCTTTGTCGAGGAGCAGCAATTGTTGACCGACGCTGACCGGCGGACAATACAACAGCAAAACCGTTTTGACCAAGTGTATAAAGTTCGCCTGTCCGCGCATCCATGGCTTACCAGGCAATATTTTCTGATCAAGCACTGGTTGAAACAGATGCTGCCGCGCCGGGTTGTCGCGTTGCTTGAAGCCAGGAAATTGATTGGAACTGCCGGAATTTCCGATAACGCTATTTCACCTGTCGGTCATTTTGAGCGTATGATTAACGGCTATGTCCGGATGCGGGTTCAGCGTTTTCTGAAGAAGTCTAATCCCGATGCGACAATCGTCGTATATCTCGATTTAGGCTATGTGCTTGATGGATTAGCGCTGAATTGTTTGAAAGTTGTTGACACTCAAGATGCCTTACATCTGCAAGATCAATCTTTGTCCAGTTCAGAGCTAGAAAAATCTTACGGCGTAACTCAGGAGGAAGAACGCCTGGCCTTAGAGCGTTTTGACGTAATAATCGCGATTCAGGATCAGGAAACGGCATTGTTCCAAAAGCTATGCCCGGATAAAAAAGTAATTACTTTATTACCCTGGATGCCGGTAAAAGCAGTCCCTGTAAAATCTGATTCTGAAAATAACTTGTTATTCCTTGGCTTTAGCAATAAACCCAATCTTCACGGGATAAAAAGATTTTTGTTGGAAGTCTGGCCTTTGATACTGCATAGCCGCCCCAACGCCAAATTGCTTATTGGCGGCAGAATCAGCGGGGAAATCGATGCAACCCAATATGAAAATGTGGAATGTCTAGGTTTTTTTCAGGATTTGGATGAGTTCTACAGCTTGGGAGAAATTACAGTTAATCCGGTGGTTGCCGGCAGCGGCCTTAAAATCAAAACCCTGGAAGCATTATCCAGAGGCAGGATATGCATAGCGGCGTCACACTCCGCGGCAGGGCTGGCTGCATTTATCGGACATGGGCTGGATATTGCAGATACTAATGAAGAATATGTCGCGCTGATTACCAAGTATATGACAGACCGCAATTTACGCAAAGTAAAAATGGCAGAAGCATTAAACATCGCCAGGCAGACCGTATCGGCGGAAAATTGTATTCGCCCGTTGCTGGACGAACTGAAGTAATATATAATATGAAATCATTTTTACATTGGCTGCTGCAAACATACTTACGGATAAAATCATTATCCGGCAAAGAACACTCCAAAACGAGGATTTATATTTTCAGGCATGATGAGCTGGGAGATTTTGTGCTATGGCTGGGGGCGGCAAAAGTTTTAAGGGAATATTACTCGGCGGAAAAATATCATATAACATTGATCGTGAAACCATCCAACCGGCAACTGGCGGAACTGTGTCCGTACTGGGATGAAATATGGGATTTTGATCAGGAATCATATCTTTCCAGCCGCCGGTATCGGCTTGGAATGATTCTGAAACTGATGCAGGCGGATATTGTTATTAATCCGGTTTTAAGCCATTACCTGTTGATTGATAATTTAATCGGTTACAGCAATGCACGTGAAATAGTCGGAATTGATGTGAAATATGATGAGATATGCTATCATTCGAAGGACAAACTTGCCGCCGGATATTTGAATTATACCAGACTGGTCGAACTGGATTTAAATAAACATGTTATTGATATAAATTTCGATTTCGCGGCTGCGCTGACCGGCATAAATAAACAGCCGTGTCCTGATGAATTATCTTTCATTCCGGAACAGAAGATCAATTTTACCGATTATTTCATGGTCATACCCGGCGCCGGTTCGTCTGCGCGGCGCTGGCCGCCGGAAAATTTTGCGGCAATTATTGACGCCGTGCTGACGCAGCGGCAGAATTTTAAAGCATTGATTTGCGGGACCGGCAAAGAATTTGAACTTGGCGAAGAAGTTAAATCCGCATCGGAACAGAAAGATCGTATCATCAATTATTGCGGGAAGTCCAATTTAGAGGAATTATGCGGTCTTGTAAAAAACGCGGTTTTTATATTATGTAACGAATGCGGACCATTACATGTTGCCGCCTGTTTTAAAGTTCCGGCGTTAAGCATTACCGGCGGCGGACATTTCGGACTTTTTCATCCATATCCGGACAAACTCGGGCTAAACTCCATGGCGGTTTCCGTACGGAAAGAATGTTTTAACTGTAACTGGCACTGCTTCCGTCATCCGGAGGAGAAAACGCCTTATCCGTGTATTGAGCAAATCAAAGTAGCGGATGTGCAGCTTGCTGTAAATGAATTGCTGAAAACAATCAAATAAACATATGACTTTTCCTAAAATAACCGTCGTTACGCCGTCATATAACCAGGGACAGTTTCTGGAGCAGACGATCAAGTCCGTGCTGGAACAGGATTATCCGGACCTGGAATATATCATCATAGACGGCGGCAGCACAGACAACTCGGTTGAAATCATTAAGAAATACGAGCAGCAACTGGCTTACTGGCAAAGCCGGCCGGACAACGGGCAGTCCGCGGCAATCAATGCCGGATTCCAGCGGGCGACCGGGGAAATCCTCTGCTGGTTGAACAGCGACGATCAATTTTTGCCGGGTACGTTAAAAATTATCGGACAGTACTTTTGCGACCACCCGGAATGCGAATGGGTTTCCGGTGATATGGAATTGCGTTATATCGCCGAAGGCAACACTTTTATCAGCAAAGCATATATGAATTCCAACTGGAGCATCGTTAATTTCTGGGTATTAGGCAGTGGAAATTGTTTTTTTTCTCCGCAGCCATCGACGTTCTGGCGGAAAACGCTGTGGACCCGCGCCGGCGGCTATGTGCGGGAGGACAAACCTAACTCGATGGATTACGAATTATGGCTGAGGTTCTGTGATTCAGCGGAACTTGCAATCATTCCCCAGGTACTTTCGGCGGCAACAATGCATGGAGCATGCAAGTCCATGAAAAATAATTACCTCCAGCGGCTGGAAACTATTCAGTCTGTATATGAGTTTGCGGGGCGGCACGGAATTCCTCTCCGGCGCAGATTGCTGCTGGCGTATGAACGGCGGCAATTGACCCGGGCGCTCTATTGTATCCGGACATTTGCGCCTCGAGGACTGGTGTCGCGCCTGTTCAACCTATTGCTCGGTCCGTTCTGGTTATGGAGCGTTAAGGGCAATGAAAAAATGTGGATGACGTTCTGACTGCAGGAGTCAGGAGACAGAATGGTACAAAGACAGAAGTTTACCACAGAGGACACAGCGCGGCGTAGCCGCAACCAAAGGAAACAGTTAAATACACCTTAACCACGAAAAGCACGAAAAAACACGAAAATAAGCAAATACAGTCTCACCATGAAGAACATGAAGGGAGTGAAGGAAAGCCCGGGAACGCCGCT
>CAIKZE010000459.1 GCA_903831825.1 uncultured Lentisphaeria bacterium | reverse complement strand
GTTGGCCAGCCATATCCCCCGTTACAATCGAAAAATAAGGAAAGCGCCTCGCGCCGGTGACTATTCATCGAGCAACTGGTGACACGACGGCTGTTGGACTTCTTCAATTTTTAAATTTTAGTTTCATTCTTTTTTGCTGGCCGGATTCTCTTTTCCCTTTGAAATACGGCTGGAATAGAGTATAATAAGTATTGTGTTGCTTTCCCTTGACGGAAGTGACGGGGCGACGCTTGGAAATTTTTCAAAGAAAATGTTGAATTTAAGGTCAAAAACAGTGCGCAATGCAAGAAAAAGATCAGAATAATCCGGAACATCATTTATTTATCAGGCCGGTTAAAGAATTCCGGTTGTCAGACCTGATGGAAATTTTCCGTTACCGGGAATTGCTTTATTTCCTGACCTGGCGCGATATCAAAGTCAAATACAAGCAAACGGTATTCGGCGTATTATGGGTATTAATTCAGCCGCTGGCGCTGATGCTGCTGTTTACGGTTGTATTCGGCAAATTTGCCAGGCTGGAACAGGACTTGAAAGTTCCTTATGCGTTGTTTGCTTTTGCCGGGCTGCTGCCGTGGCAGTTATTCTCCAGAACGCTGTCCGCCACTACCGGCAGTCTGCTGTCCAATGAACATTTGATTTCCAAAATATACTTTCCGCGAATGATTATTCCGCTGTCTTCATGCCTCTCCGGGATTGTTGACTTTCTGATCGGCTCCGCCGGACTGGCGGCCTTGATGATTTATTACGGCCAGATGCCGACGGCAAATATCGTATTTCTGCCGTTGTTCCTGATTCTGATGATGATGACTGCGCTGGGTATCGGCTTCTGGCTGTCCGCATTGTATATCGAATATCGCGATGTCGGCTATATCGTGCCGTTTCTGGTCCAGTTCTGGATGTTCGCCACTCCGGTAGTCTATCCGGTAAATATCATTCCGAAGGAATATCTGTGGATCGTGGCCTTGAACCCGATGACCGGCGTGATCGAAGGCATCCGCTGGTCGCTGTTTGACTATGCTTACGCCCCCGGCAAGCTGTTCTTCCTGTCACTGGGTATTTCCGTATTTACTTTCATCTCCGGCGCCATCTGGTTCCACTGCCGCGAGAAAGTTTTCGCCGACTACATCGGAAAATAAATACGAATACAAATACAGGTTTTACCATGAAGGACATGAAGGGAATGAAGGTGGGATGAAAAACGAGTCGTTTAATCCTTTATGCAAGGGGTGCAATTGAAGTTCATCGCAGTTTAGGCCCTGGCTTGCTGGAATCCACATATCAGCAGTGTCTTTCTTACGAGCTTGGACTGAGTATTTTACATAAAGTGGAATGTCCATTGCCGGTAATATATAAAGACATAGATATTGAATGCGGATACAGAATTGACATTTTGGTGGAAGATTCGCTGGTATTGGAATTGAAGAGCGTAGAGCAACTCATGCCGATTCATGAGGCGCAATTGTTGACTTATATGAAACTCGCAGGGATCAAACAAGGCTTTTTAATTAATTTCAATGTACAGCTTCTTAAAAACGGTATAAGAAGCTTTGTTCTATGAAGAAAACAAATAAACTACCCGGCAGCAGAGCAGCGGGGCAGTTCATTAATCTTATCTTCATTAACTTCATGTTCTTCATGGTGAAAAAAGATTTTTGTTTTTTGTATTTATGGTAAAGAAAAGGATTTTATGTCTGATATTGCTATAAAAGTACGGGGGCTGGGTAAAAAATACCATATCGGGGAGAAACTCCCCCATCGCAGCCTGACCGAGTCCATCAAAACCGCCGCCAGACTTCCGTGGGAAATGGCTAAAAGTATGTTTGCCGGAAAAGCCGTTGACAAACGCGAAGAATTCTGGGCGCTGAAAGATGTTTCTTTTGACGTCAAACAGGGCGAGGTGCTCGGCATCATCGGACGCAACGGCGCCGGCAAAAGCACTCTGTTGAAAATCCTCAGCCGCATCACCACCCCCACCGAAGGCGAAGTCGAAATGTTCGGACGCGTCGGCTGTCTGCTCGAAGTCGGCACCGGCTTCCATCCCGAACTGACCGGACGCGAAAACGTATTCCTGAACGGTTCCCTGCTGGGCATGAGCAATGTCGAAATCAAAAAACGTTTTGACGAGATCGTTGATTTCTCCGGTGTTGAACGTTTCCTTGATACGCCGGTCAAGTTTTATTCCAGCGGTATGTATACCCGCCTGGCCTTCTCCGTCGCCGCGCATCTCGAACCGGAAATCCTGATCCTGGACGAAGTCCTCGCCGTCGGCGATGCCGAATTCCAGAAGAAATGCCTCGGCAAAATGGACGACATCGCCAAAGCCGGCAGAACCATAATCTTCGTTTCTCATAATATGGCAAGTATTGCCAATCTATGCCAGCGGGCGATATTGCTGAACGCAGGCAAGACCGTAATTGATGGTAATACTACAACTGCTATTCAACATTATTTATCAGCTACTAGTTCTACCGGCGGAGAGATGATTTGGCGTGATATTGATAAAGCTCCGGGGAATGACCTTGTCCGACTGCATTCTGTTCGTATCTTTCAGGACGGTCAGATTGGAGCAACTGCAGAAATAGATATTGCAAAAGATCTTATTATTCAAATTGAATACTGGTGTCTTAAAGAAGGCCTTTGTCTTTACCCTGCAATATGGCTGAGGGATCAGCTAGGAGCGCCGCTTTTAGCATCTGGGAATGCACACTCAATGTCCATTGGAAAAGATATGTGGTATGGAAAGCCATATCCCAAAGGGCTTTTCAAATCAAGCTGCCGTATTCCTGGAAATTTCTTTAATGAGGGTACTTATAGTGTAACTGCAATAGTTGGAATCCTTCCGACCCAGACCCAGATTCTTGAAGATTATTTATTATCATTTACTGTCCACGATACCGGCGAAATGCGGAAGGAATATAGTGGAGGATGGCTTGGAACGATTCGTCCAAAATTGGCTTGGAATACAGAAAATATTTTATCAAAGTAAAAGCATAAAGAAGTATATTGTGTCAGTTCCAAACCATAAAAATCAGATTTATAGTATCATAATGTTACTTAATAAAATAAATAATTAAGATTCAGTATGGAAATGAAAACATGGCTAAATGAGACGAGCAGGGTTAGTTCACTGTTGCAATCCCTGGTATTTACAAATTCTTCCAGTAACATTACTGCCATAGACTTAGCCTTTGAGTTATGGAGCGACTGGACTATTGATCTGAAAAAAAGAGAAGGGACAATTTATTTGATCGGGAATGGGGCCAGTGCATCAATCGCGAGCCATTTTGCCGCAGATTTAGCAAAAAATGCCGGATTACATACCGAAGTATTTTCTGATTTGTCTTTGATTACTGCCATATCCAACGATATTGGCTATGAATATGTTTTTTCTGAACCGCTTAAACGAAGAGGTAAAAATGGAGATATTTTGATAGCGATAAGCAGTTCAGGAAAATCTCCAAACATCCTTAGAGCTGTACAAGAAGCCGAAGCGTTACAAATGAAATGTGTGACCCTTAGCGCCATGTCCCCGGATAACTCTTTAAGAAAAAAAGGGACATTAAACGCATACATCCCGGCGGACTCTTACGGACATGCGGAAACGTGTCATGCCGCAATACTTCATTATTGGATGGACTTAGTCCGCCACAAGTCAGATATAGCCTGAACTTTCTCAAAATTAAGGGATATGTTATGAAATACTCTCACAAACAATTAAATTTCAATGAAGCCGGGGCTTTCTTCGACAACCTGCGCGCTGAAGGCAAAAAGATTGTTCAATGTCATGGAACTTTTGACCTGATTCATCCCGGCCACATCTACCATTTTGAAGAAGCAAAAGCCTTGGGCGATATTCTAGTCGTGACGGTGACAGGAGAAAAATTCGTCAACAAGGGTCCGGGACGGCCTTATTTTAATGACAAGATGAGGTCGAAAAATTTAGCGGCGCTGGAGTGTGTTGATTATGTGGTTGTTGTCCCTTATCCTGCGGCAGTAGAGGCGATCGAATGTGTCAGGCCTGATATTTACTGTAAGGGCAAGGAATATATTGATCGGGAAAATGATGTCACAGGAAATATCCATGACGATGTCGCGGCCGTCGAAAAACTGGGGGGGCAGGTTCGCTACGTTGGCTCCGTTGTATTTAGCTCAACCAAACTTCTAAACCAGCATTTCGACAACCTGCATGAAGATGTGAAGCGGTTTTGCAATGATGTCTCCAGAGAGATTTCCGGAGCTGCATTATGCCGTTCAGTTAATGATTTTTCAAAGTTAAAAGTCCTTTTGGTGGGAGACATAATTTTTGATAAATATTCCTATGTTAACGTTCTAGGATTGACTTCAAAAGCCAGTATTATTTCCGCACGGTTACTAAGCGAGGATTTACAGACAGGCGGGGCATTGGCGGTATTCCGTCATTTAAAACAATTTACAGATAATGTGACCCTGGTAAGCCTGTCAGGTACCGAGCCATGGGCAAAGAGTATAATTGATGAATATATTCCTGAAAATGATAATTCAATAATTTGCGATGGAGATTTCACCACAATTGTCAAACAAAGATTTGTTCTTCCCCCCTCTGCCGGAAATCAAATGACGAAACTTTTCTCGGTAAATGTAATCGATGACAAAGAAGTATCGCCGGAAATTATAAATAAAGTGTTAGATCGCCTGAAAATAGAACTGCCCAAACATGATATGGTGCTAGTGACCGATTTTGGACACGGCCTGATGCACCAGACAATAAGGGAGTATATCCAGCAACATGCGCCCTTTATGGCTCTGAACTGTCAGACCAATAGTTATAACCACGGATTTAATATTATAAACAAGCAATATAAAAGGGCCGACTGTTTTAGTCTGGATGCTACGGAAATTTCTCTTTCAGCAGGACAAAGGTATATGGACTATACTAGTGAACTCGATAAACTGCGCATAGAACTTAATGCAAAATATGCATGGTTGACCCGCGGTGCAACTGAAACTATTGCTCTCAGAGAACAAAGTCCGCCATGTGCTTGTCCGCCTTTTGAAACAGAGGTGATTGACACCGTCGGCGGCGGAGACGCCTTTTTTTCTGTAGCGGCGTTAGCTGCGGCAAGCGGCATGTCGAATCAAATAGCATTGTTTCTGGGACAACTTGCTGGCGGCCAAGCGGTAAAAATAGTAGGGAACACCGAACCGGTATCAAAAGTCAAACTATTGAAGTCTATTGTATCTTTAACTAATTTTTAAAAAGGTAAAATAATTTTGCGAATTAAGCAAATGGTAATTTAGTTTAATCCGGCTAATTCGCTGATAGCCATAAATCAAGGTTAATTTTATGTCGAAATGCTGGTTCATAATTGGAAGCAATTCATTTTCGGGGGCAAGCTTTATCCGCTACCTGCTTGAAAAAGGGTATACTGTAGCCGGATGCAGTCGTTCCCAGGAAGCACTTGATGTTTTTTTACCATATAAATGGACCGCCGAATCCAATAAATTCGTCTTTCACCAGTTTGACCTGAACAGCGACACCGCGCAAATCATAGATGCGATTCGAGGACATCAAGCTGAGTATGTTGTCAATTTTGCAGCACAAAGCATGGTTGCAGAAAGTTGGCTCTATCCGGATCAGTGGTATCAGACAAATGTCGTTGCTAACGTAAGACTTCATGACGGACTGCGTAAATTAAAAAATATCGAAAAGTATGTTCATGTGACGACTCCTGAAGTTTATGGCAACTGTTCAGGCGATGTGAGTGAGGATGCCCCTTTCAATCCCAGTACCCCTTATGCTGCATCACGAGCAGCCTGCGATTTGCATCTGATGACTTTTTTCAAACAGTATAAATTTCCGGTTGTCTTCACTCGAGCCGCCAACGTATATGGTCCGGGACAGCAGTTATATCGAATTATTCCCAAAACCATTTTTTGCATCAAATCAGGGATAAAACTTCCATTGCACGGAGGCGGAACTTCAGTGAGATCTTTTATTCACATGAATGACGTTTCCGAAGCCACCAGAATTATTGCAGAGAATGGCAGCCTTGGAGAGTGCTACCACATTTCAACCTCGCGCCTCGTCTCCATTCGAGAATTGGTTGAAATGATTTGCGCTGCACTGGGAGCGCGCTTTGACAATGTTGTTGAATCGGTCGGAGAGAGGTTGGGCAAGGATTCCGCATATCGCCTTGATTCGTCAAAAATTCGACATGATCTGGGATGGCAAGACCGTATTGCCCTGGAAAATGGAATCGCCGAAGTTGTCGTTTGGATGGAAAAATACTGGGATCAGCTTAAGGGACTCCAGCCTGAATATAAACATAAAGTCTGACTGCGTTTAGAATAAACGAATGTTTGCAACCATTGATCTGTACTAATTTCACATTAATATAAGGTGAAAAATGAAAAATATTTTAGTTACTGGCGGATGCGGTTATGTGGGGTCGGTCTTGGTTCCGGCTCTCCTTGCCGCGGGTCACAAGGTAACAGCCTTTGATATCATGTGGTTTGGCAACTTTCTGCCGAATCACAACAATCTGACAGTTATAAAAGGTGATACCAGAGTAATTGATTCCGTCCCGATGCAAGGATTCGACACGGTAATTCATCTTGCGAATATTGCGAATGACCCTAGCTGTGACATTGACTCTAAAATATCCTGGGAAGTAAATGTCCTTGCCTCCAAATTTCTTATAGAGAAAGCAATTAAAAATAAAGTAGCTCAGTTTATTTATGCCAGTTCCGGCAGTGTTTACGGGGTGAAAGATGAACCGGAAGTCACTGAAGACCTTGAGCTGGTCCCCATCTCCGACTATAATAAAACCAAGATGATAAGTGAACGGGTTTTCCTGAGTTATAAGGACAGTATTCTGGTTCAAATCGTGCGGCCTGCCACCATTTGCGGAACATCGCCGAGACAACGTCTGGATTTATCGGTGAATATCCTTACTTATTCAGCCCTGAAAAACGGAATAATCAAAGTATTCGGCGGAGATCAGACCCGTCCGAATATCCACATGCAGGACATGGTCCGGGTGTATCAACATCTACTAGACAGGGAAGATCTGTCCGGAATTTATAATGCGGGATTTGAAAATATCTCTATTATGGAAATTGCGCGGATGGTGACCAAATATTTACCTGCTGAGATTGCAGTAAGTGAATCCAATGATCCACGGTCTTACCGCCAGAATTCGGATAAACTTCTTGCTACTGGTTTTGTTCAAAAGTATGGTGTTGAAACCGGAATTAAAGAAGTAATTGCCGCCTACCGTGCCGGAACTTTGCAGGATGATGATAATTGTTATAATATTAAAACAATGAAAAAGATTTTATCGGCTAATTTATCGAATTAAACTAATGTTAAATTCGGGTAATCAGTTGACTAATTCAGGAGCAGAGGTAATAATGGGTATTGAAATTGATTTACTGGCGAACTACCCCAAAACCAAACGGGATGTACAAGCGCGGGGAGCGGAAAAAACAGAAGAAGACCGGCGCATTGCCCGTCAATTCGGGCAGGAATTCTTTGACGGCGACAGGAAACATGGTTATGGCGGATTTAACTATTTCCCGCGTTTTTGGCAACCGGTAATCCCGACATTCAAAAAATACTTTAACCTGTCTGCTCAAAGCAGCGTGCTTGATGTCGGCTGTGCAAAAGGTTTCATGTTACATGATCTGGCGGAGTTGATCCCCGGCATCCAGGTTCGCGGCATAGACATTTCCGAATACGCGATTGCCCGCGCAATGGAGGACATGAAACCTTTTGTCCAGGTTGCCGATGCCAGAAAGCTGCCATTTCAGGACAAATCTTTTGATGTGGTGATCGCCATAAATACAATTCATAATCTTGACCGTGCTGACTGTGCGCAAGCACTCAGGGAAATTGAACGTGTCAGCCGCGGGAAAAGTTTTGTTACCGTGGATGCATATCGTAATCAAGAAGAAAAAATGTTAATGGAAGCGTGGAATTTAACCGCGAAGACCATGATGCACGTTGATGAATGGAAAAAGTTTTTTGATGAAGCCGGCTATACCGGCGATTATTACTGGTTTATTCCTTAAATGAATATAGATAAAAAAACAGCAATTGAATTATACTCCAAAATGCTCTTGATTCGCTTTTGCGAAGAGTCCATTGCCGCTCGTTACCATACGGGGAAAAAGATGCGTTGTCCAACTCATCTGTGTACGGGGCAGGAAGCCGTGCCGGCTGCCGCCGGTCAGGCGTTACGCTCGGATGATTTTGTCGTCAGCACCCACCGGGCACATGGACACTATTTGGGCAAAGGCGGCGATTTGAATAAAATGATTGCCGAAATATATGGCAAAAAAAGCGGATGTTCCGGAGGTTGGGGCGGCTCAATGCATCTTGTTGACAGGTCTGTCGGATTTATCGGCAGTACAGCAATCGTGGCAGGGACAATTCCGGTCGGAGTGGGGTTGGGATTGTCTATTAAACTGAAAAATACGGATCAAATAAGTTGTGTATTTCTGGGTGATGCAGCAACTGAGGAGGGCGTGTTCTATGAATCAGTAAATTTTGCCGTTCTCAAAAAATTGCCGGTATTGTTTATTTGTGAGAATAATCTTTATTCAGTATATTCGCCTTTGAAAGTCAGACAACCTGAAGACAGAAGTATTACTTCTATGGTACAGGGGTTGGGCTGTCCGGCGATAAATGGCAATGGAAATGACGCAATCGAGTCTTATGAGAAAATTTTAAAAGCCGTTACTTCAATACGTAATGGCAATGGGCCTGTCTTCCTGGAGTTTGCAACATACCGCTGGCGGGAACACTGCGGCCCTGACTTCGATAATCACATAGGGTATCGTACCGAAGAAGAATTTGAAGCATGGAAGATGAAAGATCCGATAGAGGCATTTGAACAAAAAATACTGTTGGACAACATTATTGACAAGAGAATGATTGAAGAGCTGAAAGCCGGGACGCAAGCTAAAATTGACAATGCATTTAAATTGGCTGACCTGGCTGAATTTCCTGACTTCTGTGATCAAACATGGTTTAGTGAGGTCAACGGATGAGCTGCAATATGACTTTCTCCCAGGCGGTAAATGATGCTCTAGCCACCGCAATGCAAATCGATGAAAATGTCATCTGCTACGGACTTGGCATTCCCGATCCAAAAGGTGTTTTCGGAACATCTCTTGGATTGCAGGAAAAGTTCGGGCATGACCGCGTTTTTGATATGCCTTGTTCTGAAAACGGAATGACCGGAATCGCCATCGGAGCTTCGCTGAACGGCATCCGTCCAGTGATGACTCACCAGCGCCTGGATTTTTTCCTGCTGGCAATCGATCAGTTGATTAACAATGCGGCAAACTGGAAATACATGTTTGGCGGAAATAGCGGCAATGTCCCTATTACAATAAGATTGATAATAGGCCGGGGATGGGGACAGGGACCGACTCACTCGCAAAGTCTGCATTCATGGTTTGCGCATGTTCCAGGCTTAAAAGTAGTTTCACCGACAACCGCAAGAGACGCCAAGGGACTTCTGCTTTCATCCATCTTTGATGACGATCCTGTCATTTTTCTTGAACATCGCTGGCTGCATAATCATACTGAAGAAGTCCCCGAAGGAGATTTTCGACTGCCGCTTGGCAAAGCATCTTTGTTGCGCCGGGGCAATGACGTATCAGTTATCTCCATGTCATATATGTCTGTAGAGGCAATACACGCAATTGATTATTTACAGGATAAATGCAACATTAACTGTGACTTGATCGACTTGCGCAGCATCAACCCCATTGATTGGGAAACCATCTTTGATTCCGTTCGCAAAACTGGCAGATTATTAGTTTTGGATACTGGCTGGGAAACACTATCCGTCGCCGGGGAGATTGTCGCAAGATGTGCAATCGAATGTTTCGATTCTATGAAATGTCCGCCGGTCCGCATGGCGCTCCCTGATTGTCCGACTCCTACAAGCTGGGCATTGACAAAAAACTATTATAAAGAAGCAGTTGACATCGGACAGACAATAGCGAAAATGCTTAAAATTGAAATAAATCTTGAACCGCTTAAACAAATGCGGGGAACAAATCACGATGTCCCCGGCGATTGGTTCAAAGGGCCGTTCTAAATGATAACTCACAGATATCACAAATTATTCAGGGAATACATATATTGAACATGAAGAGCAATGGGAAAAGAAATAAACATGGAAGATATATGAAAGTAATATTAATGCAGCCCAATTTCAGCTTACTGGGCAGGCGCAGTTGGAAACTTATTCCTTATGGTCTTTGCCTGCTGAAAGCCTGTTGCCGGGATGAGTTTGACGTTACCGTATATGATCCTAACTTCGATAATGAGTCAGAAAAGGAAATCAAGAAAAGATTACTGAAATCAAAACCTGACGTCGTTGGGATTACTTCATTTTCAACCGAGTATATTGAAGAAATATATTACCATGCACGTTTTATTAAAGAAACTTTACCAAACGTAAAGATTATCCTTGGCGGAGCGTTGCCCACTGTCTGGGTGGAAAAAGTCATTACCTGTACGGATATTGACTATTTCGTCATGGGAGAAGGAGAAATTGTTTTAAAAGAGCTTCTGCGGGGTATTTCGGCTTGTGATGAAAAGCACATCGCCAGTATTAAAGGTATCGCATTTCGCAGTCACAATCACAATATAATCAATGAAAGACCGGGGTTTATTGATAATCTTGACGCGCTTCCATTTCCCGACTATTCCGATCTTGATTTTATGAAATATGGAAATTTCAAACATAAGTTTGCCCACACTCTGCTTGCGCGGCAAATACCATATGCTCTGACTATCACATCCCGCGGTTGCCCGATGCAATGTACATTTTGCGCGGCAAGTACTGTGTCAGGCAAGAAAGTAAGACTTCGTTCGGCAGAAAACGTTTTAACGGAAATCGCTTACCTGCGCAACCTTTATGGAATAAGGGAAGTAATTTTTTTGGATGACCATTTTCTTTTTAATCGTCAGCGGGCATTGGATATTATGCACGGCATAAGCGAACGTTATCCTGATATGACGTGGAAATGTGTTAATGTAGCAGTCTTTTCATTAGACAATCAAATATTGGAAGCAATGCTTGAAAGCGGATGTAATCAAATTACCCTCTCTATAGAAAGCGGGGATAATGATGTTCTTAAACGCCTGATCAAAAAACCAGTCAACCTGAAAAAGGCAAAGCAAATTGCAGATATGGCCAAAGCGATGGGAATCGAAGTAATCAGCAATTTTGTTATCGGGACACCCGGTGAAACCTGGGAACAAATACGAAATACATTCAAATACGCGGAGGATTTGAATATAGACATGGTTAATTTTCACATAGCTACGCCTTTACCCAAAACCGAGCTGATGAAGATTTGCATAGCACATGGACTGTTGAAGTCCGAGGAGGATGTGGCTGGATATACATTAGGGAATATCACTACATCTGAATTTACTGGTATCGAATTGCAAATTCTCAGAGCTTTTGAATGGGATCGCATTAACTTTTCTTTGCCGGAGAAGAGCCGTATTATCGCAAAAATAGAAGGGGTTAGCGAATCTGAAGTTAATGAATGGCGCAAGCAAACTCGAGGGCATTTGGGTAATACTCACGAAACTACAAAAAAAGAGAAAAAATGACATTGGGCAAAAAGATTATCATTATCTCCGCCTCAAGTGATATAGGGACTGCCATGTGTCTAAAATATATAAAAGAAGGCTGGCGGGTATTTGGCACATATAAGACTGAAACACCCCGTATAGATTATTTAGAACGTATTAGTATACTGCAACTTACTGGATCGCGATTCTACTCAAAACGCAACAATTGAACTCATGAAAAAATGTGCGTCATGGGACGTGCTTGTGCTGTGTGCTGGTACTCAAAAACCTGTTGGCCAATTTGTGAACTGTGACTTCAATGCATGGGAGGACTCTTTAGCTATAAACTTCTCGCGGCAAATTTATATTGTCAAGGAATTATTATCTTGCAGAAACTTAAAAAATGGACAAATGCCTGTAGTTTTGTTTTTCGCCGGTGGTGGAACGAACAATGCTACAGTTAATTATTCAGCTTATACAATCTCAAAAATAGCGCTTATAAAGATGTGTGAACTCCTTGATGCAGAGATTGAAGATACAAAGTTTTCCATTGTAGGGCCTGGATGGGTAAAAACAAAAATTCATCAAGAAACCATTGCCGCCGGAACTAAAGCAGGGGATAACTTGCAAAAAACTAAAACTAGATTGGCAGAAAATGCATTCACTTCCATGGAGGATGTTCTGGCATCATGTGATTGGATTATTAATGCCCCCCGTGAAATTGTCGGGGGCCGGAATTTTAGTACCGCATTTGACTTATGGGGAAGCAAAGAATTGGACGACGAGCTTAAAAATAATTATGATATGTATAAATTGAGACGACATGGAAATAATTTTAAAAATAGGAATGGATAATCACATGCATCAATCAAAAGTAATCGATGGAATATTTAAAGTATTGCCAGATATAAAAGATTATCACGCTAAGACAAGTCCATTATATAAGTATCTGAGCAGTATAATTGAGCCGGAAATCAAGATTCTTTTTAGCGGCACAGAACCCCAAGCTGTTAATTTCAGTGACTTCGGAGAAATAATTTTCCCTTTTGTCAGTATGGGGGCCATATCTTCATTGAACCTGTTTGAATTGGATGAATTGATTATTTTCAGTTTTTATTTGAAAAATAAGCACCGTTACAAAAATACTTTAGATATAGGGGCCAATATTGGATTGCATTCGCTGATAATGGCTAAATGTGGGTTTAATGTTTCCTGTTATGAACCAGACCCCATTCATTTTGAAATTTTAACGCGCAATTTAAAAATGAATAATATCACCAATGTTATTCCGCACAATAAGGCAATGTCAACCCATCAAGGCGAAGCAGAATTTATTCGTGTATGCGGGAATACCACTGGTAGCCATTTGGCTGGCTGCAAGAAAAATCCTTATGGTAAACTGGACTGCTTTCCTGTAGAACTTGAAGCATTTAAGCCTTTGATGCATAATGCTGAATTAATTAAAATGGATGTCGAGGGACATGAAAAAGAAATAATCTTGAGTACCGCTGGAAATGACTGGATTAATACAGATATGTTTGTTGAAATTGAAAATATTGAAAACCGCGAGGAGATATTTAATCACTTATGCAAAATCAATGTGAATATGTTCCCACAGAAAATCAATTGGCGGGAAGCGGTAAAAGCCGAAGACCTCCCCTCGAGCTATAAAGACGGGATGCTTTTTGTCAGCAGACAAGAAACAATGTCATGGTAAACAACAAGCATTAAATTCACTATCCAGTAATCTATATAAGCGAAAAATGAAATTATCAGATTATATAGCGGCATTCCTTGTCAATAAAGGAGTAAAGTATGTTTTCTCTATTACTGGAGGAGCGTCGCTGCACCTGATTCACTCGGTAGAGAAAAATTCTAAAATTAAGAATGTTTTCCCGAACCACGAACAAGCGTGTGCTATGGCTGCGGATGGTTATTCGCGTGTCACCGGCAAGATTGGAGTTTCGATTGTTACCAGTGGTCCTGGAGCAACCAATTTACTAACTGGTGTTTGTGGCGCATTTTATGATTCGATCCCAATATTTCTTATTACTGGACAGGTAGCTACTTTTCGAGACAAAGACCGTCTAAACTTGAATGTAAGGCAATTTGGATTTCAGGAAACAGATGTAGTTTCTCTGTTTCGGCCCGTGACAAAATATGCCGTAAAAATTAACAATGCCCAAGATATCCGTTACGAGTTGGAGAAAGCATATCACATAGCACTCGAAGGCCGCCCGGGGCCAGTTTTGATAGATATTCCTGACGACCTCCAGCGTGTCGAAGTCTTCCCCGATAAATTAATAGGATTTAAGGAAGAAAAGAAGGTTTACAGTGTTGAAACAGAAAAATTGTCTTTATTTAAAGAGTTGTTGACAAATGCCCAACGTCCAGTTCTTGTTTTAGGATGGGGAATTCGTTTAGCAAACGCTGAAGATGAATTAAGGAAGTTTATCCGCAAGTATCAGATACCTTTTGCTCCTACTTGGGCGGTTGCAGATATTTTTCCTTCATCTGATGTCAACTACATAGGTACGTTTGGAACCCATGGTACAAGATATGCAAACTTTGCGATACAGAATTCGGATCTGCTGATATCTATAGGTTCTAAGTTAGATACCAAAGTTACTGGAAGTCCGGCAACTTCTTTTGCTAGAGCCGCGAAAAAAATAATGATTGATATTGATCCTGGGGAAATCGCCAAGTTTAAAAAAATCGGTATAAATATTGACTTGTCAGTGGAATGCGACGCAAAGATTTTTCTTTCCGCTATTAATTCTAAGATTAAAAAAATAAATATCAATAAAGATAGTTTGATAGAGTGGAAAGAGAAAATAAAAAATTGGAAAGATAAATATCCGATATGTGAAGATAAATATTTTTTAGAAACAGATTTAAATCCTTATGTTTTTATAAAACAGCTCTCTGATGAATCAAAAGAAGGCGATATTATTTTCTCGGACACAGGTTGCTCTTTAGCCTGGTTGATGCAAGGATTTGAATTCAAAAATAAGCAAAGGGTATTTCATGACTGGAATAATACTGCAATGGGGTGGGCAATCCCCGCAAGTGTTGGCGCTTCATTTGGCATACCGAATAAAAAAATTATTTGCATTGTTGGTGACGGAAGCCTGCAGATGAATATTCAGGAACTGGCAACTATAATCAGATATAAACTGCCAATAAAAATATTTGTTGTTGATAACGGCGGTTATGGTATGATAAGGCAAACTCAAGATCAATGGTTGAAATCTGATTACATAGGCTCAACGGCTGAAGGCGGCTTAGCTTTGCCTGATATTTGCAAGATTGGCAAGGCATATGGATTCAAGACAACAAAGATTTCTAGCAATAAAGGATTAAAAAAGAAACTAGTTGCGGTACTGGATGGCATAGACCCAGAAATATGTGTGCTGAAGATATCCCCTATGCACAAAGTAGTTCCTCAGGTTAAATTTGGAAGACCTAATGAAGACCTTGAACCATTGCTGCCGCGAAAAGAGTTCATGGACAACATGATAATTCCTCAATTTAGTTAACTTTGGCATTGTTTAATTATTATTAGAAAGTATAACCATGAAAAGCAAAGCTGCAATTCTGACTCATATAAATGAACCGCTTATTATTGATGAGGTAAGTATTCCTTCAATCAAGCAAGGGCAGGTTCTTGTCAAGATCGCGTACAGCGGGCTTTGCAGAAGCCAGTTAATGGAAGTGACCGGAGGGCGTGGAGAAGACAAGTATCTTCCACATTTATTAGGTCACGAAGGAAGCGGAATTGTAATAGCGGTTGGAGAAAAAGTCACCAAAGTCAATGTCGGCGATAAAGTCATCCTCAGTTGGATTAAAGGTTCAGGCCTGGACGACGGTGGTGTCCAGTACAAACTCGGCGACCGGATAATCAATGCCGGAGCAGTAACCACGCTCAATGAATATGCGGTAGTTTCAGAGAATCGCTGCGTAAAATGTCCGGCAGGTATTCCTTTAGATATTGCGGTTCTCTTCGGCTGCGCCCTGCCTACAGGTGCAGGGATTATTGTCAATGAACTATCCGCCAGGCCGGATACTGACATCGCAGTATGGGGGCTTGGCGGCGTCGGTTTGAGCGCGCTTCTCGCCACAGGATTGCATCCATTCAAACGAATAATCGCAATAGACGTTAAAGAGACTAAACTTAATCTGGCAAAAGAGTTTGGTGCGACTCACTGTATTAATGCCGAAAAAGAAAATCCTTTAGCGGCGGTGATGAATTTAACCGGTGGAATCGGGGTGGATTATTGCGTTGAAGCCTCAGGCCGGACTTCAAATATAGAATCGGCATTTAAAGCAGTAAAAAAGAATGGCGGCCTTTGTGTTTTTGCCTCGCATCCTCCGGCCGGCGAAAAGATTTGTCTGGATCCTTATGACCTGATCTGCGGGAAGCAGTTGCGCGGAACTTGGGGTGGAGCATGCGATCCGGACCGGGATGTTTCCAGATTTACAGCACTCTATATGAAAAGAAAATCGGCATTTGAAAAAATGTTGTCTGCACCTTACAAGTTAGAAGAGGTCAATCAAGCGCTGGATGATTTAGCGGCAGGCAATATTTTCAGAGCTCTGATCGAAATAGGGACAAATTAGTTTAATTAGTTGATCGCCAAATTACACCGAATTTAGTGAATAAAACGATTCGATTAATTAGTTGACGATTATTGAATTACCCGGATTTAACGAATAAAACGTAAGAGAATGATATTATGCCGGTTTTAGACAGCAGAGGTAATTTCAAAAGTAAAAATTTTAGAATAATGGGAAAAATCAAGTATAATTGTTTTAAAAGCCACAAATAAGATCTATATTATAACTAATTTAAATTAGTAACAATAAGGTCATAAATG
>CAIKZE010000458.1 GCA_903831825.1 uncultured Lentisphaeria bacterium | reverse complement strand
GTTGGCCAGCCATATCCCCCGTTACAATCGAAAAATAAGGAAAGCGCCTCGCGCCGGTGACTATTCATCGAGCAACTGGTGACACGACGGCTGTTGGACTTCTTCAATTTTTAAATTTTAGTTTCATTCTTTTTTGCTGATAATTTATTCCATTATCTTGACAATTGAGTTCAGGCGATGTATTTTGAAGCAGTAAATCTAAGGGGAACAATATTCTGCAAGGTGATTAAATGAATTTTATCGTACGATTTAGTGTTTTTGCGATGCTGTGCCTGGCGTGTTTTCTTGAAGCGAAAGCCGCAGCGCTGCCGGAGACCTCGTTTGAAGAGGTTACCGACAAGCTGGACAAAAACGGCACCATGTTTATCTACTTTTCGCCTGATTCAAGCTTTAAGCTCATCTCCGAGCATTTCAAATTGTTCAGGCGGATGGTTGCCGATAAAGAAGACTTTAAGCCGGAGGACAAAAAGGCCGCCGATGAGATTTTTGAGTTTATTTCCATTCTGACCGACAGCAGCGGCGTGCCGTCAATTGACGGTATCGGCTTGAGTTCTGTCCAGACCGGCAAAAAGATGTTCCGCGGACGGTTGTATCTTCATAAAAGAGAGGAAAGCGGCCCCGGCATGATCTGGTCGGTGTTGAATGAATCTCCTCAGACATTTTACATGACCGGCGTTATGCCGGCGGATACGGTTTACGCCGCCGGATGGTTTTTCCAGCCGAGAGTATTCTGGAAATGGCTGGAAGACTCCGCGATGCAGTCGAAATCGGAGAAGGTACAGCAGGCGCTAGGCTCAATCAGGAAATCCTTTGAAACCAAAGAAATATCCTGGGACAATTTTCTTGATTGTTTTGAAGGAGAATTTGATTTATTGCTGATCGCCGACAACCGGCGTAAGCACCCGGTAAAGACCGGTTTGAAAACGATTGAACTGGAACAGTTCGATTTCGCAATGGTTTGCGTGGTGAAAGACGATACGGTTTTCAAAGCGCTTAAAAGAGGGCTGAATTATGTTCAGCCGCCGGTGGGAGGCGAAAAGCATCCGGAACGAGTTGAAATTCCGTTTTCGCATCCGGATCTGCCATGGCTGAAACCAGTTATTGTCCAGGAAGGCAACAGACTGTTTCTGGCATCTAACATTGAAACCGTCGAACGCCTGTTGAAGCCTGCTGAGTTGCTGAAAAATACAGAAGAATTCAAGTCGCTGGCGGACAATATTCCGGCGAGAGGCAATTCCTTTGAATATCTCAGCCCCCGGTTAGTGCGAATATTGATTACAGCGTTCAAGCAAACCAATGAATCGCCGTCCCGTCGCGAATTGGCGGAATCCATTGAACATAATTTTGCGATAGGATTTTTTGGAGTATGTCAAGTTACGGAGGACGGATTTATTTCGACATTCAATACCACGTCCGATCCGGCGGCTTTGCTGGCGGCGAAAACCGTGCTGCTGCCTGCCGCATTGAATGCGGGGATGATGTTTCCAATGTTCAATAATATTGTCGAAAAAAATCATCGCGATGCTTGTGCCGAACGTCTGAAAGAACTTGGATTTGTGCTGAAAATGTATGCGATGAACAATCAAGACCACTTTCCGGAAGCAGACGGAGCGAAAATGATAGATGAACTTGTGCAGAAAGGCCTGCTTAAAGACCGTTCCAAATTCTGCTGTCCTTCCGGCAAGCCGTATGCCTATATCGGCGGCTATATGGAGACTTCAAACAAAGATATTCCGCTGCTTTTTGATTTCCCCGGAACTCATGGCGGCAATTTTGTCAATATATTTTTTCTTGACGGCAGAGTGCAGGGGTTCGAGATGCACATAAACAGTTGTGTTGAATTAATTAGTTTTCTGCATCGGCAGTTCAATTATCCACCGGAACTGTATAAACAATTGCTGGAAAAGGCGGCACAACTGGATGCCGGAAAATAGCTCACCACTTAGAGGAGTCAGAAGTCAGAATTCAGGAGTCAGAATTCTGAATAAATCAAGACCTAAGACTTTTTTAACCACAAAGGCACAGAGACACAAAGAAAACTTTTTCCGGTTTAACGGCTCCACGGTTTTACGGTTTGACTGTAATACCGTTAAACTGTCATGCCGTAATACCGTTTTATCCTGACTACTGAATTCTTGGTTTGCCGGCTACATCATGGCGGAGGAGGATTCCCATTCCTGTTCCTGAAAAAGTTCCCAGCGCAGGATAACGATTCCGGTACTGCCGTCGGTCACCGGTGCCAGGTTTGAACGTCTTACGCCCGGCACCCACAGAATATCGCCGCCGGGGATTCTGATAACCGGCAGATTATCTTTCTGTATTGCGGAAAGTTTGCGGTCGGTAATCAGCTTCTTGAGTTTAACCGGCGAGTCCGCGCCAAATGGCGTCATCCGGTCGCCATCACATTTCTCAGTTGCATTAAGGATGCGCGGAAGCCCGGCGTCATCGAAAACCGCAGTATTCAAATCAGCAAATTCTTCACTGTATTTTTGCTTTTCTTCAGAACTCACGGTTTGGGCGGTGAGCCTGCCGTGTTTGAAATCCAGCGGACATTCCGTCCAGTGCCAGGGTATTTCAAACACGGTCTCCTGATTCAGTCCGCTGTTGCTGATTACCGAACAGTTACTGCCGGAAATGCGAATGGCGATTTCAGAATTTACCGGGATCAGCGACGTTTCCCCTTGAAATTTTCGTACCGCTTCGTTGAACCGCATTCCCAGACAGGAATCAGGAATCATGTCTTTGCCGCAGTTTTCCGAAAGCCATAATCGGAGCACTCTATGGGAGACGGCTGGATGCAGTGACGTCCAGAAAACCAATGGCGAATAGACGCTGCCGCGGATCATTTTGAAACTTTCCATTGCCGCCTGCTCAATGAAATCAGCATCAAGCTGGATGGTCTCCGCCGCCTGCAATAAACCTTTCTCCGCATGGGGGAACTGATTTTTTATCAGGGGTATGATTTCATGCCGGAAAAAATTCCGGGCAATGGTGCTGTCAAAATTGGTATTGTCGGTGCGCCAGTCGCAGATGTCGTTTTCCCACAGATATGTGGTCAGTTCATCCTTGTTATAATGCAGCAGGGGGCGGATCAGGGTGATGCCGTGGATAATACCCCGGCAGCGCATGGCAGTCAGCCCCGAGATATTGGAGCCGCGGCAGAGCCTGATAAACAGGTTTTCAATCCGGTCGCCGGCATGATGTCCAAGCGCGACTGCAGTTTTTTCCTGCCCGGCAAGCATTTCCACCCACTGCTGAATCCGCAGACGGCGTGAAGCCGCTTCAATATTTTCTCCAGGATGGCGAAAGGCAAGGACGTCAAGGGTGATTTTGGTAAAAGTAATTTTGCGATTCCGGCAGAAATCTTCGCACCAGGCGGCATCGTCAAGGCTCGCCTGGCCCCGGAGCCCGTGTTCAAAGTGTACTGCCTGCAATTCCAGTGACATTTCACCGGCAAGAGTATGCAGCGCCAGCAACAGCGCGGTACTGTCGGCCCCGCCGCTGAATCCGGCATAAACCTTATACCCTTTGAACGGAGCAAGTATCTTTTTTGCAGGATTTAAATCCATAATGCTTAAGCTTTCGCAATTGCGGTTTGATTTATTCCCGTTTTAATTTCAGAACTTTGGAACTTTGGAACTTTAGAACTTGTTTGATTTATCCCCGTTTGGTTATAATATATGTGATGATCGAATAAATACAAAAAATTGAAAGGACAGATCATGGCGAAAATCGTCGCTGCGACATGTAACGAGCATAAACTTAATGAATACCGCGATCTGTTGAAAGATCAGAAAGTGGAAGTCGTCGGGCTGAATGCCTATAAGAAGTGTCCGGAAATTGTGGAAAACGGCGCCACTTTTGAGCAAAATGCTTCCATCAAGGCGCTTGCCGCCAATAAATATTGTGATATCCCGGCTTTCGCGGACGATTCCGGGCTGGAAGTGGAAGCGCTGGGCGGCGCGCCCGGCATCCAATCGGCGCGTTATGCGGATTCCGACAGCGCCCGTATTGCCCGTATTCTCAGTGAACTGGGCGACAACCCGAACCGCAAAGCCAAATTCGTCTGCGTGATTGCAATTGCGATTAACGGTGAGGTCATTGAGACTTTCCGGGGCGAAGTTTCCGGGGTTATCACGCAAGAGCCGCGCGGCGCCAACGGTTTCGGCTATGATCCGATTTTCCTGCCTGACGGCTATGATAAAACTTTCGGCGAACTTGATGCCGAAATCAAAAACAAGATCAGTCACCGGGCACGGGCGTTCCAGAAAGCCATTGAGTTTGTCGAGGATGAAATGTCGGTGCTGGATGATGACTTTTCCTGATTGAAGAGTAATTCATCAGACAGGCTTCTCCTCTGACTTCTCTCTTCTTATTTTTTTGCCGAATCAGGTTGATTTTTCGCGGTTTGGAAGTAATTTTACGCATTGATAATTGATTATAAATTTGCAGGAAGAATAATGGAAAAATCGGATGTAAAAGTATTGGTCATAACCGGATTCGGTTTGAATTGCGAAAAAGAGACCTCGGCGGCTTTCAGATATTGCGGTGCGACCGCCGAGCTGGTTCATCTTAATGATATTCTGCACTGTAAACGTTCACTCAGCGAGTTTCATATTCTGGCCTTTATCGGCGGATTTTCTTTCGGCGACCATCTCGGCGCCGGCACCATTTTCGCCAACCGGGTCAAATTCCAACTGCGCGATCAACTGGAAAAATTCATCGCCGACGGCAAGCTGGTCATCGGCATCTGCAACGGCTTCCAGACCCTGAGCCGACTCGGCATGGTTCCCGCGCTCAGCGGACAGTATTTCACCCAGCAGGCAGCTCTGGCGCACAATGACTGCGGTTCTTTCCGCGACGACTGGTGCTATCTGAAAGCCAATCCGGCCAGCCCCTGCATCTTCACTAGAAACATTGACATGGTCCGTCTGCCGATCCGACACGGCGAAGGCAAATTTGTCGCCGATGAAAAGACCATGGAAGAAATTGAAAAGAAAAATCTGGTAGTGCTGCGCTATGCCAATTCCGACGGCAGCATTGCCGCTGAATTCCCTGCCCTGCCGAACGGTTCCTTGAACTCAATCGCCGGAATCTGCGACGAATCAGGACGTCTTTTCGGTTTGATGCCGCATCCGGAAGCCTTTCTGTCGCCGTTCAACTCCCCGACCTGGACCGCCGACAAATTGAAAGGCAACCTCCCGGCGGAAGGCGAAGGCGTGGTATTTTTCAGGAATGCGGTAGATTTCGCGACAAAAAATCTTTAAACGCAACGTTTAAACCATATTAGCGTCCGGAGGTTTTACATGGCATCCGGTGAAGACAAAAACAGCCTTTATGAACACATCAAAACCAGTCCCGACGACTGGATGAAAATGGCTTGCGCCGCCGCCGCGGATTCAGTCCGCATTGGCGGCGGACCATTCGGCGCCGTACTGGTTCACATTGACGGTGAAACCGGCAAAGTGATCCGCCACTGGATAGCTTGCAACCATGTTGCTGAATTTAACGATCCCACCGCCCATGCTGAAATCTCCGTCATCCGCCAGGCCTGCAAAGAACTCGGCGTATTTAATCTGAACAACATTTCGGATGAAATCTCCAATCTGATGCAGCCCACCAGTCTTTCACATTGTGAACTGTACAGCAGTTGCGAACCCTGTCCGATGTGTTATGGCGCGATCCGCTGGGCGCAGATTCCGGTGCTGACTTTTGCGCTGACCCGTTTTGACGCCTGCGATCAGGGCTTCATGGATATGGAAATCTATGATGAACTGGCGCAACCCTTTGAGTCGCGTCAACTGAAAATCAACAAAGCCGAATTCCCGGAAGCGCTCGAAGCCTTCAAACTATGGCAAGCGTCAGAAAATCCAAGATATTAAAATTCCACAGCGTTTCCTCAATACCTGATATCAAGTGCCAGAATGTGAACGGGAAGGTTGTCCGCTAAGGCAAATTCCCCAGTATTCACAGGAATCCCCGTATTTCCAGATTACGAAAACGTCATAGTGTGCATCCTGAATTCCCGAAAATATGTAACTATGTCGGAATGACGACTCCGAATACGTCCATAATTTTCCGCTGAATCGGATTTGTTTCTGTATATAACTGTCCGTAACGATGGGAATATTTTATTCGTACCAAAGTTTCCATGTCT
>CAIKZE010000457.1 GCA_903831825.1 uncultured Lentisphaeria bacterium | reverse complement strand
TTTCCCGTTGACCGGCAATCGCCGGTTAATACCTATTTCTGCCTTGCCGACCGCACTGCCTATTGATGCTGCGGCCAGTTTACCGTGCGCTTTAACTGCCAGTTCAACCAGTTTTGCTTTCAATTCCTCGATATAACGGATATTGTTATTTTTGACCATGGGATATACTATATTAGGTCCGCGATGAGTATGGCTGGCGCATAATAAAATGTTGTTTTTGCTCACTCCCAATATTTTAGATATTCGCGCTTTTACATCATCAGTAAAGTTGGACTTAAAACCAATAAGATCGGCAGTAATCAGACAAATCTTTTTTTTATTCTGCAAAAATACAATTGCGGTGGCGTATAGTCGATCTTTAAATCCTGTAAAGAAATCTTCCCCATGGCCGATCATTGAAATGTCAATATGTGGAGTAATATCAACTCGTGACTGGCCAACTAATAAACTATTATCTGTCAATTTCATTTGATGTCCTTATGTTTATAACTTTAATCTTTTTGATATTCTTAAACCAATTTTTATGCAATCATAATCAAGTTAACAATTATTTTGCTTCATGAATAATCAAATCTTGTATTCTATGTTCTGGAACGACTTTAAGAGCGACGATTTTTCCGGCTCTTACTTCCCCCTCTATTTTTGTATTTGCTGGTGCGAGAAGCTTGAACTTGACGTCCCACTGCTTGGGCCAGGCAGGAAGCAAATGAATTTTGCCGTCATCGGTCTGAATTAACATCCGCTGCAACGCAATCATAATAACTCCCCCATGGTCTTCATCAGGAATCCAGTCGTAAGTGGTATCCCAGAAAGCAGGGAAGCGACAAAATGTACTGAACTCAGTTGCATTTTTAGTAACCAAGCTCTGAGCTTCCTCCGTAAGCCCAAGCAAGGCCGCTTGGATCGCATCCTGACGCCAACCTCCGGTACCTTTGAATGGTCTCGTGACATAGGCATCCAGGCCGGTTTGCAGCTCCGGTTTGCCGATGCCGTAAAGCCGATATGGAAAAATAGCGTAAAGAACAACATTTTCAGAGTTAAAGCACTTGTTATATTGCTCAGCCGGAATAAGTTCAGTCCTTTTTTCCCAATAAAATAATCTATGGGGTATTGGAGGAAGCATTGCTTTGAGTTGTCGCCAGTCGGCAGCATCAGCAGCAGATATCTGGTCAATTTGCAACAACCTCCCGATAACCGTATTGAGTCCGGCGATTTCCGGTAGGGGATTAACTACATCATGCCAAGTTTCCAAGGCCGCCGCTGGCTTGAACAAAATTTTGCCGTCATCATCGCGACAAGGATAATGTTCCAGATAAAAGCGCAGGATAGGTACAGCCAATTTCAGCAATGAGTTTTTTAGGAATTTTTCGTCATGGGTAAAATCGTAAAAGTCCAAGCCGAGATTCAGTAATTCAATGGCTCCTGACCAATAATATTTGATGTAATTGTTATCTATATAAGACGAATTGTGTCCCTCTCTATCGTAGCCATAATTGCCATTGAGATATGTTCCCCAGAAAGTCATAGTTTCAGGAAAAAATGCTCCTGCATGAGAAAAATATTTTCGAACGCGCTCTTCTGCCAACGGCAACGCATCGCAATACATGTGAAATAATGGCATTACCATTTCAAAATCGCCAGAGTTGAGCAGTGGCCAATACTGTAAACGAGTATTCTGAAACCAGTATGCTCCTCCCCAACGGCGGTAATCTGGATTATAGTCGCCATCAATTTTTACGTCCATAGTAAAAATACCGCCATTGAACTTCATCGGATAAGCACCACGCCCATGACAAGCAATAACAAAACGCTGTAAGGCATAGGCTTCTGTTACTTTTTCCGCACTGGGGCCTGAGACGATTTCAATGCCACTTCGTTCCCAGAAGTTGCTCCACCAGTTAGCATGAGCCGTCCATGCGGATGCCGCAGATGGCGCTACGGTTAGCAGATGCTTCATAGTGTCCTGCCATTGCCCGGGCGTGGCTGTTACTTGTGTCAAAGCCAAAATATGGATATCAAAAGCAGTAGCGTTAGTGATTAGTTTGTCGTTTTCTTGCCGCTGGAAGCCGGTCGCGTTAATTGTCGCTCCGAAAATACGATGCAACAAGGGATCGGGTTGCGAATCTTTAAGAGAGCCGAGGCCCTGGTGTTCGAGAGTGGCTTGCCAGACCGAAGATTCATTATGATGATACCATGCAAGAGAGTCATGATTGAATTCAACAATAGTATCCGGTCCGATAGTCTGGATTTCGTCTTTGGAACACATTCCGGGAGCACAATTATTTTCTTTAACATCAAGTGATTTCGTTTCCCGTCGCCAGAGATTCAATTGCACCGTCACCTGTATTGGTACTGAAGATTTTCCTTCAATAAAAATAGTGGACGAATTTGCATCAATCCATATTTTTGCGACAAGCTCCAATCTTTCACGAACGGCTTTGACAGTAATACATCCACTGGCTGGATCAAGAGTTTGGGAGAAATCGGAAAATCCATCAAATGGGTTAGGCATCAAACATATATCAAACGCTCCTACTTTAACAAGACGACCGAGTTCGTCCCAGGCATCAGTTTTACCAAGGTAAAATCTGATACGTCCATCACGTTGAACCCAGACATTGGCGCTGAGGTCGCCGTTCCCGAGGGGCATTGAACCGGCGGAATCCGCACTGGGACTATCCCAAATCAAATTAGACGGTTTCATATAGCATCCTTATAATGTTTTTACATTTACATTGACTATTGTTTCTATTTTTGAACTTACCTGCCAAGACATAGTCTGATTCACGGCGATGTTCACAGTTATCAGATATCTTAGTCCAACAGAAAACTATCAGGTTCAACCAGTCCAGTATCTACCCCCCGCACAACTATTGACATTAACAAGTACAATTTTATCAACTCCTACAGTGATAAAATCGGCAAAAGTAGCATTTATCACTTCCGTAAGAAATCATTTTTCTTTCTCGTAATATCTTCCGCAATTATTCTTTTTTTTGATTTTATTATTATTTCAATTTCTTACTTTTGATCAATTTTTGATTATTTTCCACAGCGTTTTTTGTGGCCAATTGTTCAAGAAGACTGGAGACTTTTTCCAGAATGATTTTTTCGCAACTGACAGAAAGCGGAAATGGGAATTCAGGCCCGAACCACGAAAATGACGCATCAGGTTCAAAGCCTCCTTCAGCACAGGCTTTTGCCGTACAGATATAAGGGCAGTAGTTATTATAAAAAGTGACCGGAATAATAGTCCGACTCGAATCTAATGCTTTGATTTGCAATCCGATCTCCGTAAACACCTCGCCCGGCAGAAAGACAAAAACAATCTTGCCAGTTTGCAGGACCGCCACATCCATTGATTTTGGCTGTATATTCGAGCCTGCCTTATTTAATTCAATGCTTTTTTGTAAAGACTTTATACATCTTATTGTGTCTGTTGCCTCATTCTTAATTAGTTTGGCCGTTTCCGAATACATCGCCTCAAATTGGTCCAAAGATATTCTCTCTCTATCAAATGGTAATTTTAATTTTGAATGAACAAAATTAAGCTCAGGATTTTTATCCTCTACGATGTTTTTCACAGCATTAATCACGGATTGGCTATATCCCTGAATTTGTTG
>CAIKZE010000456.1 GCA_903831825.1 uncultured Lentisphaeria bacterium | reverse complement strand
TATGCCGGATTGAGCACTTTACTGAATGAAGAACCTGCGGTATCTCTATCAAACGCTATTTTCGGCCATGAACCCACAAATTCTGGTGAAGACCCAAAGTTCTAAAGTTTTCACACTCTCGAACTTCCCCAACCACTCCGAGACTTTGGAGTCCCGTTGTGCATAATGTTTTCCAATAAGCCAGGTATGGCGGTTTTGCCAAAACCGCCTCGCTTGCCAGTTTCGGCGAAACTGGCATACTGTCCGAGCTTTTGGAGACATCGCCAGCATAACCGCTTTTCCCCTCTTTTTACATTTCACCAGTTACCATTCACTATTCACGTTCTTTACATTTCCGAGACTTTGGAGTACCGTTGTGCATAATGCTTTCCAGTAAGCCAGGTATGGCGGTTTTGCCAAAACCGCCTGGTATGCCAGTTTCGGCGAAACCGGCATACTGTCCGAGCCTTTGGAGACCACTTCAGCACAAGCATTTCCAATTTTCATAACCATCCAGAGTCGTTAGAGACCCTTTGTACCGAAACTTTTTTACCACAAAGACACAGAGGCACAGAGATTTTTTTCTGGTTTTAAATCCACAGCCCAATTCTTTTTTTCTTATTTCTACCATTCACCAGTCACCAGTCACTATTCACCAAATGTCTTTACATATATAGTAAATTTGTCAATTCACGCGGCGATGCCACACTCAAATAAGGCGGAAAAATGCATTTTCAAAACTCATGGTTTGCGCGACGAAAATCTGGTTAACCGCGAATGAACGCCAATGAACGCTAATATGGGAAAACGGAAAATACACTTCACCATGAAGGGCATGAAGGAAATGAAGATGGAAAGTTAAGGTATGTAACGAACCTAAACCTTAATTTTAACGCAAAGGCGCAAAATCGCTAAGAAAAGCAAAAAAGGAAAAAGTCTTTTTAAAATTTGGCATAGCCAAACTTTAAAAAATTCTCTTCTCTGCGTCTTTGCGCCTTTGCGTTAAATTCTTCAGTATTTTATGATTGCGATAGCCGCATTCATGCGATGACTTGGATTTATCTTTCGTGCTTTTTCGTGCTTTTCGTGGTTAACCCTGCATTTGTTATGGCGAAAGCGGGAAATGTAGCGCACTGAAAAAAAACAAAAGCTTCATCGAATCTTCCTTGATTTTTACGGTTTACTGATGTACAATAAATTGTACAAACAAGGAGCAACAAAATGAACGCAATTAATTATAGCGCCGCCAGAAAAGAACTGGCAAAAACAATGGAACGGACATGCGCCGATCACATGCCGACAATTATCACCAAAAGCGGCAAATGCGCGGTGGTGATGATTTCGCTGGAAGATTATCAGGCGATGGAGGAAACTGCCTATCTTAACAGTTCGCCGCGCAATGCGGCGCGGCTCCGCGCCGCTAAAAAAAGTATCGAACACGGCCAGGCGGTTATTAAAACATTGGAAGAAATAAAAAATGCGTAACGTCGGTTTTGCGCCGCAAGCCTGGGAAGATTTGCTGTATTGGGGCAGACAAGACTCAAAAACCCGGAAGCGGATAGAGAAACTGATTGAGGAATGCGTCCGCTCCCCGTTTACCGGCAGCGGCAAACCGGAACCGCTGCGCTATGAATTCCAAGGCTATTGGTCGCGCCGGATAGATCATGTCAACCGCATGGTCTATAAAGTCACGGATGAAGAAATCTTGATCGCCAGTCTGCGTTTCCATTATTAAAAAAGCTTAAATCAATGAAACAGCCTTAAAAAATAGCTTTAAGCATGGTTTTATACCGGATTATTATCTATATTTATAATTAAAGATATTAGATAATTTGGTCGGACCCGCACGGCGCTCAGACAATATCATCTTCAGTAAAAATACCGTCTTGAACATATTCAACAACAATTTCAATTACAGTTTGAATCTTTTCATTGCAATTTTTGAAAGTAAGTTTTTCTAATACATCAACCCCAAAATCACGAATTGTTTGACTTATTAATGCATGTATAAATGACTGTGTAGCAGATGTTACTCCTTCAAAATCAATGGTTACCACATTATTTACTTTAAGTTCAGGTTCAATATCTTCGAGTCGTAACTTCCTCGCAATGTCTTTATTTTCTGCAAAGTCACTGGAGTATTTATATAATAATATTTCTTTCATACAAATTTTGGTTTCCGATATTTCTCTTTATTTGCTTTTTTTACATCTAATTGATACGCATTTCTAATCATTGAAAGTAAGTCCTGAAAATCTTGATTTATATCCATTGAAATATCAATTCCTACTGCTGTACCTTGCCAAATAGGAAGCCCTATTGATTTAAAGTTTGCCTTATCAAGTCTAGGGCTAGCAAATAATTCAACTGATTTATGTGGGCTGGTTTTTAGCAATTTGAAGAATGAATCTCCACTATAAATGAGGAAAAAATCTCTGCTTACCTTTGCAATACTCTTGGTAAAAAACAATCCAGCACCCGCATTAAATTCTGTTCCGCCAATTTTGGTTGTCGTCCCTGTTATGCCCGGTCTTAATGCTAAATCAATTGCATCCTCATCCGTTTTAGCTGCATAAGATTTATTAATTGCTGTTTTTATCCCAATTCCTCTATCTGCAACTCCAATAGAAATCCTATTAGTTTTTTTAAAATACTGAGCGGAAACAATTGCGCCGATTCTTGAATTAGAATGTTCTAAAACATTTCTTACAAGTTCACTCATTACATATTTTATAGGGTAAGCCTGTTCTGGAGATGTATGAAGCAATGGAACCATATCTGTAATGAATTGATTTAGTTGATCTGAAGTATTTATCTTTCTAGCTTTAATGAATCTACCCGAGGATTCATGTTCGTCAATTTGGATACCATGATTAGAATCTAAAGCATCAATTAGCCCCATTCTTAATAAATACGATCTTGATTTGGCATTAAATGCATCACATTCGATAAGTTTTTTCTGCAATTTTATTTCTTCTGCTAAAGCGATTGTCATTGATATGACAAGAGGGTGTACAGATATCCAGCTTTGGTTAGAACTGACTCTCAATCCTGAATCATCACTGGGATCAAAACAATTTGTAAAACTTTCAATGTTTCCAAGAAACGCACTATTTGGTATATGTAATTTCATTGTTGCTAATGTTATATAGTTTGTAAAAGATTGATTCTATAAATATTACCCATCAAGCATCCCAATTTTTTCGTCTTGTAACTACTTTAAAATTACCTTATCTATAATATAAACGTTTGATTACTGAATACAAACCATGGAGATAGTAATATTTAGCAAGCCTTCATACTATTATATAATTTATATAACAAAAAAAGTAAGTTCATAAATATCATTATTGTATCAAGCTGAGGTCTGAAAAATCGGGGCCTACTTTAGCTTTTGTGGTTTTGATGCTTGTGAATAAGTTATTTTAGGACTTTTTGAGAGAATTTTAGCAATCGTATTGAAATCAAATTCTGTATTGTTGATGCTTGTAAATATTACCTATCCGGCTATATTTCAGTTCGAATGAAACGTTGTTTGGGAGTTGAAAAAAGAGTAAAAAAAATGCGGTAAATTGATGAACTATTGCACGAAAACACAAAAACTAAAGTTTGACCACTATGACTCTGTGACTCTGGAGTAATTTGATAATATGGATTTTCAAACATATATAAAACCAAAAAGAAACGAAGATATTTCGTTCAGAGAATTAGGCCCTAAAGATTATATAATATGGGATGGTTTTCTTATTTCCGAATACATAGAGAATCCACGAGCTCAAGATTGTATTATAGATTCGAACGGGAAACGTCTTCCACACAACAAAATTATAAGCTTATTTAAAGAATTCTATGTAATTCGGCTTTTTGCGTGTAAATCGGGTTATCCTTCATATGAGATCACTTGAACTGAGCCGCATTTGCGGCGAGAAATACGGAAAAAACAGTAATTTTGCTGGCGTTTTGACAATAAAAAAGATACCGTTCTTTAAACACAAACCCGGGCAAGCAGCCCGAAAGGACGGTATCCATGTTAAAATTA
>CAIKZE010000455.1 GCA_903831825.1 uncultured Lentisphaeria bacterium | reverse complement strand
GTTAATTTTCTTTCCTTTTTAACTTCATTATAATAAAGCAATCCAATAGGAAATTTTATTATATCACCATTTAAATTTTCGTATGATGCTAAAGTATTGAAAGTCAAACATTTACCAGTTTGCCGGCTCGCCATTAATATACTTCTAGGATTTTTTGTATAAAGATCAATGATATCTTTTTGGTAGTCTCTAAGTTTCATTTTTCCAATAGTACCATCTTCTCTTTTGCCTTCCCCGTTGAATCACGGATAATCAGGCTGGTCTTAAGTTTTACATCATAAATTTTCTGATCCCCGTTTATATGCCGCAACAGTAATTCAAATGCTTTTGCGCCCATCTCGCAGAACGGCTGTTCGACAGTTGTCAAAGGCGGGCTGGAGAAGTTGGTATAATCCAGTCCGGCAAAGCCGATTACCGACATATCATCCGGCACGGCAATTTTCATTTCATGACATATTCTCAATACTTTCATAGCGACCGGATCGCTGCCGCAAATTACTGCGCCAGGTTTGTTTGTTTTCAAAAATCCGGCAAGCTTGTGTTTATCGTTGTCAGACAGTTCAAGCATAGTATCAATTTCACAAATCATGTCTTCGGATACCGGAAGACCTGACTCGCGCATTGCCGCCAGATAGCCATCCGCCCGGATGCGGGCATACTCAAGATTCAAAGGGGATGTGACTTGCACGATTTTGCGATGACCTTGCTTCAATAGGAATGCAACGCCTTCTTTGATTCCGGCGAAATCGTCGGAAACCACGCGGGAACACCAGTCATGGTGTGAACTGGAGTCAACCAGCACTATCGGGATATGCATTGCATCCAGCTCGGCGCGCAGCGTGTCAAGCGCATGTTCTTTCAGAGAGCGGCAGATTACTCCAGCAACCCGGTGTTCGACGCACTGCCTGGCGGCTTGTCCCAGAGCATCAGGGTCATTTTCAAGATTATTAACCGGTAATAATTTCATAAAATAACCACTGGCTGCACAGGCTTCAGCAATCCCGGTGATAATATCCAGCGAATAACCGCCTTGCAGACCGCCGATAATGCCGATCACATTGGTTTTTCCGGTCTTGATTGCTCTGGCAATCTCATTGCGCCGGTAGCCCAGACGCTCGGCGGTTTCCAGTACCCGTTTTCTCGTTTCCGCACAAATGGAGTAGTGCCCGTTAAGCACCAGCGATACCGTGGGCTGACTCAAGCCAGCCTCTTTCGCAATATCTTTCATTGTAAACATAAATTTTCACCTGACTATAAAACGGCAATTATATATTCATACGTATTAATATATTTAAAAACTTCACTCCATTCTCATTAATACGTATGAATTATATTATAAATGAAACTTCAGCTTTTGTCAATAGCGGTTCACGGAAAAACAATTAATTTTTGATTTTTTAAATTTTTCCCCAAGCATTAGTGCTTGCGGGAACCGGTCACTGGATTATAATTACCTGTCCCCAGGTCATCGGCGGGAGCTCCACCGCCCAGGCTTTGCCATGGCGTTTTACCGGCAGTTCCGGGCCGGCATCGGGAAGCATTGCGCGGGCGCTGATCGGTTTTCCGCCGCGCCAGATTATTTTCGCGCCCCAGCGCGTTGCCGGGCGCAAGGCCTCGGGGTCTTCGGCGGCCCAGGCGGGGTCGGCGCATTGCAGCGCGATGACAGTTTCCTTTCTGCCGCGTTTAAATATGCCGGTATGCAAACCTTTTTCGCAGACGATTTCGATCTCCGGTTTTACGAGCGGCTTAATCAGACTGCTCATCTTTTCGAGCAGTTCTTTTGACGGAGTTCCACGGTATATTCCGCCGATATCGGCGGCAAACTGTATTATTTCACCGTCACCCAGCCTGGTTGCGGACGGCTTCATGTTCCGCCTTGAATTATATAGAGCGCCGGCCATTTTTTCCCAGGCCGGAAATTCGCTGTTCAGCGGGAAGAGTTCTTTGCCGGGGACGGGACATTTGACGCCTTGCGGATCAAAAAGCCCGAACCACGGGCCGGTCAGAATCCTGCCGCCATTTTTTACATAGTCCAGAATTATCTTATATTGCGCACTGCTCAAAGCGCAGGCGAAAGGCATTATAACCAGTTTATATCCCGACAGAATTTTCCGCGTCAGATGCGCGTCATAAATCACATCGCTGGCGAGAGTGCAGTCGCTGACAATATTGTGCCATCCCACTGCGGACGCCCAGTAATAATCGCGCCAGTTGGGCGTGGTAAAATCAGGATTGCGCCCGAAAACAAAGGTTTCGGTCTGCTGCGAAACATGGATTGCGGTATCCGCGGCGGACGGCAGATTCAAATACGGCGCGCGGATGATTATCTCATCGGCGATCTGCTTGAGATGCGGGGTGTAGCCGCCCATGCTCGGATGTCCGCCGGCAATGCAGCAGCCAATTGCGAAGTCAATGGTCTTCTTCGGATTGTCAATCTCCCCGCGCTGAGTCAGAATTCTGCCCGCGTTAAGCCCCATCCATGCCTCGGCGTTGCCGCGGTCATAAGCTCTCATGCACTTGGTGTAGAACGCTGCCCGGCGCGGCACATAATCCACCTCGGTGCCGCTGATGAAACCATGGCCGGAAGGATTCAGCGGGATAGAACCGTTCCAGCCGACATTTTCGCGGTGATAATGATTGAACGCGATAGACGCCTCCGGCACAGCCGCATGAACGAAATCGACCAGACGCTGCCAGTTTTCAGCGAAATTATCATACCGCCACTGAACCCACGCTCTGAAATCCGCGCTGTCCCAGTCATATTTATCCGGAATGGCGCGTCCGGTGTCTTTCAAAAAGCGTTTTTCACAATGCTGACAGACACAGCCGACAACTTCCCGGACTCCACCGCCATGCAGACCGGCCGCGTCGAACCAGAGTCCGTCCAGATCAAATTTCTGCAGGCATTCAACGCAAAAGTTATTGAGCGCTTCTCCATATGGAGAGTTGAGACAGCAGTTGTTTCCCCGGCTCTCGCCGCCGTCCGGCGGCTCGACCAGGAATTTGACGCGCCAGTCTGAATGCGCCTCCCAGGCCGGCCCCCAGAGCGTCAAAGGCAGCCAGGTGACAACGGAAAAGCGTCTTTCCCTGAGCAGTTTGATCCATTCCCTGAACTGCTCCTCATATTCCGGTTTGGCTTTTTTGCTCGGCGGCAGGTTTTTGGAGTAAAAATAAGCTCCGTGAATGTGGTCGGTAAGTCCTATCCAGCGGGCGTTGACTCCGGCGGAGGCGGTATAATACTCGAATTTCTTCATTCCAAGCCCGCCGAAACTGTCATCCGGAGCAGGCCTTTCCTCAAGCCTGACGGCGGCCCGGTTGTAGTCGCGCCAGAGCGCGCCTCGGTCCATGCGCAGCAGATCCGGCAGTTCGAAGCTCCACGCTTCGGTGCGCAAAGCGCTGACCCAGCCGCCCGAACCGGACATCACACGGACGCAGAAAACATGGCGGCCGGATTCAACGGCATAAGTGATTTTATGCGGAGTATTGAGCGAGGAACCCATATTCCCGCCCTTAAGCGGCAGCAGCTCCCGTCCGTCCATCCAGAGCGCGGCCCAGTAGTCGGCGTGCCATGACAACGACAGCACTCCGGCTGAAGGAAATTCCGCCTCCGCAAAGGCAAACACGCCGGTGCGCTCCGGCATGACCCCGAACAGTGAACGGAAATCAAGAACCCCGTTTTCCGAATGTGCTTTTAGAGCTTTCAGCCGCTGCCCCGCGATGGTGACAGTCCCGCGCGGCGTTTGCGCCGCCGCGTCAAGCTCGTACGGAATCCACGCGGGCCCGGTTGCGGCGGATTTAAACGGTCCGAAAACCGTCCAGTTTGACAGACTTTCGTTGACGGACTGCAAGATTTTTTCTTTTGAGTTAATTTTACAACACATCCTATGTTTTGAGTACGATTATTCCGTAAGGATTATAACCGGGTAGAGATCCGGGCGCATGTGCGGCTCGGTTCCGGCCGGAGTCAGGTCAAGCCGCGCTTCCGAAAAATTACTTCCGTTGAGTCTTCACTTAGCTTTCTCATTAGTTTGTATTAAGATTGAGTTTTAAGTATTGCAGTGGAATTACGGACAACCAGTTTTACCGGCAGTTTAAGATCAACCGGTATCTGCGGTTCCGTACTGTTGATAATGTCAACCAGGCTGGCTGCGGCAAGCCGCCCTTCTTCTTCAAAAGGCTGAGCAATCGTAGTCAGCAGCGGAATGCTGAAACTGGCATAATCAAGATCGGCATAACCTACAACCGACAACTCTTCAGGAACTTTAATCCCGGCTTGATTGGCGGCCGCCAGCATTTTCATCGCCAGAGGGTCCGCAACACAAAATACTGCTGTCGGACGCAACTTGCGGAGATAGCCGGTTAGAATCCGTCTCTGCTCTTCGTCCAATTCCAGGTGGTCAGAAATCGTCACTTCCAGGTCAGGATCAGGAGTAATTCCGGCGTTTTTAAGCGCAAGCCGGTATCCCTGCCGGCGCGGCTCGGAATAACGGAGTTCCCCGGTCACGGCCAGCAGCCCGATACGACGGTGTCCCAAAGATAATAAGTGCTCCGCTGCCATCCTGCCGCCAGCAATATCATCAGACATCACTCTGCCGCACCAGTCGCACAGGAACCCGCCGTCAACCTGCATTACCGGAATACCGGACGGCACAAGCGCCTGGCGCAGTTGCTCAAGATCTGCGGGCTGCAGCGAACGGCAGATAATCCCGGCCACCATCTGTTCCCGGCATTGCCGTATGGCGTCATCAAGGCTCTGGCTGACCGCTGCCGGACTCTGCCGGATGGCATCATCGAAACTGTGGCTGGCGCCGAGGATAAACATTTTCAGGGTAAAATCACGTTCCTGCAAACCGGCATTGATCCCGGCGATAATCCGCATATCATAACTGGTTGAGGCTCCGCCGATAAATGCAACGACATTAGTGCGGCCGCGTTTGACGGCACGGGCCAGTTCGTTGCGATGATATCCCAGACGTATCGCAGTCTCCAGCACCCGTTTCTGAGTCACTGCACTGATCTGGACACCGCCTGCTCTCTGGCCGCTCAGCACCTGTGATACTGTAGGCCGGCTTACCCCGGCTGCATTGGCAATATCTTTCATTGTTACCATAAAACAACACCTCGAGAGTAACTTAACGCAGCACACACTAACACGAGTTAGTATACATGATTTAATTTCCGTTGTCAATACATGAAGACAAGCTCAGCAAAAAAGAATGAGAATAAATTTAAAAAGTGGACGAGTATCGATAGCCGTCGCGTCACCAGTTGTTCGACGAACAATCACCGGCGCGAGGCGCTTTCCTTATTTTTCAATTATAACGGGGGATACGGCTGACCAACTGCGGAACGGGTGGATTAAGACGTATTCAACCGGATCTGGATATTGCCAATGGCGCCTGGCACGGTCGCCATTTCCGAGAACACCTGGTTTCTGAACGATTCGGCCAGCCGCTTGACGAAGTTTTTGGCGGTGCGGAAGTGCTCCAGCGTCGTCGCGGCAATGCATGCCAGCAGGGTTTTCATTCCCTCCTGATCGCAGCCGAATTCGCGCATAATGAATTTAGCCTGCAATTTTGGAAAGAGGTCACTTCTTACCATCAACTGATGCAGAATATGCGCGATCTGCAGCAGATAGTAATAGTTTTTCATTGCAAATCCGATTGTTCCGAAGTTGTGCGTCAGCTCATATCCCCCGTTTTTCTGGATATTAAATGCTTCTTCAACTACCC
>CAIKZE010000454.1 GCA_903831825.1 uncultured Lentisphaeria bacterium | reverse complement strand
AAGAACCTTCCATCATCATGTTGGCAAACGCATAATCGCAATTGGCCAGACAAATCTGCGCGGTGCCGGTACCCTTGGTGGTTGTGGTTGACGGACAGGTGTAAACCGCATAGTCAGTCAGATAGTCAAACTGTCTCAGCAATTCCAACGGAATCGGGTTCGTAACGACTGTAGGAATGGCAGCCTGCGTCGGGAAACGATCAGCATAGTCCATTGCATACTGCTTCAGGGACAGGCCAATCTGCTTCAGGTTTGACGCGCAGGAAATGCGGCGTGCTTTTTCACGAGCTGAGTTCAGGGCCGGCAAAAGCATGCCAGCGAGGATCGCGATGATAGCGATCACGACGAGGAGTTCGATGAGGGTGAATCCACGACTTCTTTTCATTTTTTCTCTCCTTGAGTTGTTTTTTAAGGACCTCATGTTAAGAAACTTTCTTAAACATGACCTTCGTTTGTTCTATATTGTAGCAAAACTGGGAGTGCTATGCAAGTCTTTTTATAAAAAAAATCAAAAAAACTACAAAAAATATCTGTTTTTTTATGTTTGGGGCGAATTAACGCGGCTTTTACCGGTAAATTTGGTATTCAGCCATATCCTGACCATTCCAGGAAAAGTGTCCGGATTTTCAAATCCACGATCCATAAGATCTGCAAAAACCAAAAAACAGAATAATAATGCCGTGGTAGCGCCTCCCATGGAATAAGGGTATTCTTTAGGGATACTGATTAACCCCATGGCAAATCCCGGCAGCATGGGCAAAAACATTGCCAGATAAAATAATTGTTCTCTGCGACGCCGCGAAAACAGCAACACCAGAAACGGCAAGATTATAAATGGCCAATGAAAATTGAATAGATAAAGCGCTTTGCTCAGATAAGTTTTAACGATAAATACCGGATCCTTTTTTACTAATTCAAAATAATGCCGCCGCAATTCAGACTCGTAGCGGACCGATCCTATCTTTACATCAGGCGCCTCTGATAAAACTTTATCGACAGCACAATTATCATTCCATTTGATTCCATACTGGTTCGGCAGCCAGCTAAGTCCGATATACATATTATGCCAGAAAAAATGTCCGCTTGTCAAATCAGCCGCGTTCATGCCATGCTGAAGCAAAAAATCATTCCGCTGCTTAATCTGATATTCCATGAACCCCCATATCGGAACGCAGCAAATTAGAAGAACGGCAATCCTGAGCAATATCTGCCGAAACGCCTTTTTCTCTTTCCAGCATCTTATAATTATACAAGCAAAGAGGAAGAGGAGCCCCAGTGTTCCGGAATGACTTCTAATCTGATTGCATAATGAACACAGCAAACCGCCCCATATCAAGGTCGCTATCTGAATACGCATCCCCCCGCGGCTGAACGCATACAAGCCCAATGGAATCACCCCGATCACCGCGATTGCCGGGGCCTGATACACATCTGTAACATAAAACCCCCGCCGGACAAACGCCAGCAGCATAATCACTCCGCAAAACCGCACATAGTTAGATTTGAAGAGACGGAAAATCCCGATTGCGGCGGCAATGCCGCTCAGTGCGAGCAGGCCGGCAAAAAACAATTGTGTGGCCACCGGCAGCGAAATGCTGAACATTTGAGCCAGCTTGGGAATAAAATAATAAATGCCCGGATCATCTCCGATTACCGCCGGAGTATTTTCATTTGCCAGCATCGGAACTCCGTATTTTTCCAAATTTGCCAGCGCCTTATACAAATACTCCTGGCGCAATAAATTCATATCATCTAACATTCTTACCCAATCCCGCTTTTAGATTAAAACATAAATATATATAGGAAAAGGACAATTACAAAAGCCTGATCCGCCTGTTTTTGCTTTTTGTAATTGTTCCAAATGAGGACTATTATAGTGGTATCGATTTAGAATCAATGATTGCCGGAGCAAACTTATGAACAATTCGCCGCAAATAATGGATGCCGCATTGAAAATATTGTCCCGCCGCGCCCATAGCGCCCAGGAACTGCGCAATAAACTTTTCAAAAAAGAATTTGCGCGCAGGGATATTGACGCCGCGGTTGCCGAGTGCCTGCGCCTTAATCTTGTCAATGACCATCTGCTTGCTGAAGATTACACCGAGGAACTGAAAAGCAAAGGCTGCGGCCCCTACAAAATCAAGCTGATGCTGTATAAAAAGGGAATAGACAAAGATATCATTAATGAAGTTGCCGGCGGCAGGGAAAATGACGAATCCCGACTGGCCGGGGAAGTCCTCGCCAGAAAAATGAAATCCCTCGCCAGAGAACCGGACCATAAAAAACGCAGGGAAAAAGCTTTCCGTTTCATGATTTCCAGAGGATTTTCCTCAGATGTCATCAGAAAACTGTTTGAAGAGCAAGATTTCACTTCATAAAAAGAAGCATCAGCGGAATCGTCAGGAGGGACGCGACGGTTGTAAAAATAATCGACTGACCGGCAAACTCCGCGGAACCGCCGTACCGCCTGGTAATAACCGCCGAACTGGCGGATACCGGCATCAGCGCCACAATATAGGTAACTTTATACACATCAGCCGGCAGCGGCAGATTGTTCAGAATGAGAATGACAATCCCCGGAATAATGATCAGCCGCACCGCGGTCATGTAAAAAATATCCCATTTGTCCTTGAATATTTGCGGAGAATGATAAATCGCCGCGCCGATCAGCAGCAGAATCAGCGGAACGGAACAGTTCCCCAGCTTGTGAAAAATATTTCCGACTATAACCAGCAGCGGCATGACGACAGCCGGCACGGGTATTTTACAAAAACAGATGATCAACGCCAGAACTACCGCGGCCTGATTAATGCTGAAAATATTATTAAACGTCCGTCTCACGTCGCCGCCCGCCAGGATGCCTACTCCGAGCGTCCAAAAACCGATGGTCGAGCCAATATTCATAATGAACAGTAATGCCAGATATTTTTCACCGCTGAGATTTGAAAGAATTATCAGCGGCAGAAAAAGATAATTGTTGATCGCGCAGAAATGATGAAAAGTAACCATCCGGTCGTGGGTGCGGTTCCGCATGCCGTACCTCAATCCGAAACCGAGAACTCCGCCGAACACCATCAGTCCGAAACCGATGGTCGGCATCAGCCATAATTCTTTAAGCTGGGAAGGATCGAAATTGCGGACAATCGAATCAAACGCCAGCATCGGGAAAAAGATATCGACAATCAATGTGCTCAGTTTGCCGAGGTCTTTGTCATCAAGAATTTTTAAATGCATGACCAATGCGCCGATCGCAAACATGCCGAATGTCTCGACAATTGCCAGAAAAACCTGCGTCATCATTTCCGGGTTATTTACCTTTCTTAAGATACGGTTTCAAGTAAAGCCCCGTAAAAGAGCGGGGGTTTTTGGCAACTTTCTCCGGAGTTCCCTCCGCGATCAGATAACCGCCTTTGTCGCCGCCTTCAGGTCCGAGATCAATAATGTGATCGGCAACCTTGATCACGTCCAGATTATGCTCGATCACCAGCACCGTGTTGCCGACGTCACGCAGGCGGAGCAAGACTTTCAGCAATTGTTCAATGTCGGCCAGATGCAGTCCGGTCGTAGGTTCATCCAGTATATATAAGGTATGGCCGCGCGGTATCCTGGCCAGTTCGGCGGCCAGTTTTACCCGCTGGGCTTCACCGCCGGACAGCGTGGTGGCCGGTTGCCCGAGATGAATATAACCCAAACCGACCTCCTGGAGTGTTTTCAGTTTACGGTACAGCGAAGGAAGCGCGCTGAAAAAATCCACCGCTTCATCAACGGTCATATCCAGCACATCGGCAATGTTCCGCTTCTTAAAATATACGCTCAGGGTTTCGCGGTTGAAACGCTTGCCGCCGCAAGTCGAACACTGCACATAAACATCGGACAAAAACTGCATTTCGATCTTTTTGATGCCGTCGCCCTGACATTCTTCGCAGCGCCCGCCCTTGACGTTGAAACTGAACCGCCCCGGCTTGTAACCGCGGACTTTCGATTCCGGCAGTTCGGCGAAAAGATTGCGGATAGTCCCGAAAGCGTCGGTATAAGTCGCGGGATTAGAACGCGGCGTGCGTCCGATCGGGCTCTGGTCAATCACAATCGCCTTATCTATATAATTAAGGCCTTCAATCGCCTTGTGGGCTCCCGGAATATTATCGCCGACCCCGAAATGGCGGTTCAACGCTTTTTTCAGAATTTCATTGACCAGGGTGCTTTTGCCGGAACCGGAAACTCCGGTAACGCAGCAGAAAGTACCCAGCGGAATCTCAACATTGATTTTCTTCAGATTATTATGGGACGCCCCTTTAATCAGCAATTTTTTGCCGTTGCCTTCCAACCGCGTTTCCGGCACGGGCACAAATTTTGAACCGTTCATATAAGCGGCGGTAAGGGATGTTTTGGATTTTTTCACCATTTCCGGGGTTCCGCAGGCGACGACTTCGCCGCCGTGGGCTCCGGCGCCCGGCCCCAAATCAATCACGTAATCCGCACGGTTGATCGTGTCCAGGTCGTGCTCCACCACAATCACAGTATTGCCGATGTCGCGGAGTTTTTCCAAAGTATTGAGCAGCCGCTCATTGTCGCGCTGATGCAGACCGATGCTGGGTTCGTCGAGAATATAGAGCACCCCGACCAGGCCGCAGCCGAGCTGAGTCGCCAGCCGGATGCGCTGCGCCTCGCCGCCTGATAAAGTGCCGCTTTCGCGGTCCAGCGTCAGATATGCCAACCCGACATCCTTCAAAAATCCCAGGCGCGCGGAAATCTCGCGGACGACATCCGACGCAATCACTTTCGCCTCTTCATTCAGTTCGAGTCCGGCAATGAAATCAAACGCTTCAGTTACTGACAGCGCGTTGAATTTGTGGATCGGCATATCGCCGACGGTGACCGCCAGACTGACCGGATTGAGCCTGGCGCCGCCGCATTCCGGGCAAAGCCGACGGCTCATGTATGTCTTCAGCCGTTCACGGACGGACTCGCTCTCGGTTTCCGTCATTCGCCGCTGCAAATTGGCGAGCACGCCCTCGAAAGGCTTCGACCAGCGCAGTTTATGCCCGCGGATAGTATAGTCGAATTCCAGATTTTCCTCACCGCTGCCGAATAACAGCACATTTTTAAGTTTTTCCGGAATGTCGCGGAACGGCAGAGTCACCATTTCAGGACAATTATATGACTCGGCAAGTTTTCTCATCAGCATATTATAATATATGATAAGGCGGCGCGGCCCGCGACGCCAGCCGGGAATCGCTCCGTTGCGGATGGACAGCGAATCATCGGGTATCACCATCGCCGGGTCCATAATCAGTTGCGTGCCGAGCCCGTGACAGGCCGTGCAGGCGCCGTAAGGACTGTTGAACGAAAAATTGCGCGGAGCCAGTTGCCCGAAACTCAGGGCGCATTTTAAACAGGCCAGATGTTCGCTGACCTGTTCTTCGCTCCAGGAATCCGGTTTGCCGTCCGTTTTTTCCAGCAGCAGGGTCATAATCCCCTCCCCGTGCTTCAACGCGACTTCCACCGAATCGCTCAGCCGGGCGCTGTCCAGTTTGCCGGTAACCAGGCGGTCAACCACCGCTTCAACGGTGTGCCGCTTAGTTTTCTCCAAATCCTTGATTTTATCTTCCAGCATGACGAACTTGCCGTCAATGCGGGCGCGGACAAAACCGTCGGCGCGCATCTTTTCCAGAATATCCTTGTGTTCGCCTTTTCTGCCGTTGACGTAAGGGGCCAAAAGCATCAGCTTGCGGCCGGCCGGAAAATCTTCGATTTTTTCACAAATGGACTGCGCCGACTGCGGATGCAGTTCCGCGCCGCACTGCGGACAGTGCGGAATCCCGGTGTGAGCATACAACAGCCGCAGGTAATCGTAGATTTCCGTGGTGGTGGCCACCGTGGAACGCGGATTGGCCCCGGCGGAACGCTGTTCAATGGCAATCGACGGCGAAAGTCCTTCAATATGGTCAACTTTCGGTTTCTGCATCCGGTCCAGGAACTGGCGGGCATAAGCGGAAAGGCTCTCCACATAGCGCCGCTGACCTTCCGCATAAAGCGTGTCAAACGCCAGCGACGACTTGCCGGAACCGCTCAAACCGGTGATTACCGTAAGTTTATTGCGCGGCAGTTCAACATCAATATGCTTGAGATTGTGCTGCGACGCCCCCTTAATTATAATATTCTTAAACATTCCAGTCTGCTTTCATAAAAGTAAAAAAACATAAGCAAGACTTTACCGCCAAACCGGCAAAAAATCAATAGCCGAACCGCCAATTAGACAGGATAAGAAAACCATTTTCATCATGAAGATAATGCGAAGCATCCTGGGAGCGCCGGTCGTCTGACCGGCTTTATGATTTAACAGGGATAGACAGGATTGACAGGATAAGAAAGCCATTTTTACCATGAAGAGCATGAAGATAAGACCGAGAACTCAGCGTATAACTGCGTTGTGCAGTTATACGCTGAGTTTTGTTTTTTCTTTTGTGTTCTTTTTGAGTGTTTTGTGGATAAAATGGCTGTTGGATTTCGTCCTGCTTGCAACCTCTCCAAGCTGGAAGCTTGGGTTACTTTGGGCTGCTGCAGAGTACCGCAAGCATCCTGCTTGCAACTTCTCCAAGCTGGAAGCTTGGGTTACTTTGGGCTGCTGCAGAGTACCGCAAGCATCCTGCTTGCGATTTCCTCCAAGCTGGAAGCTTGGGTTACTTTGTCCCGGCAGAGTACCGCAAGCATCTTGCTTGCAACCTCTCCAAGCTGGAAGTTTGGGTTACTTTGGGCTGCTGCAGAGTACCGCAAGCATCCTGCTTGCAACTTCTCCGTCTGAACAGTTGACTTCTGCTTCTTAGCGCCGGCGGCGCGGAATATTAATAGCCTTAATTCCATAAAATATCCAGCTCCAGCGGAGCGACATATTATTCCAGATATTCAAGCAACGAAAACACCAAAGCTAAAGTGCGCACCCGATATTCCATAAACCGCCGTTGAACAATAAGTCAGACACCTAGAAGACTGAGTAACTTCAAGCGACAGTTGAAGGCTTCAATGCATCAAGAACTGCCTCTGCTGTTCTGAACAATTTAAGGGTATTCTTCAAATCTAATCTTTGGTTATTATCCGCAATGCGGTATTCCTGATCCATAATTGCGACCGTCATGTAGTTTCCGTTACCGAATCGATTGGGACGCTTCGCCTTTATACCATGAATAGAACATTCTTTGATAATTTTATTGTACCATAATTCACGAAACATTCGTCGTTTATCGGAATCTTCAACCCAAATCTTAAAGCAGAACTTATCCTGCTCAAGCTGAAGGTACTGTTCACATTGCTCGTCTCCTACAAAATGCCACCAAAACCCAAGGAATCCTCCCGACGGATTAGAAACATAATCCCAATTCCCATCATCAAGCGACTTCTGAAGTTCGGCATAAAATCCCTTCCACGAGTTCCAGTACCAGTCCTTCGGAGAAAGCGTTTTAAAGCTTTGAACCTCATCCTCAATTTGTCTTAAGTAGGCTGTATAGTTGGAAAGGATGTCACTCGCCTTGCTCCCAGCAATTCCAACTGGACTTTCCAGTAAATTCAGTAGATTATGCCTTTCGTAGATCGAATATCCATACTTCTCAACTTCACTATAATCACTTTGATCTCCAGTCTGTAAGTAAACTGAAATAATACAGTCAGAAGAAAATTTTAGTTTAGATACATGGTCCTTATAGCGCGCAAGTTGATCTGAATGTTGTTTAGCCCAACTTCCGCGGACTAAAAAGTGCGAAGATTTTTTTCTGCCTCAAAATCCGATTTTTAAATTTTCTCAAAATCTGTAAGTCTTTTATTATCAATGAGAGAATTTTATTCTGCGTTTTGTAGTGCCACCTATTT
>CAIKZE010000453.1 GCA_903831825.1 uncultured Lentisphaeria bacterium | reverse complement strand
ATTTTTATACTGAGGGTATCGGGGAGAAATTTTGGGGTTGCCGGAGAGGAGCAAAGCCGTAGCTTTGTAACGAACCGGCAAAGCCGAAAGTGCCCCCGAGACACCAGTAGAAAGTACCAGTTATTTTTGAACGACTCCTTAGCTTAGCTTTTCCATTATTTGTTTATTTATAATCTCAATGTCATTCTCTCCGTAAGGCAAAAAATCATTTTTTAACTTTGAGCCGCAAACATTTTCTCCCTTTGTTGTTTCACGATGAATTATGGCAGTTGGCAAAGTAACAATTTGAGTCGGCAGTCCGGGATTGTTCATACGCTGGACGAGAAGCTTGAAAGATGCTTCCGCCACCGCTTTCTTCGGCAATGCAACCGTGGATATCGGATTAGCGCGATTGGAGAAAAACAAGCGCGATTCCACGTCGTCGGCAAACCCGAACAGTTCCACTTCATCCGGCATGGAAATTTTCATGCGGTTCAATTCCTCAAAAGCGCCGATCGCACTAAGATCGTTTTGGCACATTATTGCAGTCGGACGTTTTCTGCTTTTCATTAGTTTTTTCACGCAATCCGCTCCCAGCTTACGGAGAAAGAGAGAATACTTTGACGGGCCGCTATTCAAGTCTTTCAATACATCAAGCGGCATAACCGCTTTCAACCCGTTCTCTTTCAATGCTGTTGCAAGTCCTTCAATCCGGCCCAGTTTATTGTGGTTGTAGTCATGCACAAAACCGATTTCAGTATGGCCTTTTTCAATAAAATATTGCCCGACATCATAACCGCCTTGAAACTCGTCGACATAAACCGTATCAACAGGAATATTCTCTAACTGAGACGGTATTTGCAATCCCGCAAAAACTACTGGAATGTTCTGGCCTGATGCGTAGCGCACACTGCTTGCAAGCAACTCATAATTAACCCCATATATGATTAATCCGCCCAGAATATTTCTGTAGTAACTTAATTTTGCCTTTAACTCCCGGTCGGAAATGTAATTAAGACACAAAGGCATATATTGCCTGTTTTCGCCGGTGCATGCAAGAATCGTGTTTTCAATATGACGCTCAATCAGTTTTGCAGAGTGAATTGTAATTGTTTCGCCGCCGGCGACACCAATTATGGAGAGATTTTCAATATCGATTGGCGAATGTGCTTCTTCCTGGGCGCTGCCATTGTCAACATAAACTCCGCTTCCCTGAATTTTACGCACGTAACCTTCTCTTTCAAGAATATCAAAGGCTTTCTGCAGCGTCGGGCGGCTGCAACCCAACTGTCGGCTTAACGTATGGCTGTCCGGGAGTAAATCTCCCGTGTTGTACTTCCGGGCTTTGATTCCGGCACGGAAATCATTTGCTATCGCCAAATATTTAGGAATACCATTTTTCTGAGTTTCTTCGCGTTGCATAACCACCCCGTTATATTTACAAGTAGTTTACAACTTTGATTATAGTGTTATTCCCGCTAAATGTCAATACCCGAAAACCGCCAAACAGAAAAAAATAACTTTTTTTAATGAATCAGTGTTTTTTCGGATTGAGACGTGACTTCATCAAGACCGGAATGTTGAGTTTATGTCGTGATTGATTGCACAATATTTCGCCAATACCGAATCGCAATCTTAAAGCAAGTAAAGATTGCGATTCGGTATAACTTAACCTGTCCGGAACGGACGATTTGTATAGACACTTACTTCCATTGTGCGAAGTCTGGATTATTTTCCCGACATGTCAGAGCGAAACGGAACGGCTGGCAGACCGGCATTGTTGTATAAATTGCATGCCGGGTTATCCGCCCAGGCATAACGCACAAATTCCGGTTCTGATATCGCCGGCGAGGACACGATGACACTGTCACCGCTGATTTCCGCATTCGCCCAGACAAATTTCCGGTCGGCTCCGGCAATCGCGAATCCCAACAGCTTTTCTCCGCGACATTCCAGCCCGTCGTTTACATGGTCAAAATCGACCTTCAATGTTTTGCCTTCTCTGGTCATGCGTTTGAACATCGGACCGCTGTAAGGCACTTGCCGTCCGTAAACTTTTGCTAAAGCGTTTAGCGCCAGGCGCAAACCGACATCCTGCTTGTTTTTCGGGTGGATATCTTCGCCGTCTCCGATATCAATTGCGACAGCCATGCCGGTATTCGGCAACCGGAGCGCCATCGTCTGAGCTTCGCGCAGTTCCGCCCATTCGCTTTCCGAAGGCGTAGACGGTTCTGACATGTAATTGGCAAGCTGAACAAACATGAACGGAAATTCGCCCTGATTCCAATGCGTTCTCCAGTCCTGAATCATCGCCGGAAAAAGCGTCCGGTACTGGCTTGCGCGACTGGCGTTGGATTCTCCCTGGTACCAAATTGCGCCGCGAATGGCAAACGGGATTAACGGAGAAATCATGCCGTTGAATAACATGCAGGGAGAATTCGGATTGTCCGGACCTGGCGGCGGCGGCGGAATTTCGACCTTGCCATAATTGCTTTCGACTGCATATTTCCAAACTCCGGCCAGCGGAACCGGGGACGATTGCGGCAGCGCCGGACAAAATAAACGCAGCGCCAATGCAGGCCCGGTCATGCCGCCGCCGAATCTGTCACTATGTACCCGTACAGCGATCACATTTTTACCTGATTTGACCAAATCGGCGGGAATGACATAAGTGCGCAGCATACACCAGGAATCCTGCCGGTCAGCCATGGTAACGCTGCCTACTTTTACGTTATTGAAATATGTAATATCGCTTTTGTCCGTGGCGCCGATTGAAAGCTGCAATTCCTTGCCGCGCCATGCTTCCGGCAGTTCAATTTCCTTGCGGAACCAGACAATCCCGTTGAAATTCAGGCCGCGATTTTGCCATAAAGCCGGTAATTCCATGTCATTCCATTCCCCGGACGGATTAGAAATGTCCGCCCAGCCGCGCGGGTATCCCGTATTTTCCACATCTTTTGTTTTCTGCTCTATCAGTTGAATTTCTTTTTTATATTTGACAATCGATTCATCTGGATTCGAGACAGCCATATCATATTGGTTTACAAGTTCAGCCAGCGCTGAATTTTCAAGCAACGTTTTTCTACTGGTCCAAGCCTCCGCGACGGTACCGCCCCAACTGGCATTGATTAATCCGACCGGAACGCCAAGGCGACGATGCAATTCGCGCCCGAAAAAATAACCGGCGGCAGAGAAACCGGAGACGTTTACCGGGTTGCAAACTTCCCATGATCCCGCGGTAATATATTTTTGCGGAGTTTCCGCGGTGAGCTTGGGAATCGTCAACAGACGAATGTCTGAAAAGTCTGCTTCCGCACTTTCCCCGCCCCCGTCTTTTGCATTAGAAACCGACATCTCCATGTTTGATTGTCCGGAACATACCCAGACTTCACCAATCAGTATATTACGCAGAGTCATTGAAGTTCGGGCTGAATCATTCACCGTAACATTCATTTCCTGCGGCGTGGAATTTGCCGTCAGCGGTTCCAGATTCACGCGCCAGTCCCCGTTTGCGTCTGCCTTGACTGATTTCTCCTGTCCGGCAAAACGCACTGTTACCGGCATTCCGGGGCTGGTTGTGCCCCATACCGGTAAATCAATCATTTGCTGCAAAACCATATTGTCGGCAAACATCACTGCCAGTTTAAGCATTTTCCAGTTCTCTGCGATTAAACGATTTTAAACCGTATGATTTTATTAATTATAAAAGATAAAACAATTATCATACTCGCTTTATCTTGTATTTCAATTTAATTTTCCCGCAAAAGCTATGGATAATGGGCCTGTTCCTGCTTTTATTGAGACATTATATTCCGGGAATAAACATAGATGAAAAATAATAATAATTCTTAATTTTATTACAATATTTCTATAATACATTGCGTTTAGTGAGTGTAAAACAATCTCAAAGGAAGGTTAATATGAACAAATCGAATACGGTTATGACACTGGTGGTTGTTGGCGCGGCAATATGTATGTCTGCCCATGCGCAGGATGCCGCGGTTTCTAAAACTGCAAGTCCGGATGTGGCGGTCACAACCCAGAAAACAGACACCGGCGCAACTTGGAACACCTCCGCCACCCGCACCGGCAATGCCGGGACATCAACTTATAATGCGACTGGAACAGCAACTAAAACCGGTACCGGCTCAACGTTTGATATTCAGCGCACAGGCACTACCGCGAAAGGAAATACGTGGCAGTCTGACACCACCGGAACCGCAACCAAAACCGATACCGGCAAACAATGGACGTCCGAAAGCAAGGGAACGAGCAGCTCCGGCGCGGCATGGACCACGGACAGAACTGGTTCTGTAACCAAAAACCCGGATGGCTCTGTAACGGTCAATAAAGATATTACCAAAACCGAGGCGAACGGCAAGACTGTCACGGAAGACGTTACCAAAACAATAACTAAAACTGCGACCGGCGCGACTGTCACCAGGGATGCAACCATCACAACGCCTCAGGGCACTGCGACTCGTGATACGACAACCCAGGTAACTAAAAACGGCGCCGGCAAAGCCACCGCAACCACTACAGGATCAGGAACAACCGTATCCGGCAGAACCTACACGGTAAACGGACAAAGCGATATCACCAGGAACGCTGACGGAACTGAAATCGACAGGAATACGACTCTTACTGGTGACCAGGGGAAATCGCTTACAACGGAAACCAAAAAGACTAGAGGATTACGCCGCCGTCAATAAATTATTTGACAAGTATATAATTTTATGATATAATGTAGAATGGAGCAATAGATATAAATATTGCATCTTACTGAAAATCAAGAAAAAATATTTTTTGATAGAATCGGGAGAGAAGGTTAAATGGTAAATTTAACAATAATAAGAAGTTTAGCATTGGTGCTTGCCGCGGGCATGTTGCTGCTTGCGGAATTTCTGCATCCCGTTTTTCATAATCAGAGCATTTGTTTCTGGCAGAAGGCACAGTGTTGCACTGAGAGTACTCTATGTATCGAGGATGACGATCCCGATTTTATATACGTCGTCGAAAATGCTTGTCCGATATGCTTATCCAATTTACTGAAGTATTGCGTCATTGATTCGGCTCCCGTCATTTTATACGATTATCAGGATATTGCGGTTTTAGCATCGCTGCCTGATTTTGTTTTTATTGAAATCAATCTTATCGATTCTCCGCGTGCTCCGCCTGTCGTCCTCTCATAATCAGTCATTGTCTCTGTCGGGTTTGACCTCGTCCGGGTTTGGCCTCGTCAAACATTCCGTCTATGGTTTGGTAAAACAAACGCAAAATGCGGAAAGGAAACAATAAAAGCCTTTTTACAGAGAAGGATAGAATTTTCAGTCCGCCGAACTCAATTTTAAAATCGTTTTTTACGGTTCGGCAGACAGGTTCCCCAAAACCCCAAAACGTTAATGATAGAAATAAACGAAGATTATGCTTAAGAAAGTTTTTGAATTGAATATCAAGTTGTTAATAAACAACTTTAATTAAGGAGAGAAAAATGAAAAGAAGTCGTGGTTTTACCCTTATCGAACTCCTCGTGGTGATCGCCATCATCGCGATCCTCGCGGGAATGCTTTTGCCGGCCCTGAACTCAGCCCGTGAAAAAGCACGCCGTATTTCCTGCGCGTCAAACCTGAAGCAGATCGGCCTGTCCCTGAAGCAGTATGCAATGGACTATGCTGATCGTTTCCCGACCCAAGCTGCCATTCCTACAGTCGTTACTGACCCAATTCCATTGGAACTGCTGAGACAGTTTGACTATCTGACTGACTATGCGGTTTACACCTGTCCGTCAACCACAACCACCAAGGGTACCGGCACCGCGCAGATTTGTCTGGCCAATTGCGATTATGCGTTTGCCAACATGATGATGGAAGGTTCTT
>CAIKZE010000452.1 GCA_903831825.1 uncultured Lentisphaeria bacterium | reverse complement strand
TTTAACATGGATACCGTCCTTTCGGGCTGCTTGCCCGGGTTTGTGTTTAAAGAACGGTATCTTTTTTATTGTCAAAACGCCAGCAAAATTACTGTTTTTTCCGTATTTCTCGCCGCAAATGCGGCTCAGTTCAAGACAAAATGACTTCAATATAATTTCCCCGTTTTTATTATTCCGGCTTAATCGCCGATCACATATCAAGCTCCCAGATAGTGCATTGCGCGCTATCTGGGAGCTTCTTCATTTTTACCCAACCCCAACATAAACAAGGAGACGACACATGAGTCCAGCAGCAGCACTAATACTCGAAATGCAAATCTACCCGATTATCCGGAACACTATCCCCAGGAAAGCCAAGCCGATGGGCTCCGAAGACTATCAGGAACTGGTCCAGGACACAGCAGCTACAGCAGCAGCGATGATTGATGCAATGGAGAAATCCGGCAAGAAGCCAATCCCCAGCAGCATCGCGTACTACAGCATCCAGCGGACTAAATCCGGCAGGCGCTCTTACGGCGACAGCCGCACGGATGTGATGAACCCTGGATATCTGATGGATAATGAAGGCTCCGTCTGCTCCATGCAGGCTCCGGTCGGCGGCGAGGATGAAGATTTTACCGTCGGCGATATGATCGCCGCCAAGACGGAAGATATTTCCGCAAAAGTTCTCCGGCAGATCGACTGGACTGCTTTCGTGAAGACCCTTGATGCACGGAAACGCAAGATAGTGGAAAAACTGATGCTCGGCTTCACTACCGGCGACATCGCCAGACTGCTGAAAGTAACTTCTGCCAGGATAGTCCAGTTGAAACGGGAAATCGGCGAGGCCATCCGGAAGTTCATGGGCGATTCCATCCTCGTAGATTCCATCAGCGAATCCGTCTGGCAGCGGGATATACGATGCCTCCGGGAACGCGGCGAATGGAAGCATACGAAGATAGACCGGATCGACGATCCGGAACAAGTGAACATAGCAGAGGCTATGTTCGGATGAGCCAGGCAATAAAGAATCGGAGCGGGGGGAGTTTAAGCATCTCACCCCGCTTCGCTATTCCTTACTTTAATTGGAGGTAAAAAATGGATGAGAAGATTGCATGCCCGAAGTGCGGCAGCAGTGATAAATTGTTCCTGATATCGACTATCCAGAAAATCGGCACTGCCGTTGGCGGCGGCGTAGGCAGTATTGCTGGCTATTTGGGCAGAGGCTCCGGAATCTGCACCGGCGCAATCATTGGAGCCAGGATCGGATCCATTGTTCCAGGCGTCGGCACCGTCGCGGGAATCGCAGTCGGCGGTCTGGCTGGCGCATTGGCTGGCTTTTTCACTGGAGCTGCAATCGGAAACTATGTCGGCAAATACATTGATAAAAATGTGATTTGCAAGTACAAATGCAATAACTGTGGAACAACTTTTAGTCGATAGAAACAGCAAAGGCAAAGGAGGTGATTTAAATGAAAACACTTATAGGAATTGGCTTGACGGTAACATATATATCGATGGCTATCGGCCATTTTATAATCATCAGAGGCATCGTCGCCGCTTACAGAGGCGAGAAGTCATAACCGTATCTTAAAATGGAGTGAAAATTATGTTTAAATTGATTGTCGGCAGGCGGAAACCTCCCTTTCCATTTAACTTTTTCTACTGGTGGAAAGACGAAACTGGGTATTATAAAGTTAAGTGTAAAAAATGCGGATGGCAGAAAACATACCGGATATTCAGCGGAAAGACATGGAATGCGCCGGGCGTCACTCCATCTGACAATATCGTAAAAACAAATAGGGAACTGCCCGCTGTCTGCATTGAATGCGGTGGCAAAGTCAAAAAAGTCAAACTGCCGAACTTCTACAAGGAATAGTCCTTGTGAATAATCAGCAAAAAAGGGAATTGCCATGAGTCTCAAAGTATATGAAAAAGTTATTGCCGAGTTGGAAACACTGCGGATAAAAGAACTCGCAGAAGCCGATGGTGATCCGTCCAGGGTTGCCATTGTTGAACAGCAACATACAGAAGCAGTGAAGACTGCAAAAAACCTCCAGGCGGTGATAACTGAAATATCCGGTCAATGCATTGCTTCGGATGACAAATTTAATGCAAGAATGATTGCGGAAGGCATCAGAAAACGAGTTGAACAACTGCACGCGGAATCGGCAGACAGTGCTGCGGCTATCAAACCGTCATGGAAAACGGTTGAAAAAGCCGTGATCGGGGTAGGAATCGGATATCTCCTGATCTGGGGTTCCTGTTATTTCGTGAAAAAGTTGTTCTAATCGGGAAGGCAGTATGATTGTCCGGCAGCAAGTCCCAAAATGCATGGCCGGTAACCGGACGAGAGCCTGAATTTTCTATGCGCCGCAGATAGTTTTATCTATAATCTTCAAAGGCTTAAACGAATCTGGAAAGTGGCCTGTCAGAAAAGAGGCTGGTAAATTATAAACCGTAAAATGAACCCGAAAACTCCCGGCCTGGGTTGCTGTTTATTTTGCTACAAGGAATGAAAACGCAGCCTCAATAGAGTTACCCAGGGACTGTGTCTGCTGGTCGGGTTTGAGCACGGATTCAACCAGTCAGTACCGTCCTATGGCAACAGTTCAAATTCACGGATCACAGATACTTGTTAATTTGCTCCACCAACTCATGTACATTCGTTGACGGGTTGGCCGATGCAAGCTTCTTGCGCCAGCTTTCAGTTTCTTCAATAATCCTTTTGGCGTGATCAATTGCTCTTGGCTGCCTGTCCTTTAAAAGTGCGTATACCCCTGACAAGGTTTCATGATATTCCGGAATACGGCCTGTTTGCGGCAAATGTCTGTTTTTTAACTCCTGGGCAGTTGTGGCACTGCGCATCTTTATAAAGTGAAACAGATACCAGATTTCAAAACAGGGATTGGAAAAAGCCCAGCAGAAGCCGGTTTCTTCCGCCAGCTTGATAGCCTGACTGATCCGTTCCGGAGAATTTTCATCCTTATCAAAGACCACCCAGTACTGATTAAACTTATCGCCAACACCGGCCATCCGCTTTTTTAATGCCGCCGCTTCTCTGACCAGACTCAAGGCATCGCCTGCAAGCGCGCAAATCTTAGCGGAAGTAAGTCGGAAATCTGTAAAATACAATTTCTCCGTCTGGCCTTCGGTACAAATAAGGAATTTAGCTTTGGGCTCCCTGATGCTCAATTGCCGCCTGACTCTTTTGATCTCCCATGGTTTTTGCATTTTTGCTATTTCTCCCAAGGACTGAAATCGCCGAGATACGGAATAGCACCATAACGCCCGTCAATATAGTTCCGCTCATAAGATTCCCCTTTGCGGATCTTCTTAAACTCCGCCAGGCTGGTCAATCTGGTTGCTCCGTTTTTCTCTTTTTCTGCAAACCAGATTTGGTCTCGCCTGAGTAATTTAGGACTCAACAAGTTGGTGTCATGTGATACCACAACAAGCTGTGCATTCCGCGTGTTTGCCCCATGAAATAACTCCAGCAAGCGCCGAGTCAGCAATGGATGCAGCCGCGCATCAAATTCGTCGAAAAACAGGATAGACCCCTGAGCCAATACCCCTAGTAGTAAAGAGGAAATAGAAAATATTTTATTTGTTCCTTCCGATTCATTTTGCTCCATATCCAGGAATATCTTCTCGTTATCTTCAGTTACATGTTCGGTTTGAATCTTATATTCAAATCCGCTTTCATTGTCTTCATTGAATACCGGCGCGATTTTGTTGATGCCTAAATCTAATTTGGGAATAAAATCATTTAACGACTCGGCAAATGAATTATGTTCGCGCAACGCTTTAATGGTCAATCCTTTAGCTTCTGCGTCAAAAAGACCAGGGATAATAAGGACTTTATTGAACCAGTCACGGACATTATGGCTGTGAAGTTCTTTATCCGGCGCACCTTCAAAAAGCTGCCCTAATGAGGAAATAAACAAGGCATTGGAACGAAGCCGCAAATTGGTTTTTTTCGTCATCTTCGTCCAGGTTTTGCCTTCTTCAAATTGCGGTGAGACGGTCGTTAAATTCTCATTCTCCCGGATAAAAAGCGGAAATTCCTTGCCGCTGGTCAGAAATAACCATTCCGCATGGATTTTCTTTGCATCAAGCGTAAAGCCGTAACGGTAGCGTTTCTCTTTTTCAATAAATTCAATTTCAAAAAATGACGGTTCGGTTGCAGTACTTTTGGATAAAAGGAACGGCTCTATCGGGATTGCCTCTTCCGGTTTCAATTCAGTGGACATCGTTTCAAGGCAATAACGCATGAATGAAACAGCCCTGACTAAATTGCTTTTGCCGCTGGCATTGGCTCCATAGATAACGTTGCTTTTCAGCAGACGCTCTTTTTTCAGCGCAACGAAAGTATTCGTCTCTTCCAGTTCATGAATACCGACCGCTTCCATGGAAAGCGTAACCGGCTCTTTTATCGAACGATAATTACCGACTGTAAAATTTATCAACATAATCATTCTCCCGTTGATTTATCCTACAATAAGATACTGCAAATAGATAAATATGCAAATTATATGCAAATATTTTATTTTGCAATGGTTTATTGGCTGGTATTACTGTTTTTTGTCATTAACAGGACATTCATTACTTTGAACTGAACATCGGTAATACTGTTGATGCACTTTCTGCCATTGCTATTTGCTGATTAAGAACCGTCCTGCATAGTTCGACAGGGGACTCACTTTAGCCTCAAATAATGACGTGTGCTACCCGCAATACTCAGGTGTTTATGGAATGATTCTGATAAGTTTATGACGGCAGTCATTCTGGCCGATTACAGTAATTGAACGGCAATGTTTGACTGACTGGCTTGAATAATAAACCCTCTGTGCCGGTAAATGCACAGAGGGCATTATATCCTCTTAACATATGGAGTAAAAGAAGCGCTGCTGAATCAAGGCGAATTGAAACAGCGGCACTGTAAATCGGGAAGAACTTTGCAGACTGGAACTATCTTTTTCGTATCATGGATTCGTCAATTGAACATTCGGGGAAGTTTTTCACATATAATCTTTTCCATTACTGCCAGAGCACTATTTTCCTGCTGGCATTGCTGAAACTCCAGCTCGGTAATCGGAACCGCCCACAAAGGATCCACTTTGTCGCCATTTATGTGAAGGGTGTTATAAAAACACTCATTCTCGAAAAACGGCGGCATAAATAATATATGGGTAAATTCTGATTCTCCAACATGCAGGCAGATGCCCATAGAGTATAAGCTCTGCCAGTGTAAAAAAGTCTTATTTTTGAACGGCATCAAGGACAATATGTCTAAAAGTCCGAACATCCAGCCGTACGGTTCCCTGGCATACATAATAAGCTCGGTGCGACCTGACGTCCGCTTATTATCCAGCGGGATATTCTGCTTGACGTCACTAATACCACCGGTTATTAGCGTATACCCCGGCCTTTTAGGAGCAGGCTTAAATTTATAGAATTCAACGAACACATCTGTACTTGTATCTCCGGATTGTAGTATTTGATGATCCATTTCTCCAAGGTACTTCTTATAATGATTTTCTCTTACAATTACATTATCGGAAGTCTTCTCTGAATTTAAAGTACCTTTTTTCATGTTTTTTCTCATGTTCTTTTTCTTGTTTTTTCTCATGGTTTCTTTCACGTTCTTTTTCATGATCTCTTTCCTTGCGTTGATTTTTTTGTGCGTACCTATTCAATTACGGCAGTAAGTATTTTCCTACAGAGAAAATGTAAAATGCCGGATCAAAGACATCGTGCTTTATGCTGAATCTCAGAGTGGGGGATTATATCAAAATAATCCCCGCTTTTCATTGATCATGAAGTTTTTCATTATGCCTGAATGACAAAGAATATCACCCGTTTAGCGGGTTACTTTTTCTCACAGAATTTGATTTTAGGTTATCGTAAACGGATAGCCCAGAGAGCTTCAACGTTCACTACAATCTCTAATCAGGACTGATGGATTATAAGAATACAGGCAACTGGGAGCAGCCGAATTCCCTGACATATCTGGAAGCTGAACCTTTGGTGGTTACTTTGGCTAAATATCCAAGCCACATGAAGCTTTCATCCAGACAATTCCTGTCGCCACTGGTAAGCATACGACTGTTGATACGGACATATCTTTTTCTGGCATCTCCGACCAACCCCAGGGTATCGCACCAAAGCTCTTCCACTTTTTGAATGCTC
>CAIKZE010000451.1 GCA_903831825.1 uncultured Lentisphaeria bacterium | reverse complement strand
GACCCTGCGCCGCTTTAGATTGGGTATGCCGCCACAAATATTTCGCCGATACTGGAATACGGAGTTCTATAGCAAAACCAAAGCGGCGCAGGGTCGCCGCACTCCAAAGTCAGGCCGGAGCGCCTGACAGGGAAAGTTCCGGCGCAGCCGGTTAAGTGCACAAGTTTCGTGAAATATCCAGAAGTGATTTGGGTTTGTAGCGAACCTATACCTTAATTTTAACGCAAAAGCGCTATAAGGAAACAAAAAGCCTTTTTAAAATTTGGCACAGCCAAACTTTAAAAAATTCTCCTTCGCGCCTTCGCGTCTTTGCGTTAAATTCTTCAGTATTTTTTCATCAAAGAATGCCGTTTTTCTCACACCATTCGAGCGCGGCGACCAGCCCGGCTTCGGCGGTTTTGCGCGGGGCGTAACCGAAAGTTCTTTCCGCTTTGCCGATGTCGAAACACATGTGTTCCAGCAAAAAATCAAGCCGGTTGGTCCAGGTGATTTCCGGATATATTTTCATCAGTTCTTCCGGGGAAACGCGCCTAATCTCTGATTTGCTGTTAAGGTGCTGCATGGCGGTCTCCAGGTAAGTTCCCAGGGTTATCGCCTTTTTGCATGAGATTATGAAAATCTCGCCGCGCACCTTGTCCGGATAGTCCAACGCCTGCACAAATGCGCTCGCCAGGTCGTCGTTGTAGCCGGATTGCAGGAGAATATGTTCGCATGGCGCAATCGAGACGCTTTCGCCGGCTTTGAGCTTTTTGAAAAAAGCGATGTCGCGCGCCCCCCACAGTTCCAGCGGCGCCCGGCCGGGGCCGATGATGTTGGTGGGACGGAGTATGCTCACCGGAAATTTTTCAGTTTCCCACAGTTCCAGCGCACGGGCGTCCCTGATGCATTGCGGATAAAAATTCACCGGAGTTTTCTCGCGCCAGGGGTGGTTTTCATCGGCGGGAAAGTAGCGGAGCGGAACAAACGTGCCGGTTGAACTGCAAAGCAGGACATTTTCGGCTTTTTTCAGGTATTTGTTGCAAAGTTCGACATCATTGATGTTCGGCACGGAATTGATCACCGCGTCATAATCCAGCTTCGCCGCGACATCCCGGATGAAGTTCTCGTCGGATTTGTCGCCGCAAATCATTTCAACGCCGGCCAGGTCAACCTGTTCACGCGTGTTTTTCCCCCGGCTGATGCCGATAACCTGATGTCCGGCCCGGACACAGTCCCGCGCGATTCGACCGCCGATTTCACCGGTGGCCCCGAAAACCAATACCTTTCTTCTGCTCATTTTATGCCTTCCATATTTTATACATTAAAATCGTTTTTTATTTGTCACCTATTTATCTGCACTGCAAGCAGTTTTATGAGGTTTTAGCCTTAAAAATAGATACCATGTTCCACTGATGACAATACCAAGCATGACTAACAGTAACCATCCATCTATATCTCTATAGATAGAATCAATCGTGCAGGAAAATAAATCTTGTTCAACTTCGATATTCCCTTCCCAGATAATATGCGGCTCTTTGATGTCCGTTATCGTTATCGTATAAATAGAACCCTTTAAAAACCCCTTGAATGGACGAGGTCCGCGTCCCGGCCCCCGACCCGGTATTAACGGATTGGGTATTAACGTTTTCCCATTTAATTCGTAAATATACTTCCCGTGGTCTAATTTGATACGCCATCTGTCCGTATCAGTTTTGCCGCGTCGCAAACGGATTTGAATGTCGTCTTTATCGGAAAAAGAATTTAACACCTTGCCTGCATTAAACTTCAGAGAGTTGCAAGGAACAATACGATAATCGCGTAATGTATCTCCAAGGATTGTTTGAGTCTCATCGGCGGCACGGGGAAAAATACTTGTTATTCTTCTATCATTATCTACTGAAACATACAGCAATGCACTAAGACAAGCGACCAGCAAAATGACAAATACATATATCATATTTTTCATCTTCATTGCATTTCTCCTAAAATGAGGATGACCTAAATATGCCTCAAGTCCAAACGAAATACAAACAAGATTTTTTACGGCTCCTAATTTAAAAAATTTTTATTTTGTGCTTTTTGTGGATAAAAAAGGATTTGATTTACCGTATGTCATATAAATAGTCAAGGAGCAAGAACTGTATAGTTCTTGCTCCTGTCGCGTCCTTGCATTGAACTTAGTTTAGCTCCACAATCCGGTTTTCTTCCATTGATTTGTCCGCGGAGAACCCGATCAGGTGTCCGTTGATTGAATCCTCGAGCGTGGTACATGAAAGTGACGGATGATTGCCTTCAAGCAAAGAGACAAAGTCTGCCGCCAGCCGCAAGTCGCCGCCGCCGTGTCCGCCGAAAGCGCCGGTGGTATCGCCCTGAATATTCAAGTCAATCTCTGTTTCCGTATATTCATGGCCCGGTCTCAGGTCAATGTGGCGCACCGTAAATTTGCTGTCATCCATGATGCCATGAATTTCGCCCAGGCTGCCGATAATGTGAATTTTGCGCATGGGACGGCTGGTGCCGCAAACCATATTGTGCGTGGCGGTAACGCCATCGGCAAATTCAATCAGCACCGATTGACGGTCTACTACCGTATTGTCCAGCTTCCACGCGCATTTGCTGTAAGGATTGTCTTTGTTTTTCAAAAATTCCTCTTTCTGCTCCAGGGTCGGCTGGTCGATATGCTCGATCCCCGCCCAAACATAAGGAGACCAGCGGGTGGGGTGATCCAGATGGTGCTTGCGTGTGGAATATAAACATTCTTTTTCAATCGGGCAATCCAGCAGGCAGTATTCGCCGGAATTCTCCGGAGCATTTTTTCTGCAGAAATAATGCAACCCGCCGAAACTGACTACCTTGGACGGCTCGACTCCGCTCATAAACCAGGTGAGCAAATCAAGGTCGTGACAGCATTTAGCCATCAGGGCCGAGGAACCGCAAGTATCCTTGCGATGCCATTTCCCTCTGATAAAACAGGAGGCGACATGATGATAACTCACATGTTCGGCTGTCTGAATATTTATGATTTTGCCAATTTCACCCTCAACAATAAGTTTTTTTATCTCGGAATAAAACGGCGCATAACGCAGGACATGGCAAATCATTATCTTGCGATTGTATTTTTGAGCCGCGGCATAAAGTTCTTTGGCTTCCTCTTCGTTCAAAGCAAAAGGCTTTTCCAGCAAAACATCATATCCGGCTTTCAATAAAGGCAGCGTTGTGGGAACATGCTGCCGGTCCATCGTTCCATTGATGATCGCGTCCGCGATTTTGCCTTTGGCCGCGAGTTCCTCGGCGGAATCGAAACACTGTTCCGGCGTCAACCCGTATTCTTTGGCCGCCGCTTCCCGGCGTATTTTGTTAGGGTCCGCGACCCCGACAATCTTTAATTTGTCCGGATGCAATTTTGCATAAGATGCATAAGTCAACGCACGGTGTCCTGCTCCAACAATAATAGCTGTAACCATAACATTCTCCTTTTAATTTTGTCTCTTCTCCTGAATTCGTGGGTCGTTTTCTGTATAAATAACCGTATCCTTTTTTAACGTCAAATAATTTGAATATCCAATATCCAACAAGGAATATCCAATATCCAAGGTAAAAAATACCGCTATCGCTCCTGCTTGTTTCTGGCTCCCAGTCCGTTGAGTCCGTTATGTCTGTTTCGTCCGTGTCACAAAATACCGCTATAACTCCTGCTTGTTTCTGTTTGTATTTTGCTTTTCCTTCATCAGTTGGATATTTCCCGCATCCGCGGGATCCCGCCTTGCGGGACGGGATATTGGATATTCGTTTTTCCCATAGATTCTAGTGAAGACTCTTAATTTTAAATATTTATGCCGCCGTCATTATCAAAATCTTTATTTTTATGCCATACGATTGGATAATCGATTAAACGGTGAATTAACTTTTTATTCGGGGCCAGAATCAACTCGCGCAGCGCCTCATAACCTGCCGCCAGGAGAGGATCATAATCATTGACAGCCAGGGTAATTATATTTCTGCCGCTGAGATCAGGCGCATAACCAGGCCCCACGATCAGACAGGAATCGGGCAATTTGTTTTTGCCTTTTCGAAGTAATCCAATACTATCCTCATCAACGTTTCTCCAGAAAATCAATAATTGCGGGTACTCTTGAATCTCATATAACGCTTTCAAGTATTCCTCCAGGCTAGTTCGCGGTTCTGTTTGCCAGTTCAACTCAATTTTATCGGCTTTAAGCAATGGCAGCCCCAGCTCCAGCTTGATGCTTTTCCATTGCTTTTTGATAAATTTGTCATAACCCTCCAGCAGTCCTTGAAAAAACAGACACTGGTTTTGATACCCCTTCGAGGCAAATTGCGCGGCAATTTTTCTTATGGCTCCAGCCCAATCGTATTGTACAAAATTCAGTCTGGGATAAATGGTCAACTGGTTGCAGGAGACAAAAGGAATATGTTTTTGCTCCAGGTACTCCGCCATCTCCAGGGTTAATGAACTGTTGGTAAAAATCAATCCGACAAAGTTTCCGAGCAAATTTCTAACGCTTGGAGTAATGCCGTGTGATACATCCAGCATCAACGATTCAAAGCCGTCCGCACTCATCCGTTCTTGTAACGGCTTAAAAACGGGATTGTTATTTAAGTTTTCCAAAGGCCCCCGCGCAACTATCCCGATCAGTCCGCGGTTTAACTGTTGAGCATTAATTTTGATCCCATTGCGGCGATCGGCAATTAACAGTTTTTTTTCAATCAACGGGCGCAGCGCATTGGTCAAGGTTTGGCGGGAAACGCCGAACGCCGCTTCCATCTGCCGGGTAGTCGGCAGTTTTTCCCGATATGCTCCCTGACGGATTTTCAGTTCCAGGTTTGCAGTAAGTTCCGGATATTTAGCCGCACTCATCTTTGCCCTATGTATTGACTGTTTAAACTGCTTCCATAATCTATATTATAGCTCAACAATCGACATTGCGCAACAGGGCAACCAGAGCAAATTAGCCAAAACTCAACTCGCACATAGGGCAAAAACAATTATCTTTAATTAAGGTAAATATGACGCGGGAAGTGCGGCGCAATCATAAAAAAAAGAAATGGCAAAAACTGCATTTAACTTATTTATTTACAGCTATTAACACAATACCAAATTGACAAAATTGCTAATAGTAAAAAGAAGACACTATGATAAAAGACAAAAGTAAAAAGATAAAAGGATGCGGAAAGTATGCCGGTTTCGCCGAAACTGGCAACAAGGCGGTTTTGGCAAAACCGCCATACTCAACGAAAACATGGGGAATGTCTCGCACGGAGGCACAAAGGCACGGAGGTAAAACCGGTGACTGGTGAAAAGCAGAAAGATAAAAAGGATTTCCTTTGCGGCTTTGTGGCTTAGTGCGAGAAAAAAGGATTTG
>CAIKZE010000450.1 GCA_903831825.1 uncultured Lentisphaeria bacterium | reverse complement strand
TCAAAAACTAAGCGAATGCCAAACGAAGAAGAACAGGGGGAAAGCCGTGTGAGGGAAAACCGCACGCACGGTTTGGTCGATGAGGTAGAACCGATAAGTTGCAACTCGTTGATGATTAGAGGTTTTACTTTAATCGAACTCATGGTCGTGATCGGCATCATCATTATTTTAGTCAGTATGCTGCTGCCGGCGTTGAATAAAGCGCGGGACCGGGCCAAGACAATAAAATGTCTGAACGGACTGAAGCAGTCCGGGTTGGCGTTGACAACATACGCGAATGAATTCAACGGCTGGACCCCCTATGCTTATTGTACTCCGTCAGCGCTGACGTGGGGAGGGACGCTGTCTACACTGAAATATATGACCGGTTCCACAAACGTTCTGGTATGTCCGTCTATCGTCTCTACCGCCGCCTTTTCATACTCCAACACCTACGGATTATGGGCATATGATACCGGCTATGCGGTAAAACTTTGGCAGCCATACAAAAATTCTGGCGGAATTCCATATATCGCAGGCGGACCCAGTCGTCAGATAGCACTTGCCGATTCTCTAGGCACCACCGCAGGCGGCCAGGTTTACCATTTGTACGGGTGGATCAGCAACCAGCACTTTTTCGATCTGCGCCACAACCAGAAAGTGAATGCCTTTTTCGCTGATGGTCATGCGGGGAGCTTGGGGGTAATGGATATAAAGACGCTGGGAATACAATATTATACACTGAATAACATAGTTTATCAAAACTGGTGAACATGAAAACATATTTACTGATATTTGCCTTTTGCTGTTCTTTGAGCTGTACCCTCCTGGCTGATGTGGCGGTGGAGGCCACTGCCCACGTGCCGGATCAGTTTAATGAAAAATCCAATGATCCGAAATGGCTTTACAGCAAAGAAACGATCGGGCAGACATTTCTGCCATCCGCCGCCAAAATAAGCTTTTTGAGCGTTTATATTTTCCGGCTTGAAACTAAGGAGGCGAACGTTACGCCATATAAAGGTCCGGCGCCGCTTACGCTTAAACTTTGGCCGTTTAAAGAGTCCCTGGAAAAAGCGAAAAGCGATCCCCCGTCCGCGTCCTGTTCCGATGAAAGTGCATTTGACGTTGGGCACGACAAGTTTTTTGAAGTAAATAAGGAAGTGGAAGCCGGGCAGAAATATTATTTCGAACTGTCAACCCAGGAAACACCAGCGCCATGTTATTATTACACTTGTCAATATGGGGGGGCGCCTTATGCGGGCGGGGAGTTTTATAAAAGCGGCAATCCCTGGAACGGCTCCGCATTGCGTTTCAAGACTTATTGTCCGGTAAAGCTGGAGTCCAATACGGTTATTGAGTCTAAAATCCCGGAAATTATAGAAATACGTTTCGACAAGAAAGTTGATAAAAATAACGTCAAAGCATTTGTTGCCGGCCCCTGCGGAACAATAAAAATTGATAAACACTGGAAAAACGCAAACACCTTGCTGCTGCAAGGCAAGATTCCGACTTATCCGGCAGACGAAGCCGTATATAAAACTTATGTGAGTTTTCCTGATCCGGATAACGGCGTTTGCCAAGTCCAAGTTTTCACATTTTCTTACAAAAAGGCTCAAAAATGAAGAAATGGTTGTTGTTGTTTGCAATATCCTTTATTGCCGCCAGTCCGTCTTTCGGCGTTAACCCTGTAAAGAAAGTCGTTTTTCATTGTCCGGACCAAAGCAATTGGGTTACGAATGACAGTAAAAAAGTTTTCGGGGAAGGCTCATTAGGGCAGACGTTCACCCCCGAACAGGCGCAACTGAGCTTTTTCAGGGTTGGAGCGGTCAAGAACCCCGCCAATTTTAAAATGATCAATCCGGATGAAAGCGCGGCGCTGGAACTGAGACTGTGGAAATGCGGCCAGGATTACCAGAAGACCAAGGAAAACCTCCCGCTGGCGCTGGTAAGGGAAAATCAGGGTTTATGGATGGGCAATTCGCTGTATTTCAAAGTTGATTCCGCGATTGCGCCGCATGCTCCGTATTATGCGGAACTGACGGCTTTTGCCACGCCGCAGCCCTGTTACAGCATCTTGTGGAACTATCAAGGCGACCATTATCCGATGGGAGACCTGGTTCAAGGCAATTTACGCTGGGGCAACAGCGACCTGAGCTTTTCATCCTGCTATCCGGTCGAGCTGCAGCAGAACGGCAAGCTTGCCGCGGCGCCTGAACTCGTTGAAATAAACTTTGATCAGGATATGGATGCGGAAAAAACTAATGCGACCCTGGAATTAGCCGGACAGAAAAGCCCGCCGGTCTCAAAGATCTGGCAGGGAAAAACGCAAATGTATCTTGCCGTCGGCAAAATCGCCGGCAACAGCGAACCGCTTTCGGGCGTGATTAAGATCAACAGCGTCACGGCGGGGGGAACAGAAGAAAGCAATGAAATTCCTTTTACGATTCTCTCTCCGGCTAAAACCGAAGCATGTAAAACAATTGAGTCTAAAGGTAATAATGCAATTTATTCATCGGAAACCATTGCCACTGAGAAAGTCATGAAAGGAATCGTCTGCGCGTCTTGTTCCGATATCCGGAATGTTAAAGGCAAGGTCGAATTTTCCATTGACGCCTGGGTGTCGCCGGTGATCGGGGTGGAGGTTAGTTTCGGTCAGATTACTCCTGAAACAGTAAAAGCTTTAAAAGAACACAATATAAACACTGTTTCCGTCACGCTGCCGCTGCTGGAAGGCAGGAATCCTGAACTTATGGCTCAAATAAAAGACAAGATTGCGCTGATGCATAAAAACGGCTTGGTCGTATTCTGGCTGATTAACCTGAGCAATCTGGGATGCGATCCGGCAATTCTCGGTTCCCAAAAGGATATTTATGAAATTAACTGGCAGGGGAAAGTGTCGAAAAAGCGTTGCTTTAACAACCCTGTCGTTCAAAAGGCGTTTGTGTCCAATTTGAATTACTGGCTGGAAGAGTTTAAGAAGAATCAAACCTCCTTTGAAGGCATTATTATCAATGAACCCGGGCGGACTGCCGGCGATTTCTGTTACTGCAATTCCTGCAAACAAAAATTCATGAAAGAGTTTAATTGCGCGATGCCTGAACCGGTCAACACCGCCGGCCTGGAAAAAGCGCTTCCGATAGACTGGCCGGCCGGCCTTCCCAAATCAATGTACAGAAAAGGCCAGGATGAAGACAAATGGCATAAAATGAGTACGTTCTATTGCGCCCCGGTAACTGAAATGATTAAAGAGATTTTTAAAGATTTCCGGCATTATTTCCCTGACACCTGCTGCCAGGTGACAACGCTGACTGACATTGCTCCTTATTACGGTCTGGATTTCTGGAACGGAATAATGAATTTAAGCGAATTGAACGGAATACAGACCGCGATTTACTGGGCTGTAGGGGGACATTCTCCGACCACGGTCGGAGCTCCCGGAATTGCCAAGAGCTTTGTCGGAAAGGCCAAAGCCAAGAATATCACCTGTTTTTACTGGCTGCAGGGCTATGACGCCGGAGACGGTTCCGCGCCGCTGAAGTCGGGTGACATAAAGATCGCGGTCAGCGAAGCGTTTAAACAAAATGTTGACGGCATACTTATCTGGAGTTACCTGAACCCCATACTCGGCCCCTGGGATTCCCCGTTTCATTGGCCCGCCTATATTAAAGAATTGAAAGAAGCCGTGACTCCATATTTGAAAAAATATGAAGTTTCCGATAAGAAAATCGAGCTGGCCAAGGGCGAAAAGAAAAGTGTTGCTTTAAAGAGTGACGGCAGCGGAGTCGCTTATAATATTGAAAGCGCGTTATCCGACGCCGGAATATTATCAATGACTGTAAAATGCAACGGTTACGGGGCTTTGAAAAAAGAAATCGATTTGAACACAGTGAAAGGTGAGTAATGAAAAAGATATTTCAGGTTTTGGCCTCAGTCGCCGCATTGAGTTTGGCGAATAATATTGCTCTGGCGGGAAATGACGTCACAGGCGTATTTGTTTCGCCTTCCGACGCCTATTCCCCCACCTGCATAAAATTCTGTAAAGAGAATGAAATAAGTCGCGTTTATATGAATTACCGGGAAGTCAAAAAAGGACTTGCCGCTTGTTACAAAGACGCCGGGCTCAACGCAATTTGCGGTTGGCTTCCTTATAATAAAATGTGGGATTTTAAACCGCAGGAAATGGATGAAGGCGTAAAGAAAGTGATAAGTGCGGAAGTGGGCGAAAATGAATTAAAGAATATTTCCGGATTTGAAATTGACGAGCCCAATCTCGGCTATGGCGACTGGAAGAATGAAATTCTTGTCGATGTGGATAAAGACGCCCAGCTTAAAGAAATCTATTTTAAGAACTTCAACCGGCAGCCTTTCGGCAACCGCGGGCAGGGTTCCGCGGCCGACTGGCGCAATATTCAGTATCTGCGGGATACGCTGTATTGGAACAAACTCAAAAACATTGTACTCGGACTCAAAAAGAACTATCCTGAAAAATCTGTTGCAATGACGCTGTCCGTTTCCGGTTATGAGTCGGGATCTACGGTCGGATTTGATATCAATTTATTGGATTCCATCCTGCCGCGGGATATCAATTTTACCACCGATCCCTATTTCCAGGCGTTCAGAAGACCGCTGCCATGGACAGGAATGATGACAAAATGGTTCCGGACCGCGATGAACGGCAGACAGCTTGAAGGAGTAATCCAGTTCTATGACGCGGTTAAACATTCAGGCTGGCCTTTCGAAGGATATATGCAGCTTGATCCGGACGATGTCAACCGGCAAACCTTTGAATATTTAATGAACGGCGCCACGGGCATCTCCGCATTTGTGATGAACCCCAAAATCTACGCTCCGGAATCAGAACACGGGAAAAAATTAAGCGAAAGCATGATTTTTGTGCAGAAAAGTGAAAAATACTGGGAAAATACCCTGACGTCAGCTCAAATCGGCATCTATTTCTCGGAAAACACTTTCAGAATGCATGACATGTGGGGCCCGTGGAGCAAAATGACCGGACTTTTCGGCGCGTCTTTCCAGGCGGAATGGACATATTATGCCCTCTCTTATCTGCATATCCCCGCCAACCTCGTTTCAATGGCTTTCAATGAAGAAAAAGGGCTCCCGGAAAAACTCAGGAAATATCCGGTGGTCATCCTGCCGGACGTGAAATGCATGAGCGCCTATGAAGCGGCGTCTTTCGGCAAATATCTGGAGGACGGCGGCATTATAATTTCGACCGGAGAAACTTCTTTTTATAATGAAAACGGAGAGCTCCTGGCCAAACCGCTGCTGGCGGAGTTGATGGGCGTTAAAAATTTCACGAAGACTTCACAAAATTCAATCACGTTCACCACAACTAATTTCCTGCCGCGGATGGCCGGCAAGAAGCTCTCATTTGACGGCAACCCGGTTCAGTTGTTTAAGCAGCAGGCAACCCGGCATCCGGACTGGCTGAAAGAAAAATGCATAAAAATGAAATATGACGGCTACGATATCAAGTTTCCGGGAAAACTGCCTGAATTATCTTCATTGCAGGTTGAACCGACGCCATTATGCACAATACTGGCGGCTTATCCGGATAAATCCCCCGCCGTGCTGATGAATCAATACGGCAAAGGGAAATGCATTTATATCGCGCCTTCCGACCTGACCCTGTTTAAAGGGAAAGTCACAAACGCGCTTGAAACGCCGGAAGGCCCGGATAAGGGCGACGCTGATTTTCTCAAACAGTTGATAGATTCATGTCTCGGAGAGAGAAAAATCTTTGAATATTCCGGTTGCGACGGAGTGGAAGCTTCGCTGCTCTGCAAAAACAAATCCAATCAATGCTGTTTGTTTCTGCTCAACCACAATGCTCAGCCTGCGGAAAACACAAAAATCACTTTAAATATTCCGCCGGACAAGATTGTTGGAATAAACATTTTTGACCAGGCCAAGGGTTGTGAAGAAAAAATCAGTTACAAGACCATTGAAGGGAAACCCGCAAAGTCCGTTGAACTGACGATTCCTTCATTCAAATATGGAATTATTATAGAGATAACTCAGGTTCCATAAGTTTTTTAGGGTCTTCACTGGAATTTATGGGTTAAAAAAGACGAATATCCAATATCCAACAAGGAATATCCAACTGATGAATGGAAAGGCAAAATACAAAAAGCTGAACATATTTTTGAACGGAAGCACGGAGAGAATAGCAAGTTTTACTTTTCTTTGTGCCTTTGCGCCATGCCTCCGGCGGGTAAATCTTTGTGCGGGATAATTTCCATCTCAACAAATCAGAATTACGCATAGAGCAATGACCATAATAGATTCAAGAGTATAACAGCCCCAAAAAAAACAGGCGCGATAGCTGTATTTTTTACCTTGGATATTGGATATTCCTTGTTGGATATTGGACATTCAAATTATTTGACCGTTAAAAACGGACAAGATTATTTATACGGAAAACGACCCATGAATCCTGGGGAAGAGGCACTTTTGAAGCAGTAGTTAAAAACGCAAATAAGAGCATTTTGCGCTGTGGAATAGGATTTTAGTCTGATGGAGTCCAATTTCCCGCAGCTCTCAAAATGCTTTTTTTTTCGAACATTGCGGACTGCGATTAAAAAACAGAAAAAAATTCAGATAATAGAGGAGATGAAAAAAAATGGCACAAACAACAACCGTTAACGCTCACGACGCCATGCCGGAACTGGCTCCGGAACTGGCGGCATATTACTCCAATACCAGATTAATGTGGAAGAATGTAATACTGATCATGCTGGCCAGCGTCGGCTGGACTATCAGTTTCTCTTTCCTGGGACCGCTGATGCTGTTGCGGATGAATAAGCTGGGCGTCAATGAAGGCACGCTGGGGCTGCTCAGTTCGACCAACCTGTGGGTGGTCAGCTTTCTGGTCATGTATTTTTCGTGGAAAAGCGATCATTGCACCTCCAGATGGGGCCGCCGCCTGCCGTTTCTGTTTCTGTCGGTGCCGTTCATTATCTTCAGCATCGTGCTGTTTCCGTTTTTCGTATGGGTGCCGATGCTGATCGCCTTGACGATTGTGCAGATGCTGGCGACGGACGTCAAGTCCTCGACCTTTCCGCTGTTAAGCATCGACTGCGTCCGCAAAGACATGCTGGCGCGAACGGTTTCGATCAATATAATGGCTTGCGGACTGGTCGGTTTCATCGGAATAAGATATGGCGTGAGACTGGCTGATGTGGCTGAATGGCTGCCATACACGCTGGGAGCGGTCATTGTGTGCATGACTACCTACGCGGCGACGTTTATCAAGGAGCCGCCGATCCGCAATCCTGCAACTGAGCGCTTCAAGCCGTGGTCGGCGCTGAAAGTGGGCTGGAGCGACAAAAGAAATATCATTATGATGCTGGGCGTGGGCTCGATTCACTCTTTTATGTGCATGTATAACACCTGGGTTTGGTTATATGCTAAAAATGCCCTGGGGATCGAACGCGCTGACTGTGCGAACGCTTTATCCTGGAGCTCGTTGATCGGGGTGGTGCTGGCGTATCCGATCGGATGGGCCATTGACAAGCTGGGCAGTTACAAAATTATTGCCGTCTTCTGGATTTTGCAGGTAATCGGCTTTGTTTATTCCATGCAGGTAAATTCCGTGAATGGTTTGATCGTGCTTTCCATTATTGCCTGTTTCGCCGCGCCGTTTTATACCGGCGCGGACATCCTGGTTTATAAAACCTGTCATCCGTCGGTTGTCGGTTCGATGACGTCATCCAATTCATTCCTGCGGAATATGAACGTCGGCGTCACAATCTTTATTTCCGGCTATATGATTGAGCAAGCCCACAACTACAAAAACGCGTTTCTCCTGGGTATTTGTGTCAGCACATTCGGCCTGGTCATGTTCGGGCTTTACCATTATTTGATGACTCGCGCCAAAGCCCCTTTAAAAATGGAATTAAGTGTCGCCGAAGGGGAATCTGAGGCAAGCGCTTAATTATATGGACGTAAATGATTCATCAAACACAAAAAAGATTAACGTTATTATTGAAAAATGTGAAATTACGGGATAGTTTAGGCAGATGCATTGATTAAGCAGGATTGCGCGGCATTTTAAAGAGTCCCTAAATATTAGCATTTATTAACCGTCAAAACCATTTGTGTGGCACGGGCCAGATGAATTTTGGTAAATTCGGAAATTATGACGGATAGAAAAAAAAACAGTAAAATTCAATACCGGAAGTTCATAAAAGAAAAAGGCATTCTTTCGTATTTGAAAAACAGGAATGTCGGAGAAGCTGATTCCGCAGAGAAAAAACAGGCAATCAGGAAACCGGTAAAATATTACATCCTCCGGTATCTTGGCGAGTTCAAAGATCAGAAAGCAAGACTCATTTTTGTTGTTTTCATGGGGTTTTGCTCCTGTGTGCTTGGGGTGGCAATTCCATGGACCAGCAAAATAATGATAGATTATGTATTGCCCCGGAAGGATGTAAAATTACTTGCTTTAATATGCGCGTTTCTGCTGGTGATAGCGACGCTGCACCACGTTGTTTCCATTTTACAGGATTATTCAAATAATGTGCTGTGCGGACGTTTCGTGCTTAACCTTAAGCAGCGTCTGATGAGCCATCTGCATACGTTGCCGCTTGTTGAATTGCAGAAATTGAAAACCGGCGGCATCATCACCCGGCTGCAGGAAGATACTGAAGGAGCCGGGAATCTGATTTTTAACGGGTTGCTTTCACCGTTTAATGCCTTTACAATATTGATCCTGTCCATGTCATCGCTCCTCTTTATAAGTTGGAGGACAACTATAGTTTGCATCTTTTTTTCTCTCCTGATGTGCGGGGTGGCTTACTCTTTCTTTTATATAATGCGCCCGCTTCAGCGGAGCCTGTGCGAGGAAAGAACCGTGATAAATGCGAGTCTCGCGGAAAGCTTTGGCGGGATACAGGTTGTCAAAAGTTTTTTCAGAGGGAAAACGATCAAAAGGGATTATGTTCTAAAGACAAACCTCTTGTGGCGAAAATACTTGTATAGCTCTATTGCCGGAATGTTTGTGCATCGCAGTATATGGTCGATCCATTTTGTGGCTGAAATCAGCATCTGGCTCGTGGGAGGATATTATTTTATAAACGGCACGCTGAGCATTGGGAGCCTGGTTGTTTTCATTACATTTTTAATGTGGGTTTTTCAGCCGGTTTTCATGATCATGTCATCTTTTTCAGAAACACAGCGATGTCTGGCATGTGCGGAAAGAACGATAGACCTGCTTGATATGGAGCCTGATATTATCGATAAGGAAAATGCTTCCGCCATTGACACCTTTAAGAGTGGAATAAACTTTCATAATGTGACTTTCAAATATCCTGACGGCACGCAAGCGATAGATAACATTGATCTTTTCATTCCCGCGGGCAAAGTCACGGCGCTGGCCGGCCCCAGCGGCGGCGGAAAAACAACCATCACCAATCTCGTGCTGCGGTTTTACGACGTAAGTTCAGGCCAAATAACCATTGACGGCATGGATATAAGGGACATCAAACTTCAGAGTTACCGCAAACTCATGAGTCTTGTTCTGCAGGATGTCTTTTTATTTGACGGGACCGTGCGCGAAAACATTGTGTTCGGCAAAAAAGATGCGACCCCGGAGGAAATGGAACGCGCCGCGAAAGTCGCGCACTGCGATGAATTCATCCGGAAACTCAAGGACAAATATGACACGGTAATAGGGGAACGCGGAGTGAAACTTTCAGGAGGCCAGAAACAGCGTCTTGCGCTGGCGAGAGCGCTTGTGGCGGATCCGCAACTGCTGATACTCGACGAAGCCACAAGCAATCTTGATTCTGAAAGCGAAAGCCTGATTCAGGACGCCCTGAAAAATATTTTCAAGAAGCGCACTTCCATTGTAATCGCGCACAGGCTGTCGACAATAATGGATGCCGATAACATTGTTGTAATTGACAATGGCAAAGTAGTGGAACAAGGGCGGCACGCTGAGTTGCTGGAGAGAAAAGGCAAGTATTACGAAATGTACACCAAGCAGATTGAAAAGGCGAAGATCATTGAAAATATTTGGAACAGCTCTGAGCCGGACGGGGAAACGAAAAATTGGGCAACCGGATAAATTTAAAAGATGAAAAAGTTTTAGTCATAAGAATACATTTAAAATTAATGAAAGCGCATTATGAAAAAGTATGAAATTTCCTTTCCGAGTACAAATTCCGCAACTTATCCCAAAATGATTACCGCGTTGGTAATTGCGCCGGATAAAATAAACAGTGATACCGGCGCCATGCTGTTTACTCACGGATGGGGCGGCAGCCGGTTTCAGCATCAGGATAAAATGGAATATGCCGTGGAGTTGTTCAATCTGGTTTGTATTTCCGTTGAATATCGCCAGAGCGGCTATGACTTTGACCCGGTGAAAGGTCTCGGCTGGCATCTGCCTTACGACGCTAGCTTCTACCAGGTGGCGGATGTGCTCAACGGTTTGCGCGAAGTCTTAGCGCTTCATCCGGCAATTGACCGGAGCAGGCTTTTTCATTACGGCGGCAGCCAGGGCGGCCATATTGCGTTATTAAGTTCTATTTTTGCGCCGGATACTTTTGCGTTTGTATATACCTCCAGCGCACTGGTAAAACTGACGGATGATATTCAGTCCTGGGCCGGCCGGGCGTTTGCCGACTTCGAATTGTCTGTCCGCAATGTGACGGAACATGCGGCAATGATTCAATGTCCGCTGTTTATGGAACACGGAACGGCGGATGTGACAGTCCCCCACGGTCATGCCGAAGAACTGGAAAAAAGGTTGCGGGAACTCGGCAAGACTTTTAAAATCAAATATTATGAAGGCGGCGATCACGGCCTGGAACCGGCAATCTCCAAACTGGAAGCGTTTAAGGCGATGGCCCCGGAACCGATGCAGCAATTAAAGAACCCCCGTCCTGACGATTTTATGGCCGGCAGCAAAATAAAAATCGACTGCGGCTCGAAAATTCTGGCAATTGACTGGTCACTCGAATCTCAATCGCCGGAACTCCTGAAATGGGAATCCAAAACCTAACCGAAGTTCAAAATCCGCGGATTGCTAAAAATTTTCCTGATTTTTTAAATTGCAGGCGATATTCGCTATTGACAAAATCATGTTTTGCAGTTATCATACAAGTGTAAAAAGACATGTTTGTTTTGAAATAGGGAATGAACTATGCGGCCAACGAAATATGATTTGCTGGTAGAGCAGCTTGAATCAGAGATAAACCGGCATGAACTGCCTCCGGGGAAAAAGATTTATTCCCAGAGTCAGCTTGTCGACCGTTTTCAGGTATCCCGTTCCTGTGTCAACAAAGCATTAGCCCAACTTCCGCGGACTAAAAATTGACATGTTGATAATCAAGCACTTAGACTATACAGTGGCACTACAGTCGTTTCACATCTTCCGTCGGAAGATGTTTGTGCGGACCGGCAGCTCGTCCAGTTTTATTCCCAGAAC
>CAIKZE010000449.1 GCA_903831825.1 uncultured Lentisphaeria bacterium | reverse complement strand
TTACGCCAGGATTGAACTGTCGAAAATGCACTGCTTCAGCCTGTTAAGAGACCTCGAGAAAAAGCAATCCCCATATCCCACGGCCCAGTTCAAGAGGGGTTATTGCGCGGCAAGCGCGCAATCAACCCATATTCCTTGTCGATGGCGTTATAGAAAGAATTTTTGTCCTTTGCCGCCGCCAACGCCGCCGCATTGACGGACAGCGTGGTAATGTTAATCCCATTATTCAAAAAATGCTCTACGGTCTCTATATGCTGGAAAGGATGATGATCTCTATAAACAATAAGCGCTTTCGGTTTTCCATTAAAATAAAACGCGGGGTATCCGTTAAGTTCTTTTATTTTGCAACCTTCATTGCCTGTATCTGCTTTAAAAATTTTCATATTCGCGCTGTTTTCTGTTTCTCCGACGGCGGCAGCATCCGCATGGCATGCCGCCCAAACAAGTACCGCGGAGGCTGCAAGAGCCGAAACCGCCTTCAATGGCAGATTTATATTCATAATGTTTCCCTCTATGTGCTATTTTTCAGCATAATTATATACCCGATTTAAAAATATAACGGCTACCTTTTTGCAATGGTACTGACCAATTTATTAATTAATGATAGCGCAGATCAAAAGTTTGGGTCCATGAATCATTTCTGTTTCCTTTTTTGGCTGTAACATGAAAATCAGCAAAAAGGATTTCTGCTGCGCTGGAGTGCCTTGTCCGTACGACTTTTTTTAAATCGCCGCCGCACACAACATCAACTACCATGTAGTTTGGCTGGTTTAATATGCCCCACGCATCCACTACGAGACCCAGTCCTGAAAAATCCTTGATCTTGGAAAGTTTAACTTCGGTCCAGCTCGAACTTTTATTAACATCCACAGCTACCAATGTATAGCTTGCGAGATTGTTTGTTGTTCCATCTTCAATTTCCGCGATGTCGGACGGACACCAGAACGCAGGATGAGTTTTGCGCCATGCCGGATAATCATTAACTACTGTCCGGGCGGGAGAAATCCGGTCAGGCCAGTAACGTCCCATTCCCATTGTCAATCCACTATTACTATTCGGCGTGGGCAGAAAACTGTTATAGTCAAAGGTATAACCTGACAGCATCGTACCTATCTGTTTCAGGTTGCTGGTACACTGTATGCCTTTCGCATACTCTCTGGCTTTTTGGAGTGCCGGAAGCATAATGGAACACAAAATAGCTATAATGCCTATTGTAACCAATAATTCTATAAGCGTAAAATTTTTTTTGCTCATAATTACATTCTCCTTTCACAATGGCTAGTTTTAATTTAAAATTCTGTTAAATTGCATGACGGGTTTTCTGGCCATGCAGTTGATATAACTATTAAACAAGGATTTTCCGTACTGCACGAACAGTCAAAGACCATAAAATCCTGACTTTGCCTCTTTTAAAATTTAATTTGTCTGAAAGTTATTTCATAACCCGCTTTTGATATGTAAATTTTATTTCACTTTTTCTCCGGCGTTTTAATTTGCGCCGTACTTTTCTTTACGATGATTTTACTTTCCAGCAATTCAATTTTTGCGCCTTCCCAGGGATCATTGACTAAATCCAGCAGCAAGTTCACGGCATGCAATGATTTTTTCTTGTAATCCAAATACAGCGTTGTAAAGAAATCATCATCATCATTATAAAACCTGCTGTTATAAACCATGATCGACATATCATCAGGAACTTTTAAATTATTATTGTTCATTTCTTCAAGAACGCCATAGCCCATGCCCAGGTGGGTTAAAACGGCTGTCGGTCTATTGTTCTTCAGCGATTTAACGCAATCGCGCCCGTAATTTTTCTGAAACTGCTTTTCATGTATCGCCTCATATTCCACTTCCCGCATGACAAAAAGCGATTCATCAAACGGCAGGCGGGCCTCCGCCATTACCTTTTTATAAGTATTAAGAATTCTTTCGCGGTAATTGTAGGTCGGATAGTTCGGATTATAGAAGTCAAAATATGCGATTCTCCGGTGCCCCAGTCCGACAAAATATTTCATGGCTTTTTCAAAGGTTTTTTCCGCGGCAAAATCCACGCAATTTACATTTTCCACACTGACCGGCTTGTTGCAGGACACAAAATTTATTCCATTTCCCTGAAGGAATGCGGCTATTTCCGCAGTCAAGCTTGAATACATAAAAATATAGCCGTCAAACGGGAATTTGAGCAGAATATCCGTCCCGTGCGCGAAAAGCTGGCGGCCATGTGCAAGCCCTACTATGTTATATCCTCTTTTTGCCGCCTCTTTTTCCATTTCCTCAAATTCAGCGGAATAAATAACATTGTCCGGTTTCAGCCCGATGCATCCTATGACTTTATGCTGGGGCCGTTTTGAATGCGGGGTTATATATGTTCCCCTGGTGCCCTGTATGGTTAACAGCCCCTTGTTGGCCAGTACTCTGAACGCTTTCAATACTGTCGCCGAGTCCACACTCAATTCCCGGCCCAATTTGGCAATTCCCGGCAGACGGCCTTTCCAGACGCCTTTTTTTATGCCATCTTCAATTTTGCAGCTTAATTCTATATACTTTGCTTCTATCATGTGTTACCTTTGATTTATAACTAATGGACATCATGTAGATGTCACTTAGTTGATATTATTATACCGTCAGAATCATGTTTTGTCAACAGGAAAAATCATCGGGCGTAATATTTTTTAGAAAATATATTTAGCTAGAAAAGATTTTAATGGAGTTATTGTTTCATCGCTGCTGAATTTGCTGAACGCTTTTTGGAATTGGGCGCGGGTGGTGGTTTTTTCTTTTGACAGGGCGGCGATAATGGCGCCCAATGCCGCGGCATTTTCGATTGCGGTTTTTCCGGCAGCCAGTTTGCGCAACCTGGTTTCAATATTCCTGATTTGCACTGAAAAGTCGTTGAAATCGCCCAGTACGGTTTGGATTTTTTTCAAATCCTTGATTACCCGGTTGGCTTTGCCGCCGGGGAGTTCCGCATAAAAGAAATCCAGCAGATAGCGCAGTTTCTTGCATTGAATCCGGACTTTATGCAAATCCGTGTCAGGCGAGTTGGCTTTAACGGCGTGTCCTTTGTCAATTACTTTTTCCAGTCGTTTCAGGATGATTCCGGCTACTCCGGGCAGGACGGGATTTTCGGACTTTTCAGTTGCCGGAAGCGTTTCCGCGCTGTTCAGGAATTTTTCCCAGGCGGCGATCATCGATAAATATTTACTTGAATTGATCATGGCGACCAGCGAGAGAAATTGGCGATGACGGCATTGCTGCTGTGCTTTAAAAAAGTTGAGCAGCGCCGGGCGCATGTTGGCGGATAATATTTTTAAAAGATGTTCTTTCCGCCCCAGGAATACGTCATAATCGCGGAGCTGGTTGGTGATGGCGCCCAACTCGTCAAATTTATGCATGAAAGGGGCAATCTCTGCTTCAGGGAAAACGTCTTTCAGTTCGCTCAGCGTCACGCGCATTTTACGCAGGGCAACCCGGAAGTCGTGTAGGCATTCGGCATCAATGTCGGCGATGATGCCCTTTTCGTTATATCTCAGGAAGTCCATCTGCGACTTTAGAATGGAAAGAGTTGCCGATTTTACGGTTGTGTCCGGCGGAAATTTCTGATATGCGTTTTCATTGGGAATGTCTTGAATTCCGGCCGCCAGCAGCGCCGCATCAATCAAGGTATGCCATATTCCGCGGGATTCCGTCAGTATTTCCGGCGTGATAGCTGAACACATTGCTCTCAGTTGTTTTTTGTTGAGCCGGGATGATTCCAGGGCGATGATTGCGGGCAGCGCAGCAGAAGGGTTCTCCGGCAGCGAGTATTCCCGGAAAGTCAACACAACAGTCTGCTTCGTTTTTGACGCCAGGGTGAAGCGGTTGGTGCGGACGTCGAGCGCAAGCAGCGGAACAATCGCCCGGCTGCCAAGTATCCGCGACAATTTTTTGCTTAACTGAGTCTTTAAAATATCCTCCCGATACTTTAACTCATGCTTTTTATCCCAGACAATTGATGACTGGATTGAATCGTCCGCCAGGCTGATCAAATTATAAATAAGCCCGCATTTTGCCAGAATAAATTCATTATTCAGAAGACGGTGGTCATAAGAGTCGAAAATGATTTGCTGTTCACATTCTTCACATGCTTTATTGACGGTGAAACCCGCGGCGATCAGCGCGACCATCCCGGCAATGTCCATTCTTGCCGGAGCAAGCAGCAAGCTGATTTTTCGATTTTTTTTAGCGTCCATTGTCATTTACAGACCTCCCCGCCGGAAATTAGAAGAACAGAAAACGCAAAAATCTCTATTGTTTAAGATACTTTCAGGTTACCGTAATGCAAATTTATCCAAGGTTGCACCGGCAGTTTTAACTATTTCCATGACATTGGCGTCTCTCAGGGTTTTTAAAACCTGCTCCAGCGGCAGCAACTGGCGCTTTCGGAATGACTGTTCCGGCCATTTGTCAAGAGTTTCAGTTATTTTCAGCGTATATACCAGCACGTGATAGTCGCGTCCGAATTTTTGATAGTCGTAAGCGCCAACCGGCAGTTCCGACACCACGCCGCGGATTCCGGCTTCTTCAAAGGCTTCGCGAACGGCGGTCGCCTGCGGGGAATGACCTTCTTCGATGTGGCCTTTCGGCAGCACCCACCGGTCAGGGAAGGCTTTGGAGGTGATAATCATAACTTTCAGTTCCTTATCGAAAACAAAAGGGACTACGCCTGCTTGCAGTATTATTTTATTCAAAATGCTCTCTCCATAAAATTAACGGTCATCTAAAAATGAGGTAATTGCAAAAGTAGTCAGAATTCAGTAGTCAGTAGTCAGAATAAATCCGGATTTGAATTAGAATTTCATTCTGAATTCTGAATTTCTGCAAAACTTGAGTTTTGCAATTGGCTCAAATATATATATTCACGGCCGCTTTGCCAGTCTTTTGCGATCTTTTTAATTGATTTCTAACAAGATCACATATTGTTTTTATCATATATTCAAGTTAAATTTATATGTTTAATTTTTGGCATGTTTCGAAAGGTAGTTGACACTTTTATGTCATAGCGCTCTGATAAAATAAAGTAAAACAGTCAAAACAAGCTCCGGCGGAGCGATACATATTGTAGCGCCGGACTTTAGTCCGGTGAACGATGATAATTAAAATTTGGAGTTCAGTAGGAACGAAACATATAAGGATTGACATGATCCGAGCCTACGGCTCTCAAATTGTGCGGGGGGATGGCGGACGGATTAAAATCCGTCCTTACAACATGATTTGAGCCTACGGCTCTCAATGGCGGCATCTCAAAAAGTGTCAACTATTTCTAAACCTTATTTGAAACATGCCTATTTTTTTGGTTTTTCCCGATTATAGGATTTGTGCAAAAGAGGTTTGACGGTTAAATTTTATAACTATATAATAAAGTTCAGCAATGTTTCCCGGAGGAGAATATGGCGTTGATTCCGGCAAGAAAAATTAAGATGCCGTTGCAGGCGGCGATTATCGACATCGGAGCCCATTCGGCGCGGATGGATATAATCCAGATCGAAAAGAACAAGAGCTACGAAATACTGGAAAGCCTGGTGCAGCCGGTAAATCTGGGGCGGGATGTTTTTACCAAAGGCATGATTTCGCCGGAGTCAACCAGCCTGCTTTGCCGAATCATGAAAGATTTTGCCGCAAAAACCGCGGAATACGGGGTCGGCTATATCCGGGCATTCGCGACCAGCGCGGTGCGCGAAGCCTTTAACCGTGAAATCTTCATCAATAATATCAAAATCGCCAGCGGCATCGACCTGGAAGTCCTGGAGGGCTCGAAGGAGGCCGCGCTGATTACCATGGCGGTAAAGAAAGCGCTCGGCGGCAAAACCGCGCTGTCCAAAGCCGACTTGCTGCTGCTGGGAGTCGGTTCCGGCTCGGTGGAAGTCTCGCTGGTGCGTAACGGAGAGTTGAAATTCGCCGAAACTTTCGCCCTCGGCACTATCCGCATTTTTGAAGAATACGGCAGCCGGGCGGCGGAACCGGAAAGGCTCACAGACATCATTGATTCATATATGGAATTGATCGCCGACCGGATCAGCCGCATTTCCGATATTCCGAAAACCATCCAATTCGTTGCGGTCGGCGAGAGCGTCCGCGTCATCATGGATATCAACGGCAAGGCGGCAAAGAATCAGCCGGTCAGGACAATTACGCTGGAAAAGTTTGAAAAACTCTTCCGCAAAATCAATCTGCTGTCACAGGCGGAGATGGCGGAGAAATACCAGATCAGCGATGTCGCCGCCAAGGGAATTATTCCCTGCGCCTGGATTGTAAAACGCTTTTTCGACATGACCGGCGCCGGTTCCCTGATTGTGCCGGCGGTTACCACCAGAAATGCGGTGCTCGAAGATATTATCCGGCAGTTGTTCAATGAAAAAGACCCGTTTATTCCGGATATGCTGTCCGTCGTCAAATCAATGGCCAAAAAATACTGTTACGATCCGAATCATATCGAATCCATCAAGGAAATCGCGGTTAAAATTTTTGATAAGATGCATGCCATTCATTCGCTGGGAGATCGGGAGCGGCTTTATCTGGAAATCGCGGCGATTCTGCACGACGTCGGCCGTTTTGTGGATTCGCGGAAACATCACAAGCATTCGTGCTATCTGATTTCGAATACGCAGATTCCCGGTTTGACGGAGGAAGAGCGGCTGGTGGTGGCGGCGGTGGCCCGTTATCACCGCAAAGGCAAGCCGCAGGCTTCGCATCCCGAATACATGGTGCTTCCGCCCCAGATGCGGGTGCTGGTCTGCAAGCTGGCTTCGATCCTCCGGGTCTCCGACGCCATCGCCAACTCCCAGGAACGGAAGACCAGAAATTGTTCGGTCGCCGTCAAGGACCGGGTGCTGGCAATTAAAATCAGCGGATCGGTTGATATGGGACTGGAAAAAATTCTGCTGACCAAAAAATCCGATCTGTTTGAAGATGTTTACGGCATGAAAATAGTTTTAGAGTAGCAACACAGAAAATTTCAGGAGTATTGGCGCGGTGAGTGATTTTCTCAATAAAAAATATTATGTTTCCCGTGAATTGAGCTGGCTGGAATTCAATGCCAGGGTGCTGGATGAAGCCGGCGACATCGGCAATCCGCTGCTGGAACGACTCAAGTTCATCGCCATATTCAGCAATAATCTTGATGAATTTTTCATGATCAGAGTTGCCGGCTTGCGGCAATTATCAGGCTCGAAAACATTGCAGACCGACTGTTCCGGGCTGGATCCGGCGGCGCAAATCAAGGCGGTCAAGAAAAGACTCAAAAGCCTGATTGAACGCAAATACCGTTATCTGCTGCAGGAAATCCTGCCGGAACTGGAAGAAAAAGGGATTCAAATAGTCAGCGCGGAACAGTTGTCGAGCGAACAGCGGGTGTTTCTGAAGGAATATTTCCTCAATCAGGTGTTCCCGGTGCTTACCCCGTTTGCAGTTGATCCCAGCCACCCGTTTCCGATCCTTAACAGCGGAGCGATTGAAATTGCCGTCAGTCTGAGCCGGGACGATTCCGGAAAAGTGATGCATGCGTTTGTCGAAGTTCCGACGCTGCTGGCGCGTTTTATCCGGATCAATTCCTCGTCTAAAAATAAGCAGCAGTATGTTCTGCTGGAAGACTTGATTATGGAGCATATCCAGTTCCTGTTCAGCAACTGCACCATACACGAGATCATTCCCTTTCGGATTACCCGCGACATGGATTTTTCCATTGAGGAAGAAGGGGTTGCCGACCTGATGCAGTACATGAAAAAAGAACTGCGTCACCGCAAGAGCCGGGAACCGATCCGGCTTGAACTGCCCAAAGGCAGCCGCGGCAAGCTGGCGGAATGGCTGATGGAGCAATTTCAACTGGATGATGATTTGAAGTATAACGTGCCGATGCCGCTGAATCCGGCCGCGTTCTTTGAATTTATCGGCAAAGTCAACCGTCCCGACCTGATGAATCAGTCGTGGCCGCCATTGCCGGTCCCGGAATTTTCCAACGGCGGCGGCTCGATGTTTGACGTGATTGACCGGGAGGAATGCGTAATGGACGCGGTGCCTTTCCAGAGTTTTGATCCGGTCGTCAAACTGCTGAATGAAGCGGCCGACGATCCGGATGTGCTGGCGATAAAGCAGACGCTCTACCGGGTCAGCGGCGATTCCCCGGTGATAAAAATGTTGCAGCGCGCCGCTGAAAACGGCAAGCAGGTGACTGTCATCCTGGAATTGAAAGCCCGGTTTGATGAAGACAATAATATTAACTGGGCGATCAAGCTTGAAGAATCGGGCGCGCATGTCATCTACGGCATCGCCGGGTTTAAAATACACTGCAAGGCGCTGCTGATCGTCAAGCGGACTAAGGATATGCGGATCAAACGGTATGTCCACCTGGCAACCGGCAATTACAACGATAAGACCGCGAAACTCTATACCGATATGGGCATGTTTATGTGCGATCCGGAAATCTGTCTGGAAGTCTCTTCGCTGTTCAATGTAATGACCGGCTATTCTTCGCCGCTGAACACCTGGAACCGGATCGCGGTGGCGCCGTTCTCCCTGAGGGAAAGGTTCATTGAACTGATTGACCGGGAGGCCAGAGTTTCGACCAGAAACAATCCCGGCCGCATTATTGCCAAAATGAATTCGCTGGTCGATCCGGAGATTATCGCGCACCTCTACCGCGCGGCGACGGCCGGGGTTAAAATTGACCTGATTATCCGCGGCATCTGCTGCCTGAAGCCGGGCATCGGCACCGCCAATATCAATGTCATCAGCATTGTTGACCGCTATCTTGAGCACAGCCGGGTTTTTTACTTCAGGAATTGCGGCGAAGAGGAATATTATCTTTCCAGCGCCGACTGGATGCCCAGAAACCTGGATCACCGGATTGAGATCATGTTTCCTGTGGAAAAGGAAAGCGTCAGGAAAGTCATCCGGCAGATGCTGGAAATCCAACTTAAGGACAAGCGCAAATCCCGGCACATGCTTCCAACCGGCGCTTATACCCGGACATTCAATAAGGGCAAGGATAACTCCGCCAGCCAGTTCCGCACTTATCAGCTCTTTCAGGAGATTTACGATAAGTCCAGACAACGGCGGGAAGAAACTAAAAAACTGAAAGTCTTCTCCAGGCCCCAGGAAATTTGAAGTTTGCCCAACCGGCGCTTTTTAATTTGCATTGGCGCTTTTTAAATTGCGTTAAAGCTGTATATTACCGTCATTGTTTTTAATAATCAACACATGGTATGAAATATGTCTAAATGCATTGGAATTCTAACCGCCGGAGGGGACAGCCCCGGGCTTAACGCCGCCATCAGGGCGGTTGGCAAAAGCCTGCTGCATTACAATATTCAACTCCTCGGATTCAGGGACGGCTTCGAAGGCCTGGTTTACGATAAAACGATGATCCTGAACAATGACGACCTCTCCGGCATCCTGACCGCCGGCGGCACTGTACTCGGCACCAGCCGGACCAAACCGCAGAAAATGCCGGTCGGCAAAAACATCATGGATATGACCGATGTCATTGTCGAAAATTACAAAAAACACCAGCTTGACGCCCTGATCTGCATCGGCGGCGGCGGCACTCATAAAAGCGCATTGAAGCTGAAAGAAAAAGGCCTGAATATCATTACGATTCCCAAAACCATTGACAATGATATCGCCTGCACTGATAACTCGATCGGCTTTGACACCGCGTTGCGGATTGCCACCGACGCCATCGACAGCCTGCATTCCACCGCCAGCAGCCATAAAAGAATCATGCTGGTGGAAATTATGGGACACCGCGCCGGATGGCTGACCCTCGGCGCCGGTCTCGCCGGCGGCGCGGACGTTATTCTGATTCCGGAACTGCCTTACGATCTGAATAATGTGGCCAACGCCATTCTCCAGCGCTCCAGGGAAGGCAAACGCTTCTCGATTGTCCCGGTGGCTGAAGGCGCGGTTTCGAAAGCCGAAGCCCTGCTGTTCGCCCAGGCCGCTGCAAGAAAAGAGAAAGCCGCGTCCAAAAAAGATAAGGAAAAATCCAAGATAGAACTGGAGAGTCTCTGGCTGGCGCGCGCCGGAAATACGCTGCGGATCGCGCAGAAACTGGAAGAACTCACCGGACAGGAAACCCGCGTTACAATCCTCGGTTACCTCCAGCGCGGCGGCAAACCTTCCCCTTTCGACCGCATTCTTGCAACCAAACTCGGCAATGCCTGTGTTGACCTGATCAGAAAAAGACAATTCGGCTACATGGTCGCCAACAGAGGCCAGAACGTTGAGCCGGTTCCGATTGAAGAGGTTGCCGGAAAACTTAAACTGGTTCCTCAAGACCATCCATGGATTAAAAGCGCCAGAGAAACCGGCATCAGCTTCGGCATATGATGCCAATGCAATTCATTTCGACGTTCCGGCAAAACGTCAGACAAAAGTTAATATAGAGAAATAGATAGAAAATGACGTTTATTCCCAGCGGTTTAAAGCAGACGGTAATTGGAAATACCGTGGCGTTTGACTGGAATGATTCGACGGATGCCGACGGCATCAAACAATACGAAATTCAGACAGACAACAACAGTGATTTCAGCAGTCCGGAATACTCCGTACAGACAGACGGCAGTGAGGCATCCGGGGCAGTTCTCGCCGTCGGAATTTCTTATTACTGGCGGGTGCGCGCCCAGGACAAGATCGGCAACTGGAGCGCCTGGAGCAATCCTTTAAAGTTTGTCCTGCCTCCGGTAGACACCGGAATGAACACCCGGCAGTTGGCACAGGATATTTCCAGTCCGGACAACTGGGTGGGGTTCGGCGACGCCGTTGACTACTACAAGCTGACTATGACCGGTGCCGGAACGCTGACGCTGGGCTTGACCGGATTAGGCGGCAACGCTGATCTGTCACTGCTGAATGCCGCCGGCGCGGTGTTGAAGAGTTCCGCGAAAGCAGGAACAGCCGATGAAGCGATTTCGAACGTGCTGCTGCTTGGCGGAACCTATTATGTCAAAGTCGCGGCTGGCAGCGGGGTGACCGCCGCCGCTTATACGCTGAGCGATACCGTAGATTATTTCCCGGTAGACACCGGCGCGAACACCCGGCAGTTGGCACAGGATATTTCCAGTCCGGACAACTGGGTGGGGTTCGGCGATGCCGCTGATTACTACAAGCTGACTATGACCGGAGCCGGAACGCTGACGCTGGGCTTGACCGGATTAGGCGGCAACGCTGATCTGTCATTGCTGAATGCCGCCGGCGCGGTGTTGAAGAGTTCCGCGAAAGCAGGAACCGCCGATGAAGCGATTTCGAACGTGCTGCTGCTTGGCGGAACCTATTATGTCAAAGTCGCGGCTGGCAGCGGGGTGACCGCCGCCGCTTACACGCTGAGCGATACCGTAGATTATTTCCAGGTAGACACCGGAATGAACACCCGGCAGCTGGCACAGGATATTTCCCGTCCGGACAAGTGGGTGGGGTTCGGCGTCGCCGTTGACTACTACAAGCTGACCATGACCGGTGCCGGAACGCTGACGCTGGGCTTGACCGGATTAGGCGGCAACGCGGATCTGTCACTGCTGAATGCCGCCGGCGCGGTGTTGAAGAGTTCCGCGAAAGCAGGAACCGCCGATGAATCCATCACGCAAAACTTGCTTGGCGGAACCTATTATGTCAAAGTCGCGGCTGGCAGCGGGGTGACCGCCGCCGCTTACACGCTGAGCGATACCGTAGATTATTTCCAGGTAGACACCGGCGCGAACACCCGGCAGTTGGCACAGGATATTTCCAGTCCGGACAACTGGGTGGGCTTCGGCGATGCCGTTGATTACTATAAGCTGACTATGACCGGAGCCGGAACGCTGACGCTGGGCTTGACCGGATTAGGCGGCAACGCGGATCTGTCACTGCTGAATGCCAACGGCGCGGTGTTGAAGAGTTCCGCGAACGCGGGAATCACCAATGAGGCGATTAATAACGTATTGCTGTCGGCCGGAACCTATTATGTCAGGGTCGCGGCGGGCAGCGGGGTGACCGCCGCCGCTTACACGCTGAGCGATACCGTAAATTATTTTCCGGCAGCGACTGCCGACAACACCTATGCAACCGCCACGGAACTGACGCTTAATATCGGGGATGACGTTTCAGCCGCCGGTTGGGTCGGATTCGGGGATGCGACTAATTTCTATAAAATTACCGCTTCCGATCCCGGAATTTTTGATTTTGCCTTGTCCGGAGGAACCGGAACTAGCGCCATTTTGACCTTATATTCTCTTCAGGGCGGCAAGTTAACCGTGGTGAACACCGCGTCGATGAAAGACGGCGCGGCGGCGATCAGCGATCAACAGCTCACTGCCGGAACATGGTATTTTGCGGTGGATTCCGCCGACAAGGGCAAAGGCGCGGCCAATACCGCCTACACTTTAACCGCCAGGGATAATGCTTTAAGCAACGGCTGGCAAACTGCGGTAAATTTCTCCTGGGCGGCCTATTACGATTCGGCAGACAGCAGTCCCTCGGCGGAACTGTTGAAAGTATCCGGCTGGAAACCATTGGCGGCGACAGATATCGGTTTCGTTTCCAACGCGACCAACGGCAGCCTCAATGCTGACGGAGAATTCAATGGAGGAACATCTAACGGTTCCAATATGGAGGCTATTGTCAGTACCGGAACCCTGAACGGGAAAACAACTGCCGTCCTGGCTTTTACCGGAACGGATGACGCTACGGATGTAATTGAAGATATAATAGCGGGTATTTCAAACAACTGGGATACCTTGTACGCCAAATATTCCGCGCTCGTTAATGCCTTCGACAGCTATGTTTCTAAAAATGGAATCGAACAGGTTTTGGTAACCGGTCACAGCCTGGGCGGCGAATTGGCTGAAGAATACATGAAAAATCACTCCGGCGATCAATATCTCGCCTATACTTTTGGAAGTCCGGGCTCCGCTTCCTCCGGCAGCGACTCCCGAATGCTGCAGTTTGCCCAGCCCGACGATCCGATTGTAAATTCGAGTTTGGGCGTGGACGCCAGTTCAAGAACCGGCCAGGTGTTTTTGTGCGGAAAGCCTGACACCCTCATCAATAATCACGCGATTGCAAATTATACCCAGCGCTGGCTGCCGCTGTATAATGACTGGTACAATACCCGGATTGAGGGTTATCAGAACAAAGGAGAAAAATGCAACTATTTTATCGGGGATTCTTCCAATAACAGCATGGACGGAACTACCCGGAATGACGTATACTTTTTTGATGCGAATAGCGGCGGCTCGGATGAGATAAATGACGGACTGTTCGGGGGCGGCAAAGATACCGTGGAAATTCTTGGGGTATCAGCGTTGAGTGACGTTTATTTTAAAAAAATCAGTTCTCTATTGGGATATGACGGTCTTGAAATAACCTTTAACGGTTCTTCGGCCAAGCTGAAAGTGGATAATATGGAAGCGGGGTCATTCAATTCCGGCGTAATTGAGAATCTGAGGCTTTTCAACTCATCCGGCACACAGGTGGCAGGATTGAATATGGCGGGTATTTTTGCCGATTACAGCAGCCAACTGTCCGAAAAAAAGAGCCTGAATAATTTGTTGGGGGCAAACGGTGTTGCATATAATATTTCCTGACCTTCAAGCTGCCGGTTGAAATTAGAACTAAGCAAAGGCATATTAAGCAATTCTGGATAAGAGCAAGCATGTGAGGTTGTTTTATGTTGTTTAAGCTTATTGCGGTGGGAAAACTGAAAGACAAAGCGCTGGCGGCAAAAACCGCGGAATTTGAAAAGCGCATCCAGGCTTTCGGCAAACTGGAAGTTGTCGAGTTGAAAGACGGCGCCAAAGAAAAAGAGTGCGCCCGGATACTGGAGACGCTGGAGAAGGAACGGGGCCTGATTATTGTGCTGAGCGAGGATGGCATGGAACTGACGTCGCAGGCGTTTTCCGGCCTGATTTCGTCGGCGGACCGCAAAATGGTTTTTGTGATCGGCGGACCTTACGGCTTGTCGGACGAAGTAAAAAAACGCGCGGATGCGGTGCTTTCGCTTTCCCAAATGACGTTTACCCACGAGATGTGCAGATTTTTTCTGACGGAACAGATTTACCGGGCGATTGCGATTGCCAAAGGCATAAAATATCATAATGACTAGAGAGTTGTGATTTATGAGTTTATCATTGGCTGAGAAAGAAAACCTGTTTTATTCAGTATTGTCATTGTTTGCGGGGGCAATCCTGGGCTATGCGGTTTACCTGAATACTTATCTGCTGGATGGTCTCGGCATTATCACGTACGAATATATGCTGAAGGCAGAGATGCCTTCTCCGGTCACCGGATGGTACTTTGGTCTCCTGGGGGTTTTATTTGTGGCAGCGCTGTATTGGATTTGCCGGAAGGCGTCGCCGGTGGTCTTCAACTGGAAAATTTTCGGAACTGCTTTGCTGCCGCTGCTGATTTTTTTTCCGACATTTTTTTCCCCGATGGGCTTTTATTCGCCGATGATTTTTACGGTGCTGCTTGGTTTGACCGTGTTCCGGCTGGCGTTGATAATCCCGTACAAACCAGGCATGAAGCCGGAGATCAGCGGTCGCACCGGCTGGCTGCTGATTGCGCTGTTCACGATAATACTGGTCGGATGGTTTGCGTTTATTCAGGCGAAGGCGGTGAAAATTCTGTTCATGGGCTACAATGACTGGGGCCTGTATTTCAACATCATAGACAATACTTTAAAAGGCAAGTGGTTTTATTCGGATATCACGCACGGCAGCCATCTGCCGCTTCATTTTGAACCTGGAATGGTATTGCTGCTGGCCCCGTATGTATGGCTGTTCAGGACGCCTGCCGCATTTTTTGTGCTGACGTCCGCCTTGCTGTTCTGCGGCGGAACTTTTGTTTACCTGCTTGCCCGGCAGTTGAAAGTTTCGGCACGGGCGGCGCTGGCGCTGGCGTTCTGTGCGATGCTGTTTCCATCACTTTCCAATATGAATATTGCGATTTTCTATGGATTCCACTCGCTGTATGTAACAATTCCGCTGGTTTTTCTATACTTTTATTTTTTTGAAAAGAAAAATTATACAGCGGCATTTTGCATGTTTCTGATCTCGCTGACGGTCAAGGAGACGGTGGCAATATTCTGGATTGGACTCGGCCTGGTGTATCTGATTAACGGGAACCGGAAATTCGGCATGCTGCTGATTGCCGTGGCCTGTGCGTACTTTTTTACAGTGATCAAGGTCGTTGTTCCGGCGATATCGCCGCATGGCGCGTATGATTACAGTGACCGCTATTCCGAATTTGGCGGAATGTTTGATATAATGTTTGCGCCGTTCACCAAGCCCGGATTATTCTGGGGAACGTTGCTCCGGCCGCACTGCGTCGCGTTTATGCTGCTGCTGATAATTCCGCTGTATGTGTTGCTGCTGAGCCGTCCGCTGCTGCTGCTGGCCGGGTGTATTACCATTGGGTTCGTATGTCTTCAGACCAATGACCAGCTTCAGAACATCAGCATTTGGTATCAGTCGGAATATGCGGCGCTGCTGCTGTCATGTCTGGTGTTGAACTACAGAGCGCTGCTGGATACCTACCGCCGGCGAATCAATCCATGGTTTCGTGCGCTGGCGTGGAAAATTGACCTGGACATCTACCGGGAGAAACTGCCGGCGGCAGTAATTCTTTCGCTGCTGACAACGGCATGTTTTTCATATTATTTTTTCGGATTGAGCGTCACCGGTAAAAATTCCGTAATGCCGATACTGGGGGCGGAGAACTGCGATGAAGAGGTCAGACAGATCCTGCGGGCTATTCCGCCAGGAGTTGAGGTGACTGCAACCGACCGGATTGGCGCCCATTTTATTTTGAGGAATCCGATTTCAATCGTCGGATATCATTTAAAGCATAAATTGAATGATTATGTGATTATTGACGTCAACGACCCGCTGGCGGTCAGATTCGCCGATCCGACGCGGTTTGAACTTTTAAAAGACAAAGATTATAATCTGATTCTGAATCAGAAATTTAAAGGGCACCAGGTGTTGGTTTTTCATCGCGAACCGCAAACTTCGCACAAGCCGCCGGCAGTCCAGATTCCGCCGGAAAAATGGGAATCGTGCGGCAAAAATATTCCGGTTCAAAATCCGAATTTTGCCGTGCGCGGCGGAATCGCCGGCAACAGTCCTGGGGAACGTTCCGCGATTTTCTTTATCCGGCTGCTTAATAAAGTTGACCTGGATGTGGAAGCCGACATACAGCTTTATGACGGCAAAAAACTGATTAACGAAAGATTCCTTTTCGGCGACGGCGTTTATCCGGCATGTTTTGCCAGGCCGGGCGAATGTTTTCCGATAAGAATTCCGCTGGCGAATGATTTTGGCGATGTCAAATACTTTTCGGTGGAGATCAGAGAGCGAGTCCCGGTAGCGCGCTGGACCCCCTCGGATGCAGAAATCAAAAATCAGTAACATAGTCTATGGGATATGCACTGAAGTGACGGAATGTTTATGCCGGTGCAATCTTAAAGCAACGATTGCGATTCGGTATTATTTGCAGATTACCTTAATCCCGTACTTTCTGACTATTTTATTATACTTCAGACCAGACAACACATCATTATTATTATTATCCAGAAAGACAATATAATATCCGTGGTCAATTAAACCTTGCAAAAAGTCAACCAGGTCCTTCATAAATACCCAGGAATTATAGGGCGAAAAGTGTCCTTGCGGAACATATCCACCGTAATAACAACAATAAAAATCGAAATCACTTACAAAATACACATTCGGACTGGCATTGGTCATTTCCTTGATTTCTTTCGTATCAAATGAGGAAGGAAACATCGGATAAACAAATTGAAGTTTTTTAATGTTCTCAAATTTCTTTCTGGTGACCGAATCAATTCTTCCAGAATAATAAATTAACAGCAACAGGATGAAAATACTGGGGAGCACTGCCAACGACACCCGCTTTCGCGCGTTATTTTTCCCGGGGCAGTTATACTTAAGATTCAATAAATCAAAGAGCAGGAACAGGATAAAAACTAAAGAACCGGCAACGTTTATGATATTATGTTCATGGCTTCTTCCATAGAAATAGATTGAATTGCCGACTGCCAAAAAAATAAGGAATGAACCTGTTGCAAAATATCTTTCCGGCAACTTTTCCTTCAGATTCAATAAATAGATTGACGCCGCGCAGATCGTCACGATCACATACCAATAAAAAGATATTTCGGAAATCGGAAGAAAGCCGATGCCTATGGACTGGTAAAGCGATGCGCTTTCCAGGGAAGCGCCAAACATTAATGTGCTGATTGCAAAAGCCAGGACGATAGCCGCCGCATTCCATAGATTGTATTTAAAATGCTTTTTTACGGTTGCTTTCAAGGCACAGGTTCGCGGGATGCTTTGCATAAAATCAATCAGCAGCAATACTGACGCCGTCTCTAAATAACCGAGTGCGTAAATGATTCCGAAAGTCCTGTGGAAAATAATTAAGAATCCCAGCGCCAGGCCCGTCCATTTGCTGTACAGGCCTTTTTCATAAGCCAGGATAACCAGAAGAATCCACCAGTCGAGCCGCAAAGGAGTTACCTGGAAGACGAAAACCGGATCAGGCATAATAGCAAAGACTTTTATCAGGATCAGCGCCGCCAGCAAGTAAAAGGACAGTTCTTTTTTCAAAAATAATCGCCGGGCAAAAAAGAAAGCAAGCAACAAAAATAAATATAGTGAGATCTGTCCCAAGATTTGAAAATAATTTAAATCAAGATTGAGCTTCATCCATAATGCCGCCAGCAGCGACAGCAGCAGATCGTATTGTAAATATATTTCCGACAGTTTGAAATGATGAATTATTCTTAACGCCGGAGCAAAGATAAAAGAATAATCCATTGAAAAGATAGGCATTGTCGCAATGAAACAAAAAGGAACTAAAATAATCGGCACCGCCCAAACTGATATTTTTTCGAAGCGGACTGAAATTTTAAACAAAAAATAGATAAAAACTGACGCAGCAACTGCGAACAGATAAGTCCACAGACTTGGGATCATACGAGACATCGGGGGATTAAACCCGATATTGATGAAAAAAAGGCAGGCATTCAAAAGCAGGAAGAACCAAAGCAAAAAATATGATATTTTAAAGATGAAATGTTCCGCGCGTGACGATAATACTCTGTAAACGCAGAGAATAAAGAAGCTCAAAAAAATGCTGACAAGAACTAATATATACAAACAGTAAGTCTCGATGCCGTCATGCTCATGGGCCCAAAGCCTCGTGGCTGGAGTCAAATCTTCCAGGCGGACTTTTCTGTTCATTGACCATATAGTTGGCGCAAAGAAATAAAACTCCTTATACAGGATTGTCACTGAAGAAATGCAAATAAGCAGTATGGCGAAAACTGAAGGGAATGTTTTATTGGAGCGAATGGCGTTTAATATTTTATAGTACGATTTGATTAGCATCTGTCAGTTCCTTTTTACGCGCCGAAATAAGTAACGATTGCTGATCGGTATTATTTCCGGATTACCTTAAGCCCGTACTTCTCAACAAATTTATTTTTATCATACTTTAATTCAGGCAGCATTTCGTCATTATTCTCATTCAAAAAAACAATATAATATCCTTTATCAATCAACGTTTGCAAAAGATCAACCACATCCTTTTTAAATATCTAAGATGCGTAGGGCGAAAAGTGTCCTTGCGGAACATATCCACCGTAATAATAATAATAAAAGTCGTAATCCCCGACTAAATACACATTCGCGCCGCCATTCGTCAACTCCTTAATTTTGTTCGTATCAAATGAGGAAGGAGACATTGGATAGATAAATTGAAGTTTTTTAATATTTTCAAATTTTTGTCTGGTGACCGAATCAATTCTTCCAGAATAATAAATTAACAGCAACAGGATGAAAATACTAGGGAGCACTGCTAACGATACTCGCCTTAACGCGTTATTTTTCCCGGGGCAGTTATACTTAAGATTCAATAAATCAAAGAGCAGGAACAGGATAAAAACTAAAGAGCCGGCAACGTTTATGATATTATGTTCATGACTTCTTCCATAGAAATAGATTGAATTGCCGATGGCTAAAAAAATGAGGAATGAACCTGTTGTAAAATATTTATCCGGCAACTTTTCCTTAAGATTTAATAAATAGATTGAAGCAGCGCAGATCGTCACTATCACATACCAATAGAAAGATATTTCGGAAATCGGAAGAAAGCCGATGCCTATAGATTGATAATTTGACGCGCTTTCCAATGAAACTCCAAACATTAATGTGCTGATTACGAAAGCCAGAACGATAGCTGCGGCATTCCAGAGATTGCATTTAAAATGCTTTTTAACGGTTGCTTTCAAGGCGCATGTTCGCGGGATGCTTTGCATAAAATCAACCAGCAGCAATACTGAAGCTGTCTCTAAATAACCGATGGCGTAAATAACTCCCAAAGTCCTGTGGAAAATAATTAAGAAACCCAGCGCCAGCCCCGTCCATCTGCTGTACAGCCCTTTTTCATGCGCCAGGATAACCAGAAGAATCCACCAGTCGAGCCGCAAAGGTGTTACCTGGAAGACGAAAACCGGATCATGCATAATAGCGAAGACTTTTATCAGGATCAGCGCCGCCAGCAAGTAAAAGGACAGTTCTTTCTTCAAAAATAATCGCCGGCCAAAAAAGAAAGAAAGCAATAAAAATAAATATAATGAGAACTGTCCCAAAACTTGAAAGTAATTTAAGTCAATGCCAAGTTTCATCCATAATGCCGCCAGCAGCGCCAGCAGCAGATCATATTGTAAATATATTTCCGACAGTTTGAAATGATGAATTATTCTTAACGCCGGAGCAAAGATAAAAGAATAATCCATTGAACATATAGGCGTTATCGCAATGAAACAAAAAGGGATTAAAATAATTGGCACAGCCCAAACTGATATTTTTTCGAAGCGGACTGAAACTTTAAACAAAAAATAAATAAAAACTGACGCAATAATAGCGAAAAAATAAGTCCATACGCTTAGAATTGGACAAGCCACAGGGGGATTAAACCCGATATTGATGAAAAAAAGGCAGGCATTCAAAAGCAGGAAGAACCAAAGCAAATAATATGAGATTTTAAAGATAAAATGTTCCGTGCGCGACGATAATACCCGATAAACGCAAAAAATAAAGAAGCTTAAAAAAATGCTGATAATGGTTAATATATATAAGCAATAAGTCTCTATGCCGTCATACTCCCGCGCATAATACCTCATGCCTGGGGTCAAATCCTCCAGGCGGACTGCTCTGTTCATCGACCATATAGTCGGGGCAAAGAAATAAAACTCTTTATACAGGATTGTCACCGAAGAAATACAAATTAGCAGTATGATGAAAACTGAAGGGAATGTTCTATTGGAACGGATGGCATTCAATATTTTATAGAATGATTTGTTAATCAGCATTTCGCCAATTCCTTTTTACGCGCCGAAATATATATAGACTGAGCCAGCATATTTAATACCGGTATTTTTTCGATCATATCCCCTATCAGCACAACAGGTTCTATAAGAAAGTCAGGTGTGCCCGGCACCAGAAAGTCACGATATTCGACCTCGATATCAGAAAAAAGCGCTTTCTCGAGTTTTTTAGTAATGGCGCGCTTCGTAAATGTCGTTTCCCCCGGTTCAAGCCTGGCCAGCTTTCTGAAGAACTTGATTTTAAAAATAAGCAGGCAATATGGATTGTAAAAATTAGGTTCAAGAAAAATAATTTTCCCGCCGGTTTTGAGCAGCGAATTAATATTGGACAGCGCCTCCCCCATATTATAATAAAGATGGTGGAGTATTCCATTCCCGACAATATAATCAAACCTGTGCTCTTCCGTTACTTTCTTCAGATTATCCGCGTCATTGAAATCAAGAACTTTAAATTCAAGGTTGGGAAGGTTGAAATTTTTCCGGGCCTGCTCGATGAAGCGAACGCAGATATCCATTCCCAGTATTTTACAGTTCGTTTGTTGAGCCATCATATACGCCAATTCACCGGTTCCGCAGCCGATTTCAAGTATCTTTTTCTCCGGATTAAGCTCCATCTTGCTCAATATGTAACCGCATCTTCTTTTATCCCTTACCTCTAGCGACTTGGATGGCTTGTACCCTTGATTATATCCTCTGTCGTCCTGAATACTGGCCATCGGCTTTATCTCCTTTTTTTCTGCGGTAAAAAAAACTGCTCAAGACAAAACAATTGTTCTCTGGTTTTATTGATTTATTGTATATAACGGTAATTTCTCTGAATCTTTCACGATATCTGATTGCGTCCTATTTTCTCGATCACCTTCATGATATTTTCTTCATTATCATAAACCTTGCCGTTGTAAATTATCTTGTCGCGGATGAATTTAGGCCGGTTTTTGACTTCTTCGGTAATTTTCCCTATGTAGTCCCCCAGTATGCTGATAGAGATGATCTGAATACTGCCGAGGCCTAATACCAGCAGCACAATCGTGGTTATACCCCTGGCGCTGGGCGGATTTATAAAAAAGTTTACCAGATAATAAACGCTAAGCAGTATTGTTATAAAGAAAATTAACGTTCCCACGCTCTGAATATAGTGCAAAGGCTTCATCGAAAAAGAAAAGATGCCTTTTTTGGCCCACCAGATATTTTTTGAAAAATTATTCGTGCTTCTGCCGAAGAGTCTCTCCGGCCTGGTGTACGGCACTCCTGTCTGCTTGAATCCAACCCATGCCCGAAGGCCTCTTAAGAAAATATCTTTCTCCGTGAATTTGAGCAGATGGTCCACTACTTTCCTGTCCATCAGCGAGAAATCCCCGGCGTCAACCGGCACATTTATGTCAGAGAGTTTCCTGAATATCCTGTAAAACAGCTTATACAGGAACTGCATGTAAAAAGACGCATCCCGTTTAGTCCGCTGTCCGTAGACAATTTCGTATCCCTCTTCCCATTTTTTGACAAAATCCGCGATTATTTCCGGCGGATCCTGCCCGTCGCCGTCCATTAAAACCACCGCATTGCCGGAGGCAATTTCCATCCCGCTCATAAAAGCCGATTGCGAACCGAAATTCCGCGAATGAGATATGCCCAGCACATGCGCGTCTTTCTCGCACAGATTTTTGATCACTTCATAATCATTATCGGGGCTGGCGTCGTTCACGAAGATTATTTCGTAGTCATTCCCTGTCTGGCGGAATACCTTGGTCAGCCGCTCATGCAGTATCGGAATTGATCTGCTGTCTTTATAGCACGCGATGACCGCGGAAATCTTTTTGGGCTTGCTGGGAGGGGAAACATATTTGAACATGTCCGCCGTCTGTCTCTCCCATTCAATATTGATTTTCAATCCTTCTTCAAAAGAAGTTTTGGATTTCCAACCCATCAGTTTTTCCGCCAACTGCGGATTGCCGTACCATTCCGTGATATCCCATTTTCTGTTCACCATGGAACCGAATTCCGGCTCCCGGCTGATATTGAACAGCTTTTTGGCAGTGCGCGCCACATCCTCCATCGTTGTTTTAACCCCGGACGCGATATTGACGGAGATGCCCGGATGGGTTTTGCACACGGTCAGCGCCGCCTTGACCATCGCCTCGTTGCAATCGTCGATATATACGAAATCCCTGGCGATAGACCTGTCAACAAAATTCGGATACACCCCCTTTAATCCGCTGGCGATCAGCGTGGGGACAAGCCGGTCTTTCTCCTCCCACGGCCCGAAGATCGAATAAAGCCGCAGGTTGACACACGGAAAATTGAGTACCTTGCCGTAATATTTTATAATGTATCCGGCTCCGGTCTTGGATACCGCGTAATCGCTGTTGGGAATCAATTCTCCATTTTCATCCGTGAATTTTGAATTCAAGCCATACTCCGAGGACGTGCCCGCCTGCACAAAAGCGCTGCACCCGGTGTCTGAAAGAGCCCGCAGCAGATTCAAGGTTCCGAGATAATTGGTCTGATGTATCCTGTCGGGGTCCGATTGTCTGGCATAGGCGCCATACGCCGCCAAATTAAACACCGTCATTGGCCTGATGGTGTTTATTGCACTTCGCAGCCCTTCAAAATCCGTTATGTCAACATTCATTATTTTCGGGGAATGCACATTGATAAGCCGCCAGCAGTTCAGCGGGTTCTTGGAACATGCGTAAACGTCATCCCGGATTTTATTTAAACTGAAATATAATTTTGCGCCGATGAATCCGGAGGCTCCGACGATCAGGATGGGCCCCGACAGCTTTTTAACATCTTCTATGGTTTCTGGAGTCCAGATGTCGGAATATATAAGCTCGTTATTCATTGGACAGTTCCTTAATTATTTTGCATATTGCCGCCGGATCAAGTTCGCACATTTTCTGGTGGTAAGCCTGGCTGCCGTACAACCCGTTCGGGTAGCCGCGGGCGAACCTGTGGACTAATTTACAGCCGGCGGACTTTTCAAGCAGAAGCCGGGACAGGTTTTCTCCAAGCCCCCCTCTGCTTACGTGTTCTTCAACCACCAGCAATTTCCCGGTTCTTTCCACGCTGTTCAACAAATCCTCCGGCAGTTCTTCAGCCAGCGGCATTTCAGAAACAACAAATATATCCGCAATATCCGCGTCCATATCCATTTCCATGGCTTTGAACACGTTTAAAATAACGGGACCCATGCCGGCAATGGTGATTTTTTTTCCGCTTTTCAGTTTTCTCACGCCGCTGTAGGCGGGCAAAGCCAGGCCTTCCGGTTTAATGCCAAACCCCATCCTTAAATACGAAGGGCCTTTTCTCTGCATCATCACATTTACAATTTCATTCACATCCTCGTTACAGAACGGAATGTAGCATTTCATATTCTGGAATGAAGATAAGACTGCAATGTCTTCTATGGCATGATGAGTCGCCCCCATAATTCCGTAGCCGTAACCGCCGCCATTGCCGATTATTTTAACATTCATGTTGTGCAGGCACACATCAATCCGGATTTGCTCGGCCGGGCGGAATACGGCGAACGGGGCGATGCTGTAACATAAAACCGTATAGCCCTGCGAAGCGAGGCCGGCCGCGAGAGACACCAGGTTCTGTTCGGAAACGCCGGCGTTAATGAATCGCGTGCCCATCGCCGCCTGAACATTCTCCAGCGCCATAAAGCCGAGATCCCCTGTCAGGAATATTACTTTGGGTTCGGCTGACGCTATTTTTTCTATGGACGCGGAGAACTCTTTACGCATTTTGGTCTCCTGATTCACAGACTGCCTTTTGGTACTGGTCGTCGCTCATGGGCAGGTAATGCCATTCCATTTTATCCTCCATGAACGATACGCCGCTGCCTTTGACCGTCTTTGCGATTATGCATTTCGGCTTTCCGTTATCGCAGTTTTCCACTTTTTCAAAAGCATCAAGCAGACTGTTGAAATCATTGCCGTTTGAAGCTTCGACCACTTCGAAATTAAAAGATTCCCACTTTTTTGCGAAAGGTTCAAGGCCGAGGACGTCCTTGCTTCTGCCGAAACCCTGCAACCCGTTGTTGTCGATTATGACGATAAGGTTGGATATCTTCTGATGGGCCGCGAAAAGGGCCGCCTCCCAGGTTGAGCCCTCGTTGCAGTCGCCGTCCGAAAGTACGCAGTAAACATTGAATTTTATGCCGGAAAATCTGTTGGAGAGAGCAATGCCTGCCGCCAGTGAAAGGCCATGCCCGAGACTTCCCGTTCCGAAGGTGACGCCTTCAAGCATTCTGCTGCATGGCGGATGCGCCCCCAAAAGTGTGCCGTCTTTGTAAAAAGACTCAAGTGCTGACTCCGGTATGCGCCCGGATTTGGCTAAAACCGTATATAACGCGACAGCGGCGTGCCCTTTGGACAGGATGAATTTATCCTCTGCTTTCATCCGGTCAAAAAACAGGCATACCAGTATGTCCAGGCATGAAAGTGAAGCTCCGATGTGTCCGGCATTTGCCCTTTTGTATAGTCCTAAAAGTGTTTGCACACAGTCGGTCTTTATTTTACGGAGCTTGTCAATGTCAGACATGTCATATCCTTAAAAAAGCGTAAATATTCTCTAAACAATGTATCAATTTAACCCTCAAAAGTAATTTTTCAAGAATTTAAAAAAAAGGATTTTTTTGTCGTGGAAGGCACAACTGCGCCCGCCCGGCAGTTGAGTTTATGCCGCAATGGCGTTATATTAAAGCTGAAATATTATTACTGAACTATAAGGAGTTTTAAAATGGTTGCTCCCCGCGGCGGGTCAAAAAAGCAGAAAGCAATACTCATGGGAGTCGGGCTGGACAATAAAGACGGCCATACCCGCGTTACCAAAGGCGATAATTTTGTAATGATGGGCGGTTCCGAAGAAACCCATGAACGCATGACTGAAACCGCAATCAAAGTAAATGAAAAACTGTCCGCCAAAGGCAAAGTCCTGGAAGAAGTTTCTCCTAAAGAGCTGATCGATATTATTCATGACGCCCATAGTTGATATGCAGACAACGCCGGGAGGCTTTAATGCGAGATGACATTACAGTCGGAGCATTGCTCAAAGTCATTAAACTCCAATTGGAGGGCGGCGGCATTGAAAACGCCGACACGGAATCTGAACTTATTCTTATGGAAGAACTCAAGCTATCCCGCGGACAGCTTGCGTCCGACAGTGAAAAAATCATTCCCGACGAAAAAATGGAACTGCTTGAAAGAATTGTCGAACGCCGCCTGAAACATGAACCCCTGCAATATATCTTCGGCAAAGCATATTTTATGAATATATGGTTTCATGTCGCTCCCGGAGTACTGATTCCCCGCCCCGAAACCGAACTGCTGGTGGAGAAAATCTGCCGCGAAGCCCCGCAAGGCGCTGAAATCTGCGATCTGGGCACCGGCTGCGGCACCATTGCCCTGACTGTTGCTTATGAACGCCGCGATGTGAAAGTAACCGGCGTTGACGTCAGCCGCCCGGCGCTGAGAATCGCCGGGATAAACCGGCAGGAATGGAAATTGGATAATGTTCAACTTATCCGCAGTGATCTGTTTTCCGCATTATCCGGCCGCCGTTTCGATTATATCGCAGCCAATCTTCCGTATATCAGCCCCGCCGAATACCAGCAGTTGTCCGCGGAGGTCAGAGATTATGAACCGGAACTGGCATTGCAGGCGGAAGATGACGGCCTTGCGGTCATCCGCCGCGCCATAGCTTCCGCGCCGGACTTCATGAAACCGGAGGGCAGGATAATCTTTGAAATCGGCGCGACGCAAGGCGAGGCGGTAAAAGGATTCATGCAGGCAACCGGCAAATACGCCGATATTGATATAATTAAAGACTACAACCAGCACGACCGTTTTGTCGCCGGCAAAATTGGCTAAGTTCATAATAAAGGAATTTGTATTTTAACAGGGATAGACAGGATATACAGGATAAGAAAAACCGTTTCACCATGAAGAACATGAAGAAATTGAAGTTTAAAATAATATCGCCATCCGTTGTGCGTACCTTCATTACCTTCATACTACTATCCGTCATCTTCTTGTTTTTTTAGAAAGATTTTTATACAGTCGTTTTCATAAGTTTCTAAATCTCAACGTTTAAAATGCTCGGCAATGCAGCGGAGAATTTCCGTCATTTTATCCGTCAAATAAAAGTTCAGGAGGAGGGATGCAAGGGGGAAACCGGAACTGTCCGGGTTTCCCCTGCAAACAAATAATTGTTTCCAACTACTCGCCACCGGCGGCTCGCC
>CAIKZE010000448.1 GCA_903831825.1 uncultured Lentisphaeria bacterium | reverse complement strand
GTCAGGAGTCAGGAGACAGGATAAAACGGTATTACGGCATGACAGTTTAACGGTATTACAGTCAAACCGTAAAACCGTGGAGCCGTTAAACCGGAAAAGGATTTCTCTGTGTCTCTGTGCCTTCCCGCGCCTGCGGGATTAAAAAGAGTTTCAAAAGTTTTAACTTCTGTCTTCTGGATTTATGTTTTTCATTCTGACTCCTGAATTCTGACTACTGACTTCCGGATTTAAAAGGTTCAACTGTTTTTTTAGGATAAAATTATATGAGCAATATGGACAAAATTCTCCGTGAACTGAATCCGGAACAGCGCAAGGCGGTGGAGACGATTGACGGACCGGTGCTGGTATTGGCCGGCGCCGGAACCGGCAAGACCCGCGTCATCACTTACCGCATCGCCTATATGCTGGCCAAAGGCATTCCCCCGGAAAGCATCCTGGGGCTTACCTTCACCAATAAAGCCGCGAAAGAGATGAAAGAGCGTTTGGCTGCGCTGGTTTCGCCGGAAAAGGCGCAGAAAGTTACGCTCGGAACGTTCCACTCCTTTTGCGTCAGAATTCTGCGTAAGGAAATCCGGGCGCTGAACTATCTGCCGAGCTTTACCATCGCCGACGAAAGCGACCAGGCGGGAATCATCAAGCAGGCGGCCGCCGTGCTTGGCTATGTCAAGGGCGAAGCGCCGGTGCCGGAAATCAGCGCTTATATCGGTTCACAGAAAAACCGCCTGATTGACAGCCGTACCGCGAAAAACAATGCGGACAACGATTATCAGGTGCAAATGGCGCATGTTTACGACGAATACCAGCAGATTTTATGCAACCAGAACATGATTGATTTTGACGACATGCTTTTTCTGGTTTACCGGATATTCGAGGAGCGCCCTGAAGTGCTTAAAAAATATCAGGACATCTATCAATACATCCTGGTGGATGAATACCAGGACACCAACGACGCGCAATTCACCCTGATCAAACAGCTTTGCGGCCACCGCTGCAATCTCTGCGTTGTCGGCGATGACGACCAGAGCATTTACGGCTGGCGCGGCGCCAACATCAGCAACATTCTCGAATTTCCCAGCATGTTCAAAGGCACCAAACAGATCAAGCTGGAGCAGAATTACCGTTCCACCAATAAGATTCTGGCGGCCGCCAACAAGGTGATTGCGGGCAACGAGAATCGCCATGTCAAGAATCTCTGGTCCAACAACGGCGAAGGCGAAAATATCCGGCTGGTCAGCGCGATGGATGCCGAAGGCGAAGCGGATTTCATCGCCGACTTTATCGTTCAGGAAATCGCGGAACACCCGGAAATTGACTACAGCCATTTCGCCATCCTTTTCCGTTCCAACCATCTCTCGCGGCTGCTTGAACAGTCGCTGCGCAAAGCCGGAGTGCCTTACCGGCTGGTCGGCGGACAGGAATTTTTCAAGCGGAAAGAGATTAAAGACGCGGTGGCCTATCTGAAACTGCTGGTCAACCCGAAAGAAGACCAGAGCCTGCTGCGGATTTTGAACCTGCCGCCGCGCGGCCTCGGCGATAAAGCCGTGGATCGCCTGAAATCCTTGAAAAATACGGTTTTTCTGCCCATGACCGAGATTGTCGGCAACGAAGATTATCTGGAAGGGCTCACCTCGAAAGCCGCTTCCGCCGTCCGGGAACTGGACGCCTGCCTGAAAAAATACCGACAGGAATTTGCCGAACCCGGCAACCTGGCCGCGAAAGTCCAGGAGTTTCTGAACGCTTGCGGTTATCTGGGGGGATTGCAGAAAATCTACAAAGATATCGAAGACTCCGTGAAACGCCAGGAGAACGTCTATGAATTTATCAGTGCCGTCGCCAGCTTCGAAAAGAAAGCGAACGAACCGGTGACGCTGGAAAATTATCTCGAAAGTTATGCGCTGCTGGAAGAAAATGACAAGGTGGATGACAAAAGCGATGACGGCAACAGCGTTACGCTGACCACGGTTCACGCCGCCAAAGGGTTGGAATTCCCGTATGTTTTCGTAATTGCCATGGAGCGCAATATCTTTCCGCATGAGCGTTCGGAAATGGAAGGCAAGACCGACGAGGAACTGCGGCTGTTCTATGTGGCGCTGACCAGGGCCCGGCGGAATCTGCTGATTACCCATGCGGAATACCGGATGTATCGCGGCATGAATCTCAGCCAGACGCCGTCAAAATTTTTGCAGCATCTGCCGGACGGCATCGTGGACAAGCACCAGCCGGGAGAGTTGATTAAGACCATGAGCAAAGACGAGTTGATGAATTCTTTCGAATCGATGTTTGCACGGTTCAAAGATTAGGAGTCGGCGCAAAATAACCTTTACATCTTCGCGCTTCTCCCGAATGCTTTTGTGCTTGCCGGTTCGAAAGAGTATTTCAAGCTTCCAGCTTGAAGAATATCGCAAGCAAGATGCTTGCGGTACTTTGCCGGAAAAAGTAACCCAAGCTTCCAGCTTGGAGAAAATCACGCAAGCAAGATGCTTGCGGTACTCTTTAGCAACCCCAAATTACCTCGGTATATTTCACGAAACTTGTAACCTTTATTTTTGAACAACTCTTTAGATTTAGGCTTCCGCAATTGCGAATTTTAAAAAGACGGATATATTAACGGCCAGTAAGCACAATAATTATGGTGGATTTCGGAAAATGAAAATAACTGAAGATATTTTAAAAGCATTACAGAACTGTATTCATGGAATCGGTTCCATCAATGAGTTTTCTCAACAGACGAACGTCAATATTGAGACTATCAGCAAGTATTTGAGCCGCAAAACCCAGTCCATCAAGCAGGAGACCTGGGAAAAAATTTACCCGTTGCTGAAGCCGTATCTTCCCAGAAACGGCGAAAGCAAACCGATGATAAAGGAATCCAGAATCGCGGCGGAAGCCGCCGCGGTAAGGATTGACCATAAACACTCGCTGCTCAGCATTGATGAAAAAATACTGCTCGACGCTTTCGCTGAACTGTCGCCGGAACTGAGGAACAAAAAGTTAATTGAGCTCGTCGAACTTGCGCGGCAGGCCGTTCACAAGGAAAAGTCCGCCGAGGAATAAGCGGGGGGAAGAGAGAAGTCGGGAGACAGGAGTTAGGGGCAAAGATAAAAGACAAAAGTAAAAAGACAAAAGTAAAAAGACAAAAGTAAAAAGATAAAAGTAAAAAGATAAAAGTCTTAACGTTAAAAAAGGATTTCTCTGTGTCTCTGTTCCTTCCCGCGCCTGCGGGATTAAAAAAAGTTTCATAAAGAGAATAAAACCTGAAAGCAGATAGAAGTTAAGAATCCGGCTCCGTCGGAGCGACATAAAAGACCATAAATTCAACAAAAAATAATTTGTAAAGTACATATACCAAGGAAAAATATAATGAAAAAGATCGCTTTGTGTCTCGCTTTGTTTACGTTGTTCGGTGCGAGTTACGCCGCGGAAACAAAAATCGCCGTACTTGACATGGATCAGGTTTTCCAGAATTATTACAAAACCAAAATTGCCGATTCCACCTTGAAACAGCAGGCGGAAATCTACAAAGCCTGGATCAAAAAGCTGAACGAATCGCTGACGAAACTGGAAGAGGAATTCAAAGTGGTCAGAGACGCCTCGCAGAATATCGCGCTTTCCGCTTCAGAACGCGAAACAAAACGTTTCGAAGCCCAGAAAAAATACCGTGAAATCCGTGAGAAACAGGTCGAGTTGGAACAATATACCGCGGAAAAAACCCAGCAATACAAGCAATTGGAAACCCAGAAGCGCGACGACATTCTGGCGGAAATCTCCAAAGAAGTAAAGCGGCGCGCAACCCTGGAAGGCTACACGCTGGTGCTGGACAAATCCGGCAAAACCCTGAACGGCATTCCTTCCATCATTTATTCCAGCCCGACCGCCGACATCACGGATCCGGTAATCACCGAACTGAACCGCGGCAATCCGGACAGCCAGAAACCGGCCGAAACCACTAAACAACCTTAATCTTAATTTAAATAACGGGGAAAGCTAATGAAAAGCGTCAGCGCCAAACAACTTGCGGAATTAGTCGGCGGAAAACTTCTCGGCGATGAAACAAAAATGGTCACGGGGGTTTCATCCCTGAAAGACGCCACTCCCGATCAGGCCTCTTTCGTGGGCAACAAAAAGTACCAGAGCCAGCTTGAAACCACCAAGGCGCAGGTCGTACTGGTTTGCGAAGAGCTTGAAGACGAACCGCTTAACGGCAGGACATTCATTGTCTGCGAAAGCGTTGACCTGGCTTTTTCCAAAGTAATCATGGTTTTTGCGCCGCCGGCGCCGACATATCCGGCCGGGATTCATCCGTCGGCAGTTGTTTCCAGTTCCGCCGTTATCGGCGGCAATGTCCACATCGGCCCCTGCGCGGTAATCTCCGACCATGTAGTAATCGGCGATAATACCGTAATCGGCGCCGGTTCCTATATCGGACACGAGTCGAAAATCGGAGCGAACTGCTTTATCAGCCCGAATGTCACGGTCATGTACCGCTGCTATATCGGCAACCGCGCCATCCTGCATCCCGGCGTGGTGGTCGGCGGCGACGGCTTCGGATTCGTTCCCGGCCCCAGAGGCATCATCAAAATACCGCAGACCGGCATTGTTCAAATTGACGACGATGTTGAAATCGGCGCGAATACCACCATTGACCGCGCCAGATTCGGCAAGACCTGGATCAAAACCGGCGTCAAGATTGACAATCAGGTCATGATCGCGCATAATGTAGTTATCGGCGAATGTTCGCTGCTGGTCGCCCAGTCGGGTATTGCCGGCAGCGCCGAACTCGGCCGCGGCGTTATTTTAGCCGCCAAGTCCGGCGTTAACGGCCATATTACGCTGGGTGACGGCGTGCAGGTGGCCGGCACTTCCGGCGTGGTCAAAAGCTTGCCGGCCGGAGCCATCGCCCTGGGTACGCCCGCCGAAAGTCAGCGGGAATTCATGACCAGGTGGACCCTGCCCAAAAGAGTCGAAAAGCTTTCGAAAAAAATAGAAGAACTGGAAAGCAAGCTTAAAGAACTCAAGGGCTGACGACCGCATGGCCTCTTTAAACTGCAATATGATGATAACTTATGCTTAAATTGGCCTTAAAACTGTCCTGTATCGCGCTGCTGTTTCTTGTTCCCCGCATCTGCCGGGGGCAGGATGCGGCGGAGAAAGACGATGCCCTGATTGATTCGGATGATGACGACTTGCGCATACAAGCGAAAAAAGACAATGTCCAGGCACAGTTGAAACTGGCCGATGAATATTTTTACGGCAAAGGACGCCCCCAGGACTATGCCGTTGCGGTCCACTGGTACCGCCGGGCGGCAAAACATGGCAACGCCGCCGCTGAATTCAACCTGGCGATCTGCTATGAACGCGGCATCGGCGTCAAGCGGAGCCGCTACCACGCATTCCGCTATTATAAAATGGCTGCCGAACAGGACATTAAAGAAGCTAAATTCAATCTGGCGCTATGTTATGTCGAGGGCATTCCGCCGGACAACTCCACCGATGACCGCACTCCCGCGGTTTTTTCCGATTTTGCCAAGGCCGAAGAAATTCTGAGAGAGCTTGACGATGCCGGTTTTATGCCGGCAGTCCGGGAACTGGCCAACCTTTATCTCAAGAAAGAGGCCAAAGACAAAAAACCGGATGACGAACTGAACGCGTTCAATATGTTCAAACGCGCCGCCTCCGCCGGCGATATCCCGGCCATGCGCCGCCTGGCGGACTGTTACTTCGGCGGCATCGGCGGCGTCAAAGATGAAACTCAAATGGTCTACTGGCTGAACAAAGCCGTCGCCGCCGGAGACATCGAAGCCAAAGGCAAACTGGCCTATTGCTATGAGTACGGCGTTGGAGTCAAGCAGGACTCGAAAAAGGCGTTTGATCTGATCCAGGAAGCCGCCGACGCCAACTTGCCGATGGCCCTGGTGAAAATGGCGGAATACTATACCAGCGGACAGTATGTCAAACAGAATATTTCGATAGCCGTGGATCTGCTGCGTAAAGCGGCCAAGCAGGGCAGCTCCAATGCGCTGTTTAAGCTGGGCGTATTTTCGGTGGAAGGCATTGGCATGCCTCAAGACGTGAAAGCCGGAGTTGATTATTTTTATCAGGCGGCGAACAGAGGCAATGCCCAGGCGCAATTCAATTTGGCTTGTTATTTTGAAAAGGGCGATGTCATTCCCGCGGACCTTGGCGCGGCGTTCTACTGGTTCAGGGAAGCCGCGCTTCAAGGCGATCCCCGCGCTCAACGCCGTCTGGCAGTCTGTTATCTCAAGGGCATCGGCACCCAAAAAGATGCTGTCGAAGGCCTGAAATGGCTTACGAAAGCCGCCCAGAAGGGCGATGGCGAAGCCATTCAAATGCTCCAGAAATAACCATCCGGTTCTCCCGACGTTTTTTTATAATTTGGGAATTATGAGGAATGAAAACTAATGATAAAATCCAAATAACAGAAACAGGCGGTTGCCTGATTCATTCTGCGGTACAGGGCGAGCGGACCCGCTAGCGCGATTTCCCATTATTCCCATTATTCCCATTATTCCCACTCCATCATTAGATTTGTAGTCAAAAAAATTGCGCCATAATGTAATATAAACTTGACATTATGTAAAAAATATATTATATTATGTATAGTTAATCTAACACCAGATAAATTTGGAGGCGGGAAAATGAATGTATTGGAAAGGCAGGCCAGATTCACGCTGATGGTTATAATTATAACTGTTTGTTTATATTTGGCGATTGTTGCATGTATCGGATTTCATCCGGCGGCAATGGCCGCATTTGGGTTCACCGGCCTGCTGGGATTAACCGGCTTGATAGGGCGCAAGGAACGGAAAGCAGGGAAAATTATCATGGATGAACGTGACCGGGAGATTTCGCAAAAGGCATCGATTGTAGCATATTCGGTGTTTTGGCTCTTTTTTGTCGCTTGTTTAATGGCGCCGTTTTTTATATACGGACCTAATGCAAAAATTACAATAGGGGTCGGTGTTCCCGCCCTCTTTGTCGGTATTTCCGGAATTATGGTTTATTTTGTCCGTTCGCTGGTAATTGTGATACTTTACCGGAGGGATGTAAATGCCTGAAACATCGAAGCTGAAAAATCAAATCCGGCGGTTGCGCTTTGATCATGACGAAATGACGCAACAGGAATTGGCGGACCAGTCAGGCGTCACGCGCCAGACGATATTGGCGCTTGAAGCAGGCAAATACAATCCGTCGCTGGAATTGGCATTCCGCATTGCCAGAGTCTTCGGCGCCACGGTTGAAGACGTTTTCAAATTTGAAGCTTAACGGGACTTGATGGAAACTGAATTAAGAAACGATTTTTCACGCTTGAATTTCCGCAGAGCTAAATTAATTTACGGTTGCGAAGTTTATATCAAGCGTTATAAAGAGCGGACTAGTCACCAATAGACCATAAACAATCAACATTAAATAAAAGAGGAGGATTACCGGAACGATTATGGAAGATTCGAAGCAGAGAAAGCCAGAGCCGAAAAATGGAGATTTTAGCGGTTCGGCACAATAGAATTTAAACATCAAATGAAAGAGTAAAAATTATGAAGAAGATTGCAATGCTTGTTATGGCGCTTTTTGCCTTTGTTTCCGTCGCAACCGCCGCCGAACCCGCCGCTGACGCGGCCAAAAACAAGGAACTGGCGGAAAAGTTGATGACCACCATGAAAATCAGTGAAACAATGACCCGTTCCCTTGAGATGGGGAAGAAAATACAATTGAGTATGATGGCGAAGCGACTCAAGGGCCAGGAACTTCAGAATATGGAAGAGCTCAACCGCATGATGATGGATCTGGTGTCCAAGGAATTGAACTGGGAAAAGCTTAAAGTCCCTATTATAAACATCTATGCTGAATCATTTACTGCGGAAGAACTTGAAGCGATGATCAAATTCTACGAGTCGCCCGTCGGCAAGAAACTGCTGGAGAAACAGCCGGAAATGCAGCAGAAAACAATGCAGTTGATGCAGACAATCATGATGAAGCTGATGCCGGAAATGGAGAAAATAGCCAAGGACTTTGCGGAAAAACAAAAGAAACCCGCCGTCGCAACTCCCGCCGTCGCAACTCCCGCCGAAAAAACGGCTCCCGCCGCCGCCCAATAACCAGACGCGGAAATTGAATTGAATCATAAACGGCGCCGGATTCCGGCGCCGTTTCTTTTGCCTTCCCGGTCATGCCTCTATAAACCTGCGACGATTTGACAATTCTTTTTGAATTTTAATACCGATTCGCAATCTTAAAGTAAGTAAAGATAAGAGCAATTTTGAGAATTATTTGGTAATGCCGACGGAAGCCCGATATGAATATCGGGGGACGGAGACATTTTCAAATAAACTCAAAAGGGCCTTGCCGCGAAGCGGTTGCGCTCTCGTCATGTCGGCTGCGTGCCGTATG
>CAIKZE010000447.1 GCA_903831825.1 uncultured Lentisphaeria bacterium | reverse complement strand
GACGGACGAACCAGTTCAAGCACGCGCACAAATTCTTTCTGTTTGGCTGTCAATTCGCCAAATTCTTCCTCCAGCATTGGAAAAAGATACCGCTCTATGGTAATGTATGTCTCGCGAAGTTCGTTCATTTTTACCTCTTAGGAGCTGTAAATAAATAAACTTTACAACTGCACGTATTGATGCTATGTTATTCCAACCTCGATAAAGGAGTTTGGAATAATATGGTAAATGAGATTGACGGTAAGAAATTTTTCAATATGGTATCTGATTTATTGGATGAGCGAACAACCCGTTTGGTTGCGAGTGCTGCTGCTCTTGGGATGAGATATGGGGGCATAAGCCAAGTATCCCGACTCTCCGGCCTCTCTCGCCCGTCCATCTATGCGGGAATAGAAGAACTTAAAATTCAAAATACAGTAGACGCAGTGAGTGAGCAGGAGCAGCGGCAGCGCAAGATTGGCGGCGGACGCAAAAGTCTTGATAATGAGACGCCGGAAGTGTTGAAAAAACTGGAAAGTCTGATTAAGCCTTATGAGCGCGGCAACCCGGAATCTCCTTTGCGCTGGACCAGCAGGAGCTTGCGCAAATTGAGCGAAGAGATGAAGCGCATGGGGTACAATATCAGCCATATGACTGTTGGCAAGCTTCTTGACAAGCTGGGCTACACTCTGCAATCAAACAAAAAGTCTCAAGAGGGAGGTAATTCACCGGATCGAGATGCTCAATTTGAGCACATCAATGACACTGCCGTGCAGTTCATGGGAGAAAACCAACCAATTATTTCAGTCGATGCGAAGAAGAAAGAACTGGTTGGCGAGTTTAAAAATAACGGGCACGAATATCGTCCAACGGGCAATCCGGAAGAAGTAAAAGTATATGATTTTATTGATCCGGTGCTGGGACGTGCAACACCTTACGGGGTTTATGATTTGAACCTGAATGAAGGCTTTGTCAGTGTTGGAATAAGCCACGATACGGCACAGTTTGCAGTTGAGACCATTGAGAAATGGTGGTTATCAATGGGAAAGGAAAAATACGAGGATGCTCATTCGCTTTTTATAACCGCTGACGGAGGAGGAAGCAATGGATCACGCAACAGGCTATGGAAAAAAGAATTACAGCGGTTTGCGGACAAGTACGGACTCAATATATATGTTTCCCATTTCCCGCCAGGGACGAGCAAGTGGAATAAGATTGAACATAGAATGTTCTCCGCCATATCAATGAACTGGCGTGGTAAACCGCTTGTTTCTTTAGAGGTAATTGTCAATTTGATCGCCGGTACAACCACAAAGACCGGGCTGAAAATCAAAGCAGTCATAAACAGGAACGAATATAAGCTTGGAGAGAAAGTCCATGATAAGGATTTTGCGGAATTGGACATACGATATCACGAATTCCATCCGGAATGGAATTATGTCATCATGCACCGGAAGTTGTAATATTTATTATTTTACAGCTCCTTAAAGACCATTTATATAGCAAAATTATGATTATTTATGCATAAAATTGTAAAACAGATGGGGGCAGCCCAGGTAAAAAAAAAGGTAAAAAACTAAATACTTCACATCCAGTGTTGTGTTATTCGAAAAAATGACATCTGCAATTTTTGAAAATATAAAATGACCTGTGAAACAAAGAGCTAGGAGTAATTCCCGGAGTAATTTTTTTAGGTTTGGGCGAATTGTACAATTTGGGAGATAGGCGCAATTATGCAGCAAGCATATTTTTATGAATTTTTGTTTTTTTTTCCATTGATAGTTGATTATTGTGTTTTACATATTATTTTTAATTCATTATAGTGCTTTAGACACGGGGGGAATATGAGTAAACACTTGAAGCACATTTCTACTATTCATGTTTTGACCGAAAAGGAAATTTTCATTTTCGTTACATTTGTTAATGATACCGAAACCAAAGAAAGCTTGGTTACTTACAGCGGGTCTGTCAATGATGAAGCAGGAATAAGTGAAACCTTTACTAACACACTAAGAGGAGTTAAATTAGACTATTTACGACAAGTCTGTAAAGAGAAAATTGAAAGTAATTATGGTAAAATCATAAAAGGCGATATGTAATAAACCAGTTTTTGTATAACTCAAAATATAAATAAAGTAGACAGACCCCGCCAAAGACTCTATCCCCAAAAATAGAATTTTAGAAATGATTGTAAAAATATGTGGTAAGACCTCGCTCAAACAGCTTTAATCTTATCGGGTTCTGACCCGAATGCCGCTAAGTTAATGGTCGTTATTAGCTTGTTTTTTATATTTTTTG